>DASWJX010000154.1:0-1732 GCA_036396915.1 Geopsychrobacteraceae bacterium | reverse complement strand
TGGGTCGACTGGGTCAGCAGGGCGCCGGCGATGCCGGCGAGCACGGCCGAATAGGTGTAAATATTGGTCAGGATGGCGTTGACGGGGATGCCGATGGCGAGCGCCCGGGTCGAATTGTCGCGGAAGCTGCGCAGGGCCAGGCCGTAGGGGGAATGCATCATGCTGCGCGTGACGGCGAAGAGGACGAAACTGACGCCCAGCACGTAGAGGTACGACGTCCTGCCGTAGAGATCGAAGGAGAAGGCGCCGAAGAGCTTGTCGATTTCGATCCCCTGCAGCCCGTCGACGCCGCCGGTGAAATCGGAGGCGCTGTTGGCGATCTCGTAGAGCAGCAGGCCGATCCCCAGGGTGATCATCAGGCGGGTCAAATCGCCGCCGCGCAGCAGCAGAAAGCTGCTGAGATAACCGGCCGCTCCGGCGACCAGGCCGGCCGCCAGCAGTCCGCTCAGCGGCTCCTGCCAGCCGTGGGTCGCCAGCAGGCCCGCCGTATAGGCGCCCAGGCCGAAGAAGGCGGCGTGCCCCAACGTCACGATGCCGCCGTAGCCGAGGATCAGGTCGAGAGACAGGGCGAACAAGCCGGTGATCAGGATCTGGGAGGCGAACACCAGGTTGGTCGGAAACACGAAAAACAGGCACGCCAGGGCGATCCAGAACAGGATCTCCGCCGGCTTCCACCGGTCGCGGTCCTGCATGAACTTAAGATAGCTCTTGTCGCGGTTCGATGTATCCTTCAGGGGCGCATTCATTTGATCCTCCTCCGTCCCAGCAGCCCTTGAGGAAAGAGCAACAGCAGCAGGATCATCGTCGCATAGATGACGAAGGCGCCGATCTGCGGAACGTAGTACTTCCCGGCGATGTCCACGACGCCGAGCAGCAGCGAGGCCAGCAACGTCCCGAGCACCGAACCGGGCCCTCCGACCACGACGACCAGCAGAAAATAGACGAGATACTTGAAGGCGAACTGCGGGTCCAGGCCGATGACCTTGATGCCGAGGGCTCCTCCCAGTGCGGCAAGGCCGCTGCCAACGGCGAAGGTGATCTGGAATACCCGGTCCACCCGGATCCCCATCGCCGCCGCCGTCCTCTGGTTGTCGACCGAGGCCCGGATCTTCGCCCCGAAGCGGGTGCGCACCAGCCCGAACAGCAGGGCGAGAGTAATCGAAATCCCGATCGCCATCAGAAACAGGCTGTAGCGCGACATGTCGAGGCCGCCCAGGGAAATCTGGCCGGCAAGCACTTCGGGGATGTCCACCGGCTGAGGATTCGGGCCCCACTGGAAATGAGCTCCCGCGGTGGCGATGAAAATGATCCCGACCGTAAGGAGCACCTGGTCGAGCGGAGTGCTTTTATAGAGGGGGCGATAGAGCATCCGCTCCAGGGGGAGGCTGGCGACGGCGCCGGCGATGAAGACGATCGGCAGGGCCGCAAAGAACCCGACGCCGGCCTTCCCCATCAGATCGACCAGCAGGTATCCGCCCACCATGGCGAAGACGCCGTGGGCGAGGTTGTTGAATCCCATCAGGCCCAGGGTGATGGAGAGGCCCACGGAGATGATGAACAGCAGCATTCCGAGGGCCAGGCCGTCGAAGAGGATTCCGATGAAACTCAGCATGGCAACCTACTCCAGGTGCGGGCGGATGGGAGTTTCCGGATCAGCCACCGCAGTAAGCCCCGACGAAGCGGCGGAGCCGCATCTGTGAAACGTGGACAACTCCTCCGGATCGTAAACATA
>DASWJX010000153.1:0-8952 GCA_036396915.1 Geopsychrobacteraceae bacterium | reverse complement strand
TTTGCTGCGGACCGTACCTACTCAACCAATTCAACGTGAAAGGACACTGCAATGACCCAGGAACAGAAAAGCCAGGAGAGTCAAGAGAGCCACGTGTCGACATCGGAAAAACTGTGGAACGCCACCCGCCACACCTTTTCCGCCGCCGCCTTCCGCGCCAACCAGTACAAACAGATCGTTCAGAAAAAGATCGACCTGGGAGCCGTGCACAAGAAAATCGACCATCTGCATGCGGAGCTGGGGAAGCTGATCGACGATTGCCGTGAAGCGGGGCACAGCCGGATCCTGGAGCGGGAGGAGGTCGGACAGCTGCTGTCCAAACTGGACAGCCTGAAGCAGGCCGCGGCACTGCTGGTCGAAGAGATCGAGTCGATCCGGGCCGAAACACCGCCGGAAGACGCACCGAAAGCTGATGTAATCCCGGAGGAGGAAGAAAAGCAATAAGCGGAGGCATCACGGAGCCGGCTGACGCTGCCCCGCTGCGCCCCAGGCGTCCTGCAGTGACCGATAATCGACGGCGTAGACACCGAGCGTCTGCTCGATGGCGGCGCTGACGGTTGCCCCCTTGCCCAGAGCATCCAGCAGATCGCGCATCTGAAACCAGCCGTACTCGTCAACCAGATAGCGGACGAAAGCGTAACTCTGCAGGTAGGCCACCGCGACCCGGGAGGAGTCAAACTGCCGCGCGGGCGCTTCCAGTTCCGACCAGGCAAACAGCTTCCCCTCTTTACGCGCCCGCTCCAGCGGCTCCAGCGCCGGCGGCCGCTGCTCGCCGGCGGCAATTTCGGCCAGCCCCTCGTTCAACCAGAACGGCACCCGGGTGCCGGCCAGTTCATGCACAACCGCATGCATATATTCATGGAACAGCAGGCCGGCCACCCGGGAGTCAACGCTACTGATCCCGCCGGCGGGAAAGCGGATCTTGCCGTCATAGATGCCCGCCGCCCAATCGGGTGAATCGGTCAACTTATTGAAATCCTTGTCGGTATAGACAAGCACCGGGATCCGTCGCTGCGGGTAGTGATGCAGTTGAGCCCCGACCCAGGCGTAGGCATCCTCCAGCGTTGCGAGCATGTCCTGGCTGAGCGAGGCGGACAGTTCGCCGTCGTAACTGATGATGAAGTGGCCGGCGTAGTCCTTGTTCATCTCCTGCTCGACCTTGAGCTCGCGCCTGGCCCGGCTGAGCCGGCCGGCGATCATCTCGTTGTCCGGCTCCAGCTCCAGGGCCCGCTCCCAGACCTCAACGGCCTGCTGCATCCGGTCGGTGTGATAGTAGAGCCGCCCCAGCAACCAGAGCACCTGCGGTTCATCGCCGCTCATCGCCCAGGCCTCGTTCAGTTCGCTCTCGGCGTACAGGTAATCATTCAACTGGAGCAGGGCCAGTCCGCGAAACAGCCAGAGCCGCGATTCCTGATCGTCATACTGCTTACCGTTCTGCAGCATCTCAACCGCTTCGGCATAATGTTTTTCGCTGATCAGGCGCTCACCGGCGCTCAGATGCGCCTGGCCCAGGTTATGGCGGACCACCTGGTGCTGCGGCCGCAGCACCAGGGCCTGCCGCAGAAGCGCGATGGCCGCGGCATAATCGCCCTGCTGCATCTGCTCCACGGCCCGCTGGTTCAGGGTATAGGACGGGCGCTCCGCCGCCGGGGCGGAGGAACAGAACAGCAGGCCGGATAAAACGATCAGCGGCAGAACGGAGCGGCACGGGAGACGACGCACCGCCTATTCCTTCGCCGCCGACAGAGGAAAATCGCACCAGAGCAGGGTCGCGCCGACCACCGCCAGCGGAATACAGAAAAACTGCAACAGCGGAATCGCCAGCAAACAGAAGACACCGCAGCCGAAACCGAGCATCAGCAGCGGTCTTTTCAGTACATAGCCCCGCTGCCTGCCAAACCTGAGTTGCTTGCGCATCAGAACAAACCCCAGGTATTCGACGACCAGAAAGAACAGGGTAAACAACGGCGCCAGAACGGCATAAACCGGCGCGCCAAACGCCGGAATCAGGTTGACCATAAACAGGGCGATCATGCCGGCAATGAAAAACAGTTGCTTCTTCAGTTCCACGCCCATGGCGTGGCGCGCTTCGGACCAGAAGCGCCGCAACGAAAAAGGCTGATCCGAAGCCGTTCCGGAAATGACCTCTTCCGCACGCTCCGACAGCAGTTCGTTGAACGGCGAGGCGATCAGGTTGCCGACCACGGTAAAGGAGAAGAAGACCAGCACCGCCGTCAGCAGAAAGGCGGCGATCCAGGCCAGGTAATTGAGCAGCACCCAGTACCAGGCGTCGCCCGTCGGCAGATACTGTTCCAGCAGACCGTTGAACAGATCGATGCCGAAATAGACCGACAGGGAAAAAATCAGCAGGTTGATGCAAAACGGGATTGCCAGATACCTGAGCAGGCGCGGCCGCTTGAACAGAAACCCGGCGGCCCGGAACGGGTACGCGAAACCGCGGCCGAAACTGGCGACCGGCCGAACCGTCATCGATGAGATAGAGTCGATCATGGGTCCTCCCGACAGGCTTTCAGGCCCGTCTCCAAGGTCGGGTAGAGCAATGCTATGCCCAGTTTTTCCAACAGCTTGCGATTGTCCATGCGCCGCGACTCGTTGAGATAGGAGAGCATCAGCGGATTCATCACCTGTCGCGCTTCCTCACGTGAGATCTGCTGCGGTCGCGGCAGCTCGTAGAGATCGGCCACGGCATTGAAATAGCGGGTCATGGTGCTTTCCTGACCATCGCTGACATTAAAGATATCACCCGCCGCGCCCTTTTCCGCCGCCGCCAGGCAGATCCGCGCCAGGTCGACGGAGTGGATACGATTGGTCCGCGGCGCTTCCTCCTCCCGCAGGACCGGGTGCCCCTGGTGCAGGCGCGCCAGCGGCAGACGGTTCGGCCCGTAAATTCCGGTCACCCGCAAAATCACCAGCGGAAAACCGTAGGTGCGGGCCGCTTCCTGCAGCTGCCGCTCGGCATCGACGCGCCGTTTGGCGCGGCTGGTCTGCGGATTGAGCGGAGTCGCTTCGGTCACCACGGCGCCGCCGCAATCGCCGTACACGCCGCTGGTGCTCAGGTAGACCATTTTCTCCGGCCGGTTGTCCGCGGCGATCCGCCGGCAGAAATTGACCATCCGGTAATCGCTGAATCCGCCCCCCGGCGGCGGGGCCATATAGAAAACCGTCGCACCGTTGATCGGCAGCTCGGGGGTCTCCTCGCCGTAGTCGAGATTGCCGATCAGCGTGGCAAGCCCCGCCGCCCGCAGTTCCGCGGCTTTCTCTTCGGAGCGGACCAGGGCCGTCACGGCCGCCTGTTTCTCCAGCAGCATCCGGGCCACGCGGCCGCCGATATCGCCGCAACCGATGATCAGGACGTCACGCATCGCACCCCTCCGGTTTCAAGCTTTTGCTGACGATTTCATAAAGATCGCGGGAGAGCGTTGCTCCCTGCAACCGCTCCAGTTGTTGTTTCATCAAGTTGCGGCGCTGCGGCTCCAGGCGCCGCCAGCGGCTGAACGGTCCGGCCAGACGGGCGGCCACCTGCGGATTCCTTGCGTCGAGCGCCAGAATCTGCTCCGCCAGCAGCTGATAGCCGCCGCCGTCGGCGCGATGGAAACCGGCCAGGTTGCCCCCGGCAAACGCGCCGAGCAGCGCGCGGACCCGGTTCGGATTGTGCGGGGTGAAGGCCGGATGCCGCAACAGTGCTTCCACCTCGAAAAAGACCGTTTCGCGATGCGACTGCGCCTGCAGCGTGAACCACTTGTCGACGACCAGCGGATGGTCCTGCCAGCGCGCGAGGAAATCGTCCAGAATCGCTTGCCGCTCTGCCAGACTGCTGTCGACCAGCGCCGCAAACGCCGCCAGGCGATCGGTCATATTGTCGGCCTGCCGATACTGTTCGAGACAAAGCCGAGCGACCTCCGGCTCTTCGAGGAGCATCAAACTGTTCAGGCAGAAACTGCGCAGACTGCGCCGGCCGATCTCCTCCGGGGCCAGGCGGTAGCCGTTTGCGGATCGGCATTCCAGATAGCGTTCCAGCAGCAGTTCGCGCGCTTCCAGGGCCAGTTGCCGCCGCGCCCGGTTGCGGACCTCGCGGATGCCGTCCGGCTCGATCTCGTCAACCTGCTCCGCCAGGTAGAGTTCGCTCGGCAGGCACAGCAACTGGCTGAGCAGACTGCGGTCCGCGTTGCGGTCCGCCAGGGCCGTGCGCCAGGCGCCGACATACTGCGGGCTGAGTGCCGCGAGCTGTCCCTGCCGCCGCGCGTCCAGCATCCGCAACAATTCCTGCTGAGCCAACAGCTGACCCGCCTCCCAGCGATTGAAGGGGTCGCTGTCGTGCGCCAGCCGGAAGGCCAGCTCGCCCGGAGCGTCGTCGCAGATCAGCCGCACCGGAGCCGAGAAATTCCGCAGCGCGGAAAGCACCGGCGGCTCATCGATATCGACCAGGCGGACCGTCTGCCGCGCCCGGCTCAGCTCGATAACCCGGGTGGTTGCCCCGGCACGGTCCTCACCTTCCAGCCGCAGGGGGAGCTCCTCTCCCCGCCGATCGAGCAGAGCGATGGCCAGCGGGATATGAAACGGCTGCTTCTCCGGCTGCCCCGGCGTCGGCGGACAGTCCTGCGCCAGATGCAGGGTCAGGGTTTTCCGCTCGGCGTCGTACTCCCGCTCGATGGTCACTTGCGGCGTACCGGCCTGATCGTACCAGCGCCGGAACTGCCGCAGATCGATGCCGGCGGCATCCTCCATGGCCGCCACGAAGTCGTCGGTGGTCACCGCCTGACCGTCGTGGCGGCGCAGATAGAGCTGCACCCCCTTGACGAAGGTCTCCCTGCCGAGCAGGGTCTGCAGCATGCGGATCACCTCGCCCCCCTTGTTGTAGACGGTGACCGTATAAAAATTGTTGATCTCCACGTAGGAGGCGGGGCGGATCGGATGCGCCATCGGCCCGGCATCCTCGGGAAACTGGCTCTGGCGCAGCACCCGGACGTCGTCGATCCGCTTGACCGCCGCGGAGTTCATGTCGGCGGAGAACTGCTGATCGCGGAACACGGTCAGACCCTCCTTGAGGCTGAGCTGGAACCAGTCGCGGCAGGTCACCCGATTGCCGGTCCAGTTGTGAAAATATTCGTGGCCGATGACCTCCTCCACCGCCAGAAAATCGGCATCGGTCGCCGTCTCCGGATGGGCCAGCACGTACTTGGAGTTGAAAACATTCAGCCCCTTGTTCTCCATCGCGCCCATGTTGAAATCGTCCACGGCGACGATCATGTAACGGTCCAGGTCGTATTCCAGACCGAACCGCTGCTCGTCCCAGGCCATCGACTTTTTCAGCGATTGCATGGCGTGGTCGCAGTAGTCCCGATTGCGCGCCTCGACGAAGATCTGCAGCAGCACCTCGCGCCCCGACAGCGTCGTATAGCGATCCTCGATACGGACCAGATCCCCCGCCACCAGCGCAAACAGATAGCTCGGCTTGGGGAAGGGGTCCTCCCACAGGGCGTAGTGACGGCCGCCGTCCAGCTCGCCCTGCTCCAGCAGATTGCCGTTGGAGAGCAGCACCGGATACGCCGCCCGGTCGGCGACGATGCGGGTGGTGAAGCGGGCCATCACATCGGGCCGGTCGGGGTAGTAGGTGATCTTGCGGAACCCCTGCGCCTCGCACTGGGTGCAGAAATTGCCGCTCGACAGGTACAGCCCCTCCAGCGACGTATTGTCTGCCGGGGCGATGACCGTCGTCACCTCCAGGGTGAACCGTTGCGGCACCGATGCGACGATCAGCTGTTCCTCATCGACACGATAGTCGGCGGCGGCGAGTATCCGCCCGTCGAGAGCCAGCCGTTCCAGGACCAGTTCCCGACCGAACAGGATCAAAGGTTCGCCCGTCCCCTCCCGATCCGGGTTGAGGCGGATCTTCAGAACCGAGCGAACCCGGGTCATGGCGCCGGCAAGCTCGAACTCGAGGGCGACGCGCTCGACCAGATAGGCCGGAGTGCGATAATCGTTCAGATAAATCGGTTGCGGAGACGGTTTATTCATGGCCGGACATTTCACTTTCAAGGGATTGAAGGGATTCACGGACTGCCGGCGGCGGCAATGCCCCACCGGCTGGCTGTTCGCCGCAGAATAGCATTTTTCGCGGTTGCGGGAAAGGCGACGCCGTCGCGAATAACAACATTCCTGCGCATGAAAAAAGTGTCAGATATGCGTACAGATCCGGGCCGGGAGTTTTTCCGCTTTTGCCCCGATCCGGGACCGGTTCAATTTCATGTTTGATAACAACTTGTTACCGCGACACCTGACAATTTTCCGGCGTGCCGTTCGCTGTCGAAAAACTTGCCACATGCCATGCTGGAGCGGCTTGCGAAGCAAAAATCGACAGATTACAGGGCCTTATAGAACGGCATGGTTATTGCTCATTAGTTGGTCAAGCTTGCCTTGTTGACCATGTTCCGATGAAAGGGGTAACGTCATGAAAAAGCATCTGAAATTATTCGTTCTCCTGCTCCTTGCAGCACTGATGCTGCCGGCCGTAGCCCTGGCGGCTGTCGTCGACGGCCCGCATCTGTGGCTGAGCACCTCACCCGACTTCGATGAGTTCACCAACCCCGACTATGTCGGAGACGACCCGGATGCCTGGCTGACCGACAGTTTCGTGACCGCCGACTCTCCGTTCACCCTCTACATCAAAAACGCCTCCAAGACCACCACCGAAAACATCTATCTGATTGCCGCCGTCCATCAGGGCGAAACCGGCAGCCTCTCCATCGACGGTAACGCCATCACCGACTTCCCCTACACCGACCTCGCAGCGATCACGGAATACGGCGCCGGCAGCCATGGCGTCTACGAACCATCGGGCGATGCCATGTTCGCCATCTACGACACCGGTTTCTTCCTGGAAGGGATGGAGGTCAATTCGCTGTTCGTCGAATGGAGCGGCTTCACGCAACTGCACTTCGATGTCTTCTCGGCGGATGCCTTCTACAATCCGCCCAGCCACGATGTCACCGGGGTGGTCCCCGAGCCCGGCACCCTGATCCTGCTCGGCTCCGGACTGATCGCGCTGGCCGGACTCAGGAGAAAAGCCCAGCGGTAACCCCGAGCGTAAGCGAAGAACCAAAGAGCGGACCCGCACAGGCGGGTCCGCTCTTTTTTGTGCGCCGTCCCGCCGCGGCAGACCTCAAGCCCCGCTAATGCAAAATGACAAAGCGCGGCGGATATGCTATTGAAACGGGATCAATGCTGCCAAGGAGATCCCATGCAGAAACTGCTGCGCCTGATCCTGACCTCCAGAGTCTACGAAGCCGCCGTCGAAACGCCGCTGGAAGAGGCGAAACAACTTTCCCGGGAACTGCAGAACCGCGTTCTGCTCAAACGAGAGGACCTGCAACCGGTCTTCTCGTTCAAACTGCGCGGCGCCTACAATAAAATCTCCCAGCTCGGCGCGGCCGAGCAACAGCGCGGCATCATCGCCGCCTCGGCCGGCAACCACGCCCAGGGTGTGGCCTTCTCCGCCCGCAAGCTCGGCCTGCAAGCGCTGATCGTCATGCCTGAAACGACCCCCGCGATCAAGGTCGATGCGGTCCGCGCCCTCGGCGCCGCGGTGGTGCTGCACGGCGACAGCTATTCCGATGCGGCCGAACGGTGCCGGCAGCTGGTGGCGGAAACCGGCATGACCTATATCCATCCCTTCGATGATGAACTGGTGATTGCCGGGCAGGGAACGGTTGCCGATGAGCTGCTGCGCCAGAGCGCCGGACAGCTGGATGTGGTGTTCGTCCCGGTCGGCGGCGGCGGGCTGATAGCCGGCATATCCGGCTATCTGAAAGCCCTCTGTCCGGAGATTAAAGTGATCGGCGTGGAGCCGATCGACAGCGATGCCCTGTACCGCTCCCTGCAGGCCGGAAGGCGGGTCGAGCTGGAATCGGTGGGGATTTTTGCCGACGGCGTGGCGGTCCGCAAGATCGGCAAACAGACCTTCGACATCTGCAGAAAGCATGTGGATGGCGTCATCCGGGTCAGCACCGACGAACTGTGCGGCGCCATCAAATCGATCTACCAGGCGACCCGTTCCATCGTCGAGCCGGCCGGTGCCCTGGCGGTGGCCGGACTGAAACGCTATGTTCGCGAGCAGAACATCAGCGGACAGACCCTGGTGGCGATCAACTCCGGAGCCAACATGAACTTCGAGCGGCTGCGCTATGTGGCCGAGCGGACCCAGACCGGCGAAGGGTGCGAATCGCTGTTCGCCGTGACCATCCCGGAACAACCGGGCGCCCTGCGCCGCTTCTGCAGCGAAACCCTCGGTGCCGCGGAGATTACCGAGTTCAGCTACCGGCTGGCCGACCGGCGGCAGGCCCGGATCTTCGTCGGCGTCTCCATCGGCGGCGAAAACGAGCGGCAGCGGTTCTCGCAGCGGCTGACCGATCAGGGCTACAGCAATCTCGATCTGACCGACAATGAACTGGCCAAAACCCATCTGCGCTACATGATCGGCGGCCGCTCGCCGGAAGCGTCCCGGGAAGTTCTCTACCGCTTCCGGTTTCCCGAACGGCCGGGGGCGCTGGCGCGCTTTCTGGCCGACATGGGAGCCAGCTGGAACATCTCCCTGTTCCACTACCGGACCATCGGCGGCGCCTACGGCCGGGTGCTGATCGGCCTGGAAATTCCCGCCGGAGAAGAGCAAAAGCTAAGTCGCTTCCTCGACAGGCTCGGCTATCATTTTATCGAAGCGACCGACGATCCGGCCTATCGACTGTTTCTGTAAATCCCCCCCTGGCGAGTCGGTCATATCGAACGGCGGCTGGTCTTTATGATGAATCCCGGCCGTGGTGACCAATGCGACCCGGCACGCGGACAACGGCCTGGCGAGCTCGGTCCAGGGCACGTCGCCGCAACTGGCCGGCGGCCGGTAGCCGGCGACCAGTTTCCGGCCCAGAGCCGGAAAGCGAG
>DASWJX010000152.1:0-4994 GCA_036396915.1 Geopsychrobacteraceae bacterium | reverse complement strand
GCCCGGGCGCCGAGCGCTTTCTGCATGTCGTCGACCGCCTTGAGGAAATCGGCGCGTTCCTTGTCCATCTTGTTGACAAACGCGATCCGGGGGATTTCAAACTCGTCGCACCAGTCCCAGATCTTTTTGGTCTGCGATTTGGTGCCGGAGATCGCCGAGACGATCACCACCGCGCCGCCCAGGACCCGCAGGCAACGCCGGGTGTCGTGCAGAAAATTGCTGACGCCGGGGGTGTCGACGATGTGCAAACTGTGCTTGTTCCAGGTGCAGTGGTTGAGGCTGGCGTTGAGGGTAATCCCCCGCTTGATCTCCTCCTCCTCAAAATCCATTGAGGACGTGCCGTTGTCGACCTTTCCCAGTTTGTCGTTCATCCCGGTATCAAACAGGATCGCCTCAACCAGGGTGGTCTTGCCGGCACTGTTGTGTGCCACAATTCCCAGATTTCTCAACATCGCAGTGTCGTACTTGCCCATGATCGCTCCTTTTCCATGCAGTAAAAAGGGAACCTGCCGGAGCTCCGCTTGCGAAAAGCTCCGGTCGGTCGGCGCCTGACGCGCCGCAGTCAATGTAGCGAATAAACCCCGAAGGCGTTCAGACCGGCTTTCGGGTGGCCGCCGGAGGATTCCGATTCCGGCAGTACAGGAGATACAGCCCTTCCAGGGTCAGATAGGGATCAACCAGATCGATGCACTCGGTGGCGGCGGCGATCGGCGCCGCCAGGCCGCCGGTGGCGATCACCCGCGGCTCGGTGGTCAGCTCCTGTTTCATCCGGCTGACGATCCCTTCCACCAGACCGACATAACCGAAGAAGATTCCGGCCTGCATGCTGTTGACGGTATTTTTGGCGACGATCTGCGCCGGACGGGAAAATTCGACCCGCGGCAGTTTGCTGGCCCGCGCGAAGAGCGCTTCGGAGGAGATGCCGACCCCCGGCGCAATCGCCCCGCCCTGGTAGTCCCCCTCGGCGGAGACCACGTCGAAGGTCGTGGCGGTGCCGAAATCGACGATAATCAACGCGCACCGGCATTTTTCGTAAGCGGCCACCGCGTTGACGATCCGATCGGCGCCGACCTCTTTGGGGTTGTCATACTGGATCGGCATGCCGGTCCTGATGCCGGGACCGACCACGTAGGGGCTCAGCTTGCAGTACTGTTTGCAGAGCCCTTCCAGGGTATTCAGCATCGGCGGGACCACACAGGAGATGATCACATCGGACAGATCGTCGAAGGCGATCCCCGCCAGCTGAAACAGATTGTGGATCAGCATGGCGTATTCATCCACCGTCCGGTATTTGTCGGTGGCGACACGCCAGTTGTGTTCCAGCAGGTTGTCCCGGTAAATGCCCAGCACCGTATTGCTGTTTCCGACATCGATCACTAATAGCATGTACGCGTCACTCCGTTTCACTGGGCAGGCCGACTGCGGTCCGCGCTGCACATCCGATCCCTCGCTCCGGCCCTACAGCAGGCGCACATCGCCGGCCAGGATACGCTCGATCCGCCCGTCTTCCAACTGCAGACGGAGCGCGCCGTCCTCATCCAGACCGACCATCGTTCCCACCTGCAAACCGGGGTTCTGATCCACCTGCACGACACAATTGAGCAGATCGGACAACCCCTCCCAGCGCCGACGAATCGCCCGGAACCCCTCATCCAGGTAGATGCGGTAGAGCGCGTCGATGCGCTGCAGCAGACTGCGGATGAAAACCAGCCGCGCCACCGGCTCCCCCCGCTCCAGCAGGACCGAGGTGGCCGGATAACGCAGTTCGGCCGGGAACTGCTGTGCCGTCATGTTCAGGTTGACGCCGATGCCGAGCAGGACAAAATGCAGCTGCTCCGATTCCGCACTCATCTCGTTCAGCATGCCGGCAATTTTCCGGCCGCCGACCAGCAGGTCGTTGGGCCATTTGACACGCACCGGCAGCCGGCAGGTTTCGATCAACGCCTCCGCCGTGGCCACGGCGGACAGAAAGGTCAGTTGGGGGGCCTGTTGCGGGGGGATCCGCGGACGCAGCAGCAGGGAACAGTACAGGTTGACTCCAGCGGGGGATTCCCAGCGCCGACCGAGACGGCCCCGGCCGGCGCTTTGTCGGTCCGCCACCAGCAACGTGCCTTCCGCGGCGCCCTGCTCGGCCATCTGTCGCAGGTCCTGATTGGTCGAGCCGGTCTCCGCCAGACAGTGCACCGACCAGTCGATGCCACCGGCCAGACCGGCCTCGATATCGGCCGCCAGCAGCAGGTCGGGGCCGGTCAGCAGACGATAGCCCTGCGAACGCCGCGCTTCGATTTCGAAACCGAGCTCGCGCAGCTGTTCGACCTGCTTCCACACGGCGGCCCGTGAGATATTCAGCGTCCGGCTGATTTCCTGCCCGGAGAGAAACGCGGCTCCCTTGCGGCGGAACAGGCTGAGGATCTGATCACGTGAACTCAAGACAACTCCCGGCTGATGGGCAACGCGGTTACGAATCGAACAGCATCGAGATATCGGCGCCCCTGACCGAGTGGGTCAGCGCGCCGACGGAAATAATATCGACTCCGGTTTCGGCAATGCCCCGCACCGATTCCAGGTTCACCCCGCCGGAGGCTTCGACCAGCGCCTTTTTGTCGATGCGGGCCACCGCCTCGCTCATCTCGTCCAGGCTCATGTTGTCGAGCATGATGATATCGGCCCCGGCCGCCAGCGCCTCGCCGACTTCGTCGAAATTACGGGTTTCGATCTCGATTTTGAGGGTATGCGGCAGTTTCTGCCGGGCCCGCCTGATCGCGACCCCGACCCCGCCCGCCGCGGCGACATGGTTCTCCTTGATCAGCACCCCGTCGAACAGTCCGATCCGATGGTTGCGGCCGCCGCCCATGCGCACCGAGTATTTGTCGAGGGCCCGCAGTCCCGGAACCGTCTTGCGGGTATCGACGATGACCGCGCCGGTCCCCTCGACCTCCCGGACAAAGGCTGCGGTCATGGTGGCGATGCCGCTCATCCGCTGCAGCAGGTTCAGCGCCACCCGTTCCCCCTGCAGCAGTACGGCCGCCGAGCCCTTGATCCAGGCCAGCACATCGCCCCGCTTGATCTGCTGGCCGTCCTCGAGCAGTTTCTCAAAGGCGACATCGGCATCCAGCATGGTAAAGACCCGGGCGGCCACATCGATGCCGGCCAGGGTGAAATCCTCCTTGGCCACCAGCTCGGCCCGCGCCACGGTACCGGGGGCGATCGTCACCTCCGTGGTGATATCGCCCAGCCCGATATCCTCTTCCAGCGCGGTGCGCACGATCCTCTCGATTTCGAACATGCCCATGACTCCCGTTTTGGTTCGTTGCAAGCCCCGAAAAAAGCGGGGGATTTCCAGTTAGAATTTTTTTACTGTATAGCACAGCGGCCGGCCGGCCGCAACCGGAATCCCCCGCGCCACGGGGATAAATCTCCTTTACATTTCGATGGCTTGTGTTAAACATGGGGTGGTCAAAATTGATGCTTTCGCCAGAAAGCAAAATAGCCGATGGCCAGGCAAAAAGCGCCAAATGCAAGGCGCGCGATTGTCGAGCAATGAGACGTACTTAGGTACGTCGAAGCAGCGCGAGCAAGTGCGGCAACGCAGCAGTTGGTGAGTTTTTGCGACGCCATCAAGAGCGGCCTGTACCGATTCAGGAGATATGCCATGTCCCGACCCATCAACCCGCTATTTTTTCTGCTGGCCCTGAGCCTGCTGCTGAGCGGCTGCGTCAGCAAGAACGTCTATCAGCAGAAAGTCAACGAAGCCGACCTGCTCCGCCGCGACAGCGCGCAGCTGCAGGCGGAAAAGACCGAGCTGAGCGAGGCAAAAGCGGAGCTGGAACGACAGCTCTCCGACCTCAATCGGCGGCTGATCGAGGCCCTCAACCAGAATTCCGATCTGCAGCGCTCCCTGATCAGCAGCCGGGCGGAACAGACCCGCAAGACCCGGAGTTTCACCCACCAGCAATCGGAAGCGGCCGAGCAGATCGGCCAGCTGCAACAGGCCAACGAACAGCTGCTGCTCGCCATCGACCAGCTGCAACGGGAAAAAACGCAACTGGAGCAGCAGCTGGAGCGGGAAAAGATCGCCCGCGAAGCCCGGCTGGCCAAACTGAAAAACACCTACGATCAGCTGGTCGGCGCGCTGGAAAGCGAAATCGAGCGCGGCGAAATCACCATCACCAACCTGGAGGGCAAGCTGTCCGTCAACCTGCTCAGCCAGATCCTTTTCGATTCCGGCCGGACCGACATCAGACCGGAAGGAAAAAAACTGTTGAGCAACCTCGGCGACGTGATCGGCAGATACCCCGAGCGGGCCCTGAGCATCGAGGGGCATACCGACAACGTGCCGATCAGCCCCCGGCTCAAGGAGCGCTTTTTGTCCAACTGGGAGCTGTCCACGGCCCGCGCCACCAGCATTGTTCACTACCTGCAGGACGAAGTCGGCATTTCGGGGGACCGGCTTTCCGCGACCGGTTTCAGCGAATACCGCCCGGTCGGCGACAACCGCAGCGACGAGGGGCGCGCCATGAACCGCCGCATCCAGATCAATCTGACCCCCTACCAAGCGCCCGCATTTCAGGCGGCGGACGGCGACGAATGACGACCGCAACTTGACAGCCGGGAGAGCACTACCGTATAAGTTACTCATTCAATTTAAATGTTCGTCGGCCCAGGGAAGAGGGGTGTAAATCCCCCGCGGACCCGCCGCTGTGAGCGATGACGAAGAGGCAACATGCCACTGGCAAAAACCGCCGGGAAGGCGCCTCCGAGGACGATTCGCAAGCCAGAAGACCTGCCGCAACGGACACCCCACGAAGAACTCCCCGGGAGATAGGGAGGGTGGAATGCAACGCTTCAAAAACGGATGAAGCCCGCGGACCCTGTTATCGGCCCGCGGGCTTTTTTTATTTGCCCCTCACTCAGGAGCGCCTCATGTCGCGCAGCTTAGTACACCGCCTGGTCACAGCCCTGGCTATCTGCCTTTTCCTGAGCAGCGGAGGATT
>DASWJX010000151.1:0-4018 GCA_036396915.1 Geopsychrobacteraceae bacterium | reverse complement strand
CCGGGGGATGGAACAAAAAACGGTTGCGGACGCCGGTAGAGAATTTTCAGCTGTATAAGGATAGCGCTTTTGGCCCCGCTTGCAACCGATCCGGGCCACATGCGACAAATCACCTGTCGTGGGAAAACACTATAAAATCTGACTCACGCCCGTTCGCGTTGCTCACTCACCAGAAGTAGGTGCCCCGAGGCGAGCCGCAAAGGCGCATAGAAAAGCTTAGGATTATAGGTTTAACCTTGGCGGCTTTGCGGCTTTGCGTGAGATGATTATGGATTGATGTATTCGTAAATTCGCAAGGCCTCGTGGCTTTTCAGGGGCGACGCCATCACAGTTCAGCGGCATCGCGCAGCTGATCCCGGTCGGTGAAGAAAGAGCGGTAGCCCCGCAGCAGGATCAGAAACGAGGTCAGGGCGACGCTGCCGGTGATCACGCACATGATGGCAATCTGGTATTTGACCGCGAGCATCGGTTCGGTCCCCGAGAGGATCTGGCCGGTCATCATGCCGGGCAGAAACACGATGCCCATCGTCGCCATGGCGTTGACCGTCGGGATCAGCGCCGCGTTGAAGGCATTTTTCATGGCATCGCGGCACGCCTGGCGGGCCGTCGCGCCGAGGCAGAGCGCCGTTTCGATTTCATCGCGGCGGGAGCGGATCTCGTCGGCGAGGCGCTCCGCCGCCAGGCTGGCGCCGGTCATCGAATTGCCGATGATCATGCCGGCCAGCGGGATCAGATAACGGGGGTCGTACCAGGGATCGAGACCGAGCACCAGGGTGCAGAACAGCAGCGTCGTGCCGCCGCAACCGACCAGCATGGCGCCGGCGACCACCCGGTACAGTTTCGGCATCTTCACCTTGACCCGCCCGGCCACCGTATGCACCGCCAGGCCCCCCATCACCAGCAGCACCAGCAGCACCGGCGCGGCGCTGTCGAGGGCGAAAATCAGATGCAGCACATAGCCGACCGCCAGCAGCTGCACGACCATGCGCAGCGAGGCGATCAGCAGGCCGCGCTCTTCCCCCGGGCCGTTGAGGCGCACCAGCGCAAACGCCATCAGGATCAGGGCGTAAACCAGGGTCAGATCGAACAGGCTAAGATCAATCATTGCCCGTCCCCTTCCCGGAAAAATCGGGTTCGGCCAGAAATTTCCGCAACTGCCGGGTCCGCGGATTTTTCAGCAGGGCGGCGGGCGGCCCCTGTTCAACGACCTGCCCCGCTTCGAGATAGACCAGATGATCGGCGATCTGCCCGGCGAGGCGCAGGTCGTGGGTCGCCATGATCAGCGTCAGGCCGCGCTCGCGGCAGATGTTCAGCAAAGTCGCCGCCAGCAGATCGCCGGTCGGCCGGTCGAGGGCGCTGGTCGGTTCATCGAGCAACAGAATGTCGGGCCCGGTGATCAGGGTCCGGGCCAGACTGACCCGCTGCTGCTGGCCGACCGACAGCGACTGGGCGTTGCGGCCGAGCAGCGCCGCTTCCAGTTCGCACTGTTCCAGCGTCTGTTGCAGCAACGCACTGTCGGCGCCGGGCACCGGCGCCTTGCGCAGAACAAAGGCGTGCTGCAGATTGTCCAGCACCGAGCCCACGAACATCACCGGTTTCTGCATGACCATGCCGATCGCGCGCCGCAGAGCCACCGGCTCCATGGCGCTCAAGGCCGCGCCGCGATAGAGGATCCGCCCCGAGGTCGCTTCGTCGAGCCGGTTGAGCAGCCGCAACAGGGTGCTCTTGCCGCCGCCGGACGGTCCGACCAGAGCAGTCAGTTGCCCCGCCGGAAGCGACAGCGAAATAGCATCCAGAATCGTCACGGCCTGGTGACCGGTCCCTTTGACCTTGCAGACATCCTGCAGAACCAGGGCGGGCGCGTTGTCGGTAGTGCTCATCATGAAATCCTGAAAATCCGAAATCGGTGATAAAACATACCCCCCTTTCCGCTACGCTCCCTTCCCCCCTATTTTATAGGGGGGATTGAGGGGGGGGCTTGATCCAGGTGGTGCGCAGCGGTTAGTGCAGCGATGTCAGGGTGCCGAATAGTTACAAAAGGTTAAGAGCTTTCGTCCGCCCTTGAAGGTCACCCCTGCGAAGTGGGTTAGAAACGACCCCCCTTTCCGCTACGCTCCCTTCCCCCCTATTTTATAGGGGGGATTGAGGGGGGTTGCTTGACCTCATCAGTGGTACAGCGACGTCAAGGTGCTGAATAATTACATCCTAAAAAAGGTTGAGGCCTCTCGTCCGCCCTTGTCCGTGTGGGTCCGTGGCTAATAAAGAGATGTGGTCTCGTAAGATGCGGTTCGCGAACTCACCGCATCCTGCACCCGCGTTCAAAAAAAGGCTTCTTATTTTATGGATGACAGTCTCCGCCCCAGGTTTTAATATACCCGAATCCGGGAAATCCTGTGGTTTCAGATGGCAAGCATACAACCGGGAGCCTGTTGGCGTGACCTTTCCCCTGCGAAAACTCTTCTATCCATTTCTGGTGCCGAACGGACTGCTGTTTGCCGGCGCCGCGCTGTTCCTGTCGCGCGGCACGCTCCCCGAAAAAGTCCTGCCGTTTCTCGACATCTTCCCCCCGGCCGTGCTCGGCATGGCCCTGCTGCTCGGCTGGCGCTTCAACTGCAGCCGGCTGCTGCATGCCGTGCTGCTCCTGTTTATTGTCGACCGCGGCCTGGACTATTTTGCCGCGGGCATAAGCGGCCCGTTCAGCACCGCCCTGCTCAGCGTCGCGCTGCCGCTCAATCTGGTCGCCGTGGCCCTGTTCCGGGAACGGGGCATGGTCAACCGCGGCGGCGCGGCCTGGGGCACGCTGCTTGTCGCGCAGTTCCTCGGCGGCTCGTGGCTTTACGCCCAGCAGTCGGAGCCGGCGCTGGCCTGGCTGAATTATCGCATCGTTGCCCTTCCGCCGCAGCTGACGCCGGCGCTCGGCCAACCGGCCCTGGCGATCTTCGTCGTCTGCCTGCTGCTGCTGGGGGTTCGCTACTATCTGCGGCCGGCGGCGCTGGAGGCGAGCTTTTTCTGGGCCGGGGCGACCCTGCTGTTCGGCCTGCTGCAGCGCGGCGGGCAACCCCTCACCCTCTACTTCGCGGCGGCCGGATTGATCCTGCTGATCGGGGTCATCGAAACCTCGCATTTCATGGCCTACCGCGACGAACTGACCGGGCTCCCCGAACGGCGCGCCCTCAACGAAACCATCGCCAGACTCGGCGGCAGGTACACGGTGGCCATGCTCGATATCGACCATTTCAAGAAATTCAACGACACCCACGGCCACGACGTCGGCGATCAGGTGCTGAAAATGGTCGCCGCCAAGCTGGCGACAGTCAGCGGCGGCGGCAAAACCTTCCGCTACGGCGGCGAGGAATTTTCGGTGATCTTCCCCCGCACCGCCGTCGAAGACGCCCTGCCCCACCTGGAACGGCTCCGGGAGACCATCGCCGCCGCCAGGTTCATCCCGCGCGGCAAGGACCGTCCGAAAAAGAAACCGAAACAGGCCGCCACGGCCGGCCGGCACACCCCCGCCCTGAGTGTCACCATCAGCATCGGCGCCGCCGAAAAAAAACCGCGACTGACAACCGCCGCCCAGGTAATCAAAGCCGCCGACCAGGCCCTCTACCGGGCCAAAAACGCCGGCCGCAACCGGGTCTGCGCGTAATAAAGTCAAAAGCTGAAAAGCTTTTCACCACAGAGAGCACAGAGGACACAGAGGAGACCCAGGAGGTTTTTTTAAAATCAAACCCTTACAAAAGGGTCTCGACTTTAGCCTTTCTCTGTGACCTCTGTGTCCTCTGTGGTAGATGCTTTTGATTGGACCCTTATGCGGTGCATCGGATTCTGAGGAATTAAAGACAAAAAGCTTTTCACCACAGAGGACACAGAGGAAAACCAGGAGGTTTTTTTAAAATCAAACCCTTACAAAAGGTTCTCGACTTTAGCCTTTCTCTGTGCTCTGTGTCCTCTGTGGTAGATGCTTTTGATTGGACCCTTATGCGGTGCATCGGATTCTGAGGAATTAAAGACAAAAAGC
>DASWJX010000150.1:0-2667 GCA_036396915.1 Geopsychrobacteraceae bacterium | reverse complement strand
TTTCTTCGCCGTGAAAGCCGGCGTCCGGCAGCAGTTGCGACAAGCCGTCGATCAACATCCGCTCCGAAGTCAGGTCGACCTCGGAGACCAGTTCGCGAGCCGTTTTTTCGTCACCGCTGCCGGGCGGACGGCTGCGGAATTTTTCCAGTTGATAGCCGGCGACCTTCTCGGCCAGGCCGACGACATGGTTGAGCAGGGTTTGGTTCGGCATGGGAGAGCACCTTCTCTGCGGACGCGGTTTCAGGATTGCTGTGGCGGAGCTGCGTGCAGTATAGGCGGGTCCGCGCGGACACGCAATCCGCCGACCACGATTTGCAGAATTGCAAAAAAACAGCGTTTGTCCATGGCGGAATTGCAAAACTCCGCTTTGGGTATACGGAATAAAGACGGTTGTGTCTTGCCAAGCCCCTGCCTTCAAGGGGTTTGTCGATAAATCACTGTCCCTGCCTGGTTGCTCTTCCTGGCCGATTGCTCTTTTGCGTTTCGCGTCCGTGCAAAAACGCCGGACCGCAATACTCCTGCGGCGTTCGCTCCGAATCTCTCCAAGCTGTTGATAATAAACGATTAAGCCTGCGGTTTTGCGAATTGGTATGCGGGTTGCGTTAGTGAGTCGGCGCAGATGCAGGCAAACCAACCTTTATGCGACAGGGGAAATCAGCATGGCCATTTGTCCCTTCTACAGCCAGGACGAGGATTTTTGTGATGTCGGTTCCGGGTATATCTCCCCCCACGATGTCCAGACCATCTCCCACTATTGCACCTGCCGCTTCCGCGAGTGCGCCAAACACCAGGAACTTTCCGCCCGCCTTCAGGGGCAGTTGCAACCCGGGGTCCGGCAGCCGGCGGTTGCCGACGGTCGGCGCAACGCCAAGCCGATCTCCATCCCCTTTCGCAACAAATGGCCCCTGCCGTTTCGCATGCACTATGTCAGCTCACGCTGTGATCGTTTCGTTCCCACTTCAGAGGAGGAAGTCATGAGTCAAAAAACATCGCTGCACAAAGCCTGGTCGGTGGTTCTGGCCGGTACCGGAATCAACCTGGCGCTCGGGATTCTCTATGCCTACAGCATGCTGAAGGGGGACATCGCGCAACTGTTCAGCGGCGCCGGCGACCCCTACGCCACGGCCTGTCTCGCTTTTGCCTTTTCCATGATTGTCGGCGGCAAGATGCAGGACAAGGTCGGTCCCCGGCTGACCGCCATCCTCGGCGGCCTGCTGGTCGGCGCCGGCTTTATCGTCTGTTCCCAGACCTCCGACTACTGGGGCTGGATCTTCGGCTTCGGTCTGCTCGCCGGTCTCGGTTTCGGCTTCGGCTACTCGGCGGCCACCCCGCCGGCCCTGAAATGGTTTTCTCCGGCCAAGACCGGCCTGATTGCCGGCATCGTTGTTTCCGGTTTCGGCATCGCTCCGGTCTACCTGGCTCCGATCTGTCAATATCTGCTCGGCGCCTACGGTTTGCACAGCACCATGCTGGTGCTCGGCATCGCCTTTATCGTCATCGTCTGCGGCATGGCCATGCTGGTCTCCAACCCCCCGGCCGGTTACCTGCCGGCCGGCAGCGGTTCTGTCGCCGAAAGGAAAAAGAGTGCCGTCGCCGACAGGACGCCCATGGAAATGCTCAAGGAGGGCCGCTTCTACACCCTGTGGCTGACCTACTTCATCGGCGCCGGCGCCGGTTTGATGGTGATCGGCAGCATCGCCGGGATCGCCAAGAAAAGCATGGGCGAGATGGCCTTCGTCGCCGTGGCGGTGATGGCGATCGGCAACGCCTCCGGACGGATCATCGCCGGGGTGCTGTCCGACCGGATCGGTCGTGCCGCCACCCTGACCATTATGCTGCTCTTCCAGGCCGCCCTGATGTTTGCCGCCATCCCGCTGGTCGCCAGGTCCGATTCCGGTGCCGTCGTCGTCACGCTGCTGGCGACCTTTATCGGCTTCAACTACGGGACCAACCTGTCGCTGTTCCCCTCTTTCGCCAAGGATTACTGGGGGGTCAAGAACTACGGCATGAACTACGGCATCCTCTTTTCCGCCTGGGGGGTGGGCGCCTTCGTGCTGGTCAAGCTTTCAGCCGCGCTCAAGGTCAAGTTCGGCGGCATGGAGACCTCCTTCGCCGTGGCCTGCGGGCTGCTGGTGGTCGGAGCGATGATGTCGCTTTCCCTGCGGCAGAAGCAGTCTCCGGTGCGCGTCGAACTGCGCGAGCCGGTGGCGGCGCTCGACGAAGAGGAGCTGGTGCTGCAGGAAGCCGGCAACAAGTGATGTTCCGCAGCGCTCAGTGACCGGTCCCCGGGCACTGCGGCCCGGGGATTTCGACCTCGGCGCAACCGGGTTCCGACCGTCGTCCGGCAAAATGCCGGGGAAAATGCTTTATCTGCGATTTTTCACTTTACATCTCAAAATAGGAAGATGTATATATATCGGGGTTTTAATGTCACGGGCAGAGGGTGCGAGATTGATCTGAACGGTGCAACGGGGATTTGAGAAGGAGAGAGCGGGCGTGGCTGAGTATATTTCAGAGGAACATCAAAGGGCGCTGGACCTGATGTCCGCGGCGAGAAAGATCCTGTTCGCTGCCCTGCACGGACCGCTTGCTTCCCGCCAGGTGCTGGCGGAAGGTCTGGACCGGCTGGGCCTGGCGTTCGAGTTTGTCGAGAATCCTCTGGGCGAA
>DASWJX010000149.1:0-5906 GCA_036396915.1 Geopsychrobacteraceae bacterium | reverse complement strand
GGCCGCTGGCGCCGACGATGACCGTCGTCGTCCCCTCCAGCACCTGCAGATCGACGCCGGCCAGCACCTGCTGGCCGGCGAACGACTTTTTCACCCCGCTCAGTTCGATGGCGATGCGGGCCGGTTCGGCTTGATTGTTGCGGTTCTCGGCCACTCTCGTCACCTCACAGCAGGATGGCGCTGATCAGGTAATCCCAGACCAGCACCGTCACGGAAGCGAGCACCACGGCGCTGGTGGTGGTACGGCTGACCCCTTCGGCCCCGAAGCCGCCGGAACGCTCCCAATGCAGAAAATAGCCTTTGGCGGTCGCGATCCAGACGATCAGCAGACCGAACACCAGCGACTTGACCAGGCCCATTTCGATGTCATTCCAGTCGACACTGCGATACATGCCCTGAAAATAGGTACCGCCGTTGACCCCCAGCATCGTCACCCCGACCAGATAGCCGCCGAGGATACCGACCATGTCGAAAATAGCCGTCAATAACGGCAGCGAAACAACCGTGGCCACAAACTTGGGGACCATCAGGTACCGGCAGGGATCGATGGCCATGCATTCGAGCGCGTCGATCTGCTCCGAGTTGCGCATGATGCCGATTTCGGCGGTGATTGCCGATCCGGCCCGGCCGATCACCATCAAGGCCGCCAGCACCGGCCCCAGTTCACGGATCAGGCTGAGCGCCACCGCCGAACCGAGCAGGCCCTCGGAACCGAATTTGCGCAGGGTGTAATACCCCTGCAAGGCCAGCACCATGCCGGTGAAGCCGCCGGTAAAAAAGATCACGAAGAAGGAGCGGGCGCCGATAAAATGGATCTGCCGGATCACCGGGGAAATTTTGTAGGGCGGCGTAACGGTGCGCCACAGACAGACCATGAGGAACCGGCCCATCCTTCCGGCCTGTTCCAGATAGTAGAGGCTGTAGTCGCCGATGCTTGTAAAAAATCTGAACATAAAGTCAGCTCACCTATTGATGCTCTCGCAAAAAGTCCGCCCTACGGCGTTTCTCCGCAACCTGCAGATAGGGAGCCGCCGGACGGTTGCCCACCCGCAGGCAGAGCACATCGAATGCCTGCTCCGGCAGCGACCGAAAAAAATCATCGACCAGCAGCGCTTCTTCATCACCGCCGGCATGGCCGGGGTAAACGACCACCGCCAGACGCCCGCCGGGAGCAAGCAGCTCACAGGAGGTCCGCAGGGCGGCCCGGGTTGTTTCCGGCCTGGTAATCAGCCGTTGATCGCCGCCGGGCAGATAACCCAGATTGGCCATGACGGCCTTCGGCGCGGCGAAGAGATAACGGTCCATTTCGGCATGACTGGCGGCGACCAGGCTGACGCCCGTTCCGGCCGCCAGGGGCCGTTGCGCATCGATCCGTTGAACCTCGGCGCCGGCGTCCCGCAGCCGCTGCTCGGTGGCCCGCAGGGCCTGTTCCTGGATATCGAACGCAACAACCCGGCCGCTGCGCCCCACCCGTTGAAAGAGCATCAGAACGTCGTGCCCGTTGCCCGCCGTCAGATCAACGGCCAGATCCCCCGCGGCGACAACCTCCGCCAGCAGCTCATGCGCCCAACCGACAATCCGGGTCAGGCCGCGCTTCAAGAATCCTCGCCCCTGAGCTGCTTGGCAATTTTCACCTTGGCGTCGATCATCTGACGATGCGATAAGCCGATCAGGCCGCTTAACTGGCGCAACAGCGCTTCCTCGAAATGGTCCAGCCGGCCATCGGCATAAACCAGCCGCCAGAGCGACTCCATGATCCGCTCCTTTTCCGATTGATCGAAATTCCTGTTGATCTCGCGGGTGAACTGGTGCAGATCATGGCTTTCGCTGCGCGCCTGATGCGCCAGCGCCAGCAGTTCCGCCGAGGTCTCCGCTTCGAGCCGGAAATGTTTCGCCAGCAGTTCCTCGATCAGCGTCTCCTCGTCCCGATGAAACTCGCCATCGGCATGGGCGATTTCCAGAAGCAGCACACCGGCCGCCAGTTGAATCCGCTGCTCTTCCTGGCGCGGTTCCGGTTTGGCGGGCGAGGTCAGAAATTCAGCAATGCGTTTCAGCATGAAAGTTCCCCGGTTTCGGTTCAGGGTGAATAATGGATGACCCGGGCTTTCTCCAGCGTCACCATCCCCCCCTGCAGCATTTCGTCGAGGCGGGGCAGAATCGTTCGGATTTTTTCTTCGCTGTCCACCACCTCGACCACCAGCGGCAGATCGCTCGACAGTCTCAGCAAGCGGTCGGTGTGCAGAATCGACCGGGCACCGAATCCGGCGACCCCTTTCAGGACCGTCGCCCCGGCAAAACCTTCCCGCCGGAACAGTTCCAGCAGCGCCTGGTAAAGCGACTGCTTGTGCCAGCGATCCGATTCACCGATAAAAATCCGCATCAGGGTCTGTTCTCCGGCCAGTCCGGTCATGGGTGCTCCCCTTTAGAACTGCCGCGCCAGATGCATGCCCAGCAGCGCAAACAGCAGACAGATAAAGACATTGAGGATGACATTGGCCCCCGCCTGCCACAGACTCCCCTCTTCCAGCAACCGCGCGGTTTCATAGGAAAAGGTGGAAAAGGTGGTGAAGCCGCCCATCAGGCCGACCGTCAGGCCGATCCGCAATTCCGGCGACAGCAGCGTGCTGCGCAGACCGAACACGATCAGCAGCCCGAGCAGAAACGAGCCAATGACATTAACAGCCAGCGTCCCATAAGGCAATCCCCGGCCGAACAGGGCATAGGTCCAGCCTGACACCAGAAAGCGGGCCACACAGCCGAGGCCGCCGAAAATCCCGATATAGAGCAATTGCATGACCGCCCACCCGACCGGTTGAAATCAATAGATAAAAACAGCTGCATTATCACGGCACGGGCGCCATCTGTCAATCCGCAAGAAACATTGACAACGTCCTTGAGATTCCGTAGTTTCTTGCCATTCGTTCTTTCCGACAGGAGCCGAGCACCAATGAAGCAATTATGTCTTTTTCTTTTAGCGGGATTTCTTTTGAGCGCCTGCAGCGCGGGACAGCCCGCCCCTGCCAAAACCGCCGAGGACTACTTTCAGGAAGGCGAAGCCTTTCTGGAAAAAGGCCTTTACGATGAGGCCATCAGCTCGTGGGAAAAGGTGCGGGACAGCTTTTATTCGCCCGAGTTGACGATGCTGGCCGAACTGAAAATGGCCGAAACCTACTACCGGGCGGAACGCTACCCCGAAGCGGCCGGCGCCTACAACGACTTTCTCAGGCAATACCCCGGCGAGGAAAAAAGAGCGTCGGCCACCTACTGGCTGGGGATGTCCTATTATCGGCAGATGCTCGCCATCGACCGGGATCAGACCAGTACCCGCAATGCGCTCGCCGCCTTCAACGATCTGCTCGCGTCCTTTCCCGGCGCGTATGATGAAAACGAGATCCGCCCGCTGATTCAAGACTGCCGGAACCAACTGGCGGCCCACGAGGTTTATGTCGGACGCTTTTACCTGCGGAGCGGGCACTACCCGTCTTCAATCAAGCGACTCGAAGCGGCCCTGCAAGACTATCCGGACTATCCCCGCCGCGACGAAGCCTACTTCCACCTGCTGTCCGCCTACCTGAAACTGGAAAACCGGGATCAAGCCGAGCGGATTTTCCGGCAGCTGCAGGCCGCCTTTCCGGACAGCGCCTATAGCGCCAAAGCACAAAAAAAACTCGAGAAATAGAACAAGTTTTAAAAACCCGAAAAGAGCGGCACACCGGCAATCCAGCCGGTGTGCCGACGCACCCCATTCCCCCGTACGCCGCAAGGGAATGGAGGCGTGATCCCGCCGAGAATCCCCACCTCCTCAATATTTTCAGTGCCGATGGCAAAACGCCTCGGCGACAAAAGAATTACCACAAATGTTAATTTTCACTTTTGCGTCCTCTTTTCCCTTGACTTGCGGTATACGGCATTATATAAAAAATCCGACCGCTTATATAACGTTATTTTATGAATTGCTCATCACTACATTTCACCGGAGCTGGGCCATCCCCGTAACGCCGCAGGGCGGACTTTTTGCGACGCCATCACTGTTTGACCCGAGCAGCTTCAAACCGGGCGCTGTCGGCGCCTTTGATCCATTCACAAGGAGGAGAGAGAAATGTCCGAATTCGGAACACTGCAAGATCGCGTAGAGCGCAAAGCCTTACTTGACAAGGTCATGACCGCGGAGCAAACCATTCAATTCTTCAAGCCCGGCATGAACCTCGGCTGGTCAGGTTTCACCCCGGCCGGTTACCCGAAAGCGGTACCGATCGCTCTGGCGGATCATGTAGAGGCCAACAACCTGCAGGGCCAGATGAAGTTCAACCTGTTCATCGGCGCATCGGTCGGCGCGGAAACCGAGGACCGCTGGGCGACCCTCGACATGATCGACCGCCGCTGGCCGTACCAGACCGGCAAGAACATCGCCAAAGGGATCAATTCCGGTAAAATCCGCATGGGCGACAAGCACCTCGGTGTCTTTGCCCAGGATATCGGTTACGGTTTCTACACCGAGAACGGCCGGATCGACGTTGCCATCATCGAAGTCTCCGCCGTCAAAGCCGACTGCGGCCTGATCCTGACCTCCTCCTGCGGGATCGTTCCCGAACTGGTCAAGGTAGCCGACAAAATCATCCTCGAGGTCAACACCGGACAGCCTTCCTTCGAAGGGATGCACGACATCATCATGTCCCTGGATCCGCCGAATCGTCAGCCCTGCCTGATCACCAAAGCCAACGACCGGGTCGGCACCCAGAGCGTTCCCTGCGATCCCGACAAAATCATCGCGGTCGTCGAGTCCAAGCATCGCGACAAGGGGCGTGCCTTCACCGACATGGATGCGACCTCCGAAGCGATCGCCAGCCACATCATGGATTTCTTCTCCAACGAAGTAAAAAGAGGCCGGCTGCCCGAGAACCTGCTGCCCCTGCAGTCCGGGGTCGGCTCCATCGCCAACGCGGTGGTCGGCGGTCTGGCCAAAGGTCCTTTCAAGAACCTCACCGTCTACACCGAGGTGCTGCAGGACACCATGCTCGATCTGTTCGATTCCGGCAAACTCGACTTCGCATCGTCCTGCTCGCTGTCCCTCTCCGAAGATCCCGGTTTCCCGCGCTTCTTCGCAAACTGGGACAAGTATGCCGACAAGATCACCCTGCGGCCGCTGTCCATCTCCAACGCTCCCGAGCCGATCCGCCGGCTCGGCTGTATCGCCATGAACACCCCGGTCGAGTTCGACATGTATGCGCACGCCAACTCGACCCTGGTCGGCGGCACCCGGATGATCAACGGCCTCGGCGGTTCCGGCGACTTTTTGCGCAACGGCTTCCTGAAGATCATGCACGCGCCTTCGACCCGTCCGACCAAGACCGATCCGAACGGCATCACCTGCGTTGTGCCGAAGGCTCCGCATATCGACCACACCGAGCACGACCTCGACGTTCTGGTCACCGAGCAGGGTCTGGCCGACCTGCGCGGACTGGCGCCGAAGGATCGCGCCCAGCTCATCATCGACAAGTGCGTCCATCCCGAGTACAAGCCGATCATCCAGGAATACTTCGACATGGCCAAAGAAGAGTGCCTGGCCAAGGGCATCGGTCACGAGCCGCAGCTGTTCGACCGCTGCTTCAAAATGCAGTTGAACCTGGCCAAGAACGGCACCATGAAAATCGACAACTGGGATATCTGATTCCTCACCAGGATATGTGCAATGCACTTGGCCCCTCCGGTTTTCCGGAGGGGCTCTTTTTGTCCGTCCGCGGCAATCACATTCCTTTTATGGCAATTTACCGCTCCTGCTCTTGCCGGGCAGGGGATGCGGGTTTCGATGGCGAGAAAAGAAGAGAAACTCGGTAATCATCCTGGCCAAACCCAGCTTTCCCCTTGACTCTTCAGGGGTTTCGTCCTTAAATAGCCCCCGGAAACTG
>DASWJX010000148.1:0-5932 GCA_036396915.1 Geopsychrobacteraceae bacterium | reverse complement strand
CGTCGATCGATCGACGGAAACCGGCGGGTCGCGTCCCGCCAGACGCCTTACTTTTTGTACAAGCGCCGACAAAAAGTAAGCAAAAAACGGCTTTGTTTATTACTGCCGCCGGGTTCCGGTGGCATCTATCGCCATCCCACGCAATAAAGTCGGCGTGACTCCGTTCGAGCGGAAAACGAAAAGGCCCCGGCTCGCAAGCTCACACGGGTTAAACGGTAACGGCGCTGCCATGACTGATCCGATAGCACAAGGAGGAAGCGGACTTGAAATCTGGTACCTGTTCAGCACCCTGACATCGATGTCAGGGTGCTGAACAGGTACGATTTTCTTTGCGACTTTGCGGCTCGTCTCAGGGCGCCTACTTCTGGTTAGTGAGCGAAGCGAACGAGCGTGAGACCGCACCTGACAACCCATTTGTTTTTTTAAACAGCTTTGGCGTACTATACGACAAGTACCGGACATAAAATCAAGTACCTACTTTTTTGTACTGTAGTACCCGGAAAGATACTATTGAGATATGGAGCCGATTATGAGCGATGAACAGCCTTATCAATGCACCGTTGCCGTCACCCTGGCGATCATCGGCGGCAAGTGGAAATCCCTGATCCTCTGGCACCTGCGCCTGAAAACCCTTCGTTTCAGCCAGCTGCAGCGCCGCCTCGGCACGATCACCCAGAAGATGCAGACCCAGCAGCTGCGCGAACTGGAACGGGACGGGATGATTCACCGCCAGGTCTACGCCGAGGTGCCGCCCCGGGTTGAATATTCACTGACCGAACTGGGCCGCAGCGTCGTGCCGATTCTGGAGCAGATGTGCGGCTGGGGAAAACTCTATCAGGAAAAAACCGGGCTCGCAGCGTGTCCGCGGGAAAAGTCGCCGGTCGGCTGCGGCGGGCGCTGAGGCGGCACGCAGCCGGACGCTGAAGAGCCGCTCGGGCCTTTAGCGCAGCGGTCCCAGCAGCCGGAAGACCACCGTCACCCCGGCCCGGACCTCGACATCGCCGGCCTGCACCGGCACGGCATCCGCGGTCTGGCTCAGCGCCGTCAGCTCCATGCGCTGCAGCGGTCCCGGAGCGGCCGCCTGATCGAGGGTCAGCGACTGGATCGGGCCCAGCGCGACCCCGGCCGCCGCCGCCAGGGTCTGTGCCTTGCGCAGCGCCCGGCGGGTGGCCAGCGTGATCGCCGCTTCGCGATGATCGGCCGGTTCCGCCAGGGCAAAGGTCAGGCCGCCGATATGGTCGGCGCCGGCCTGCTGGGCGGTCGCCAGCAGTTTGCCGGCCAGCGCGACCCGACCGGTGCTGATCAGCAGTTCGTTGTTGACCGTATAGCCGACAATGCTGCGCTGCCAGTCGGCCGGGGCCGGACGCGGCGGACGGCTCCATTCGGGATAGGTCTGAAACTGTCCGGTCCGATAGTCGTCCTCATCCAGTCCCAGCCCCCGCAGGGCCGCGATCAAGCGGTTGATGCGCCGATTGTTGTCCGCCAGCGCCAGCTCCGGATCGGCATTGCCGGTCACCACCTTCAGCCGCAGCCGCAGCTGATCGGGCGGGACGTCAACCCTGGCCTCGCCGTGCACCGTCAAACGGGAGAAGGCGGCGGGGAACTCCGCGGTCCGCTCCCGGTGCGGGTGGGCGCAGGCCGACAGCACAACGAGCAGCAACAATCCGGCGATCAATCGGTCCATGGCGGTCTCCATCCGGTCATCATTGATAATCTGTAACTATTCAGCATCCTGGCATCAATGCACCATTTAGGTTGAGCACCCTCCCTTTCAAGGGGAGGGCTGGGGTGGGGATGGGACGGTTCCAGCACGCCGGCACCCCCATCCCCCTCCCGACCTTCCTAAAACTCGTACCTGGCCATCAATTGTTCGCGCAAATCATGGAGGTCGGGACTGATCGACACCTTGTAGCGGTGCGGATTGTACAGTCGCAGGGTGCCGTCGGGCAGGCTGCGGAGCTGGTCGGCGCAGCGATCGGCGCACGCCTCCAGGTCCGGCAACGCGCCGACGATTGCGCCGCCGTCCATGACCACGCCGCGGATATCCTCGCAGCGCACCCCCTCGGGAACCTTCTTCCGCCGCGAGGGGTTGGTGGGGTCGTAAACCGTGGCCCCCGCCGCGAGGGTTTCCCCTTCACGGCAGATGACATCCTGTACAAACCTGCCGTCTCCATCGATCAGTCGCTGCAGGCTCTTGCGATCGGGAAGGGTCGCCTTGGCGATATCCGAAGTCACCTTGAGGCGCGGCTCTCCGGCGAAGCGGACCAGCTTGTAGACCCCGCCCAGGGCCCCGCCCCCCTCGCCGCCGGCGGTGGCCAGCCTGGTCCCGACTCCGTAGATATCGATCCTGCCCCCCTCGTTGCGGATGGCATTGATGACATACTCGTCCAGCTCGTTGGAGGCGACAATCTTGACCGCGGGAAAGCCCCCCGCGTCGAAGATCCGCCGCGCCTCCTTGCTCAGGTAGGACAGATCCCCCGAATCGAGCCGGACCCCCTTCAGCTCATGCCCCTTGTTGCGTAATTCCCCGGCCACCGTAAGCGCGTTGGGGATACCGCTTTTCAGGGTGTCGTAGGTGTCTACCAGCAGGATGCATTCGTCGGGGAAGACCTCGGCGTAGGCCCGGAAGGCCTTGAGCTCGTCCCCGAACGCCATGATCCAGCTGTGGGCATGGGTCCCCTTGACCGGGATGCCGTATTGCTGGCCGGCCCAGACATTGCTGGTGCTCCGCACCCCGCCGACGAAGGCCGCCCGGGCCTCGCCGAGCGCGCCGTCGGGACCGTGGGCGCGGCGCAGGCCGAATTCGAGCACCACGCCATCTCCTGCCGCCTGCTGGATGCGGGCCGCCTTGGTGGCGATCAGGGTCTGAAAGTTGATCATATTGAGCAGCGCCGTCTCCAGCAGCTGGGCTTCGCTCAGGCTGCCCTCGACGGTCAGCAGCGGCTCGTTGGCAAACACCACCGTTCCTTCCGGCGGCGCGGTGATTTTGCCGCGAAAACGAAAGTTCCGCAGGTAGTCGAGAAAGCGGGGCTTGAAGATGCCGAGGCTGTTCAGATAGGCCAGGTCCTCATCGCCAAAAGCCAGCTGCTCTACATAGCGCAAGGCCGGCTCCAGGCCGGCGAAGACCGCGTAGCTGCCGTTGAAGGGGATGTTGCGGAAATACAGGTCGAAGCTGGCCGGCTTGTCCTGCATCTCTTCTTCGAGATAACCGGCCAGCATGGTCAGTTCATAGAGATCCGTCATCAGGGCTGAATAGCGCATCCGGTCTCCTTCGGGCATGTTCAGGCCGCCGCCAGTTCGGCGCTGCTGCCGGCAAATTCGACCCCGGCCGCCCGCATCTCGGCGATGGCGGCGGCGCTGGTGTCGGCGGCGACGCCGCGACAACCCGCCAGGTTGACGATCACCCGGAACCCGGCCCGGCGCAGCTGCAGCACCGTCATCTTCACGCAATAGTCGGTGGCCAGCCCGCCGACGATCAGATCGGTCACGCCGTGCTGCTGCAACCATTCCACCAAACCGGTACTTTCGCTCTCGGCCAGATCATGATAACAGCCGCCGTAGGGGTGCTTGTGCGGATCGTACCCCTTGTGGACCACCAGATCATAGCGGTCCGGCTCCGGCAGGCCCGGAATCAGCAGATGCCCCGCGCTGCCGACCACGCAATGGGCCGGCCATTTGACGTCCAGATCGGGGTAATCACCCGCCACCGGGGTCATCACCTCGTCCGGCGACTGCGCCACCCAGGGCGCTTGGGGCGGATGATCCTCGCGGGTCACGACCCGAAAAGCGGCCAGCGCCGCCTGGGCATTCAACTCCCCGGCAATCTCGTCCCCCCCCGCCACCGGCAGCTCGTCGGGGCAGAGCGGGGTAAAGCTCCGCTGGGGATCCACGTCCAAACTGGCCGTTCGCTGTTGGTCGATGCGGATCATCGCTGCCTCCCTGCTGGAATGTGCCTTGCCGGTCGCCCTGTAAACGATACCGCTGTTTAACGCCATCCGCAATCAGGGCGCAGCGAAGAAAGAAGGCAAGAAAGCCGGCTTGAATATGCGCATCCCTGTTACTATTATGGTTATGGCAGAGAGTCGTCCCGCGCGGCTGAAGCAGCCGGCGGACAGTCAACACCCATGAGGAGCCGTCATGGCCATGCCCCACGACATCGTCATTCTCGGGTCGGGAACCACCGCCTTTGCCGCCGGGCGTCTGGCTGCGGCCAAAGGGCTGCAGGTGCTGATGGTGGAACAGAGCCATCTTGGCGGGACCTGCGTCAACTGGGGCTGCATCCCCAGCAAGACCCTGATCGACAAGGCGGAAATGTACCATGCCGCCCGGCGCGGCGCGTCCTGGGGCCTGAATCTGCAGGCCGGCAAACCGCACTGCCCGACCCTGATGCGCCTGAAAAACCAGGCGGTGAAAACCCTGCGCGAAAGCCACTATCAGCACGAACTGGAAAGCACCCCCAACCTGCACGTGGTGCGCGGACACGGCCGCTTCATCTCGCCCCATGAACTGCAGGTCGGCGCCGACATCATCCGCTGCGAGCGGTTCCTGATCGCCGTCGGCGGCACGCCGAAGGTCGTCCCGCTGCCGGGGCTCGAACAGGTCGATTACCTGACCAGCTACAGCGCCCTGCACCTGCCCTGCTTCCCCAGATCGCTGTTGATGCTCGGCGGCGGCGTCATCGCCCTGGAGATGGGCCAGATGTTCTCCCGCTTCGGCACCGAGGTGACGATCCTCGAACGGGGCGAACGTTTGCTGAGAGAATTCGACCCGCGCCTGACCGAAACATTCAGGCAGATCCTCGAGGCCGAAGGGGTGCGGATTCTGTTCGGCGTGCGGGTCGATCAGGTCGCGCAGTGCGGGGATGAGGTCTGCATGACGCTGCACGCCCAAAACGCCCGCTTCGAGATGAGTGCCGAACGGCTGATGCTGGCGGTCGGCACCCGCCCGGCCACCGAAGGGATCGGCCTGGAGCAGGCCGGCGTCGAGGTCGATGTTGACGGCTTTATCCGGGTCGACAACCGGCTGCACACCAGTTCGGAAAAAATCTGGGCCGCCGGCGATGTCACCGGCCCGCCGCTGATCGCGCCGGCGGGCGCCCGCGAAGCCCTGGTCGCCATGCACAACATGCTCGATCCGGAATCGACCGAGACCATCGACCACCGCATCTCGCCGATGGCGGTCTTCGTCGACCCGGAATTCGCCACCATCGGCCTGACCGCCGCCATGGCGAAACAGCAGGGCATCGCGGCGGTCGAGGCCTATCTGGATCTGGATCGGGTTCCCAAGGCCCACGTCATGGGCGATCGCCAGGGGGGGATTCTGCTCTGCGCCGAAAAAGGCAGCGGCAAGGTGCTCGGCGTTCAGCTGCTCGCCCCCCGCGCCGCCGACATCATCCACGAAGCCACCCTGGCGGTCCGTTTCGGTTTGACCATCCACGACCTGATCACCACCGTCCACGTCTACCCCAGCATCAGCGACGGCCTGCGTCTCGCCGCCCGCGAGAACTGCAAGCTTCAGGGGCTGCTCTAGCGATTGTCGTGAGCGCGCTCCCGCACCACCAACCCCAAACCAGCAAGGAGGAACCCACATGTCGCAAAAACTGGTCCTGGCCATCATCGCCCTCGCCGTGCTTCTCGCCGCATTTCTGGCCTATACCCAGTACAGCATGCTGGTTCCGCAATAACCCGCTGGCTTGCGGCTTGAAGCCGGCCCGGAGGGTCCGGCACCGCTGCCGCGACCAGCGTTTCCGTTGTTTTCCCGCACGGTACCGATCATGGCTGGCCCCGAAGGGGTGCCGGATGAAGAGTTTTTGCGTTGACATGACCGAGCCGAAACGGCTACCGTGTTGAAATTCTTGGGAAAGGCAGGGGGATATGTTTTTTGCCGGGCCGCATTGAAACAATCATCATAAGAGCCCTTCGTCGGTGGGATA
>DASWJX010000147.1:0-1802 GCA_036396915.1 Geopsychrobacteraceae bacterium | reverse complement strand
AAGGGAAGACCTGGCAGCAGCTGATGGCCGATCATCCCGAGGAATGGCAGGCCCGGCTCGACGATCTGGTCCACTATCAGGTGCGCGGCGGCGAAAGCCTGCTGCAGATGGCCGAGCGGGTGCGGCAGGCCCTGCGGCAGATCCTGCAGCGGCACAGGGGCGAGGAGATCGTCCTGGTCGGCCACGGCGGCAGCAACCGGGTGATCCTGCTCGACGCCATCGGCGCGCCGCTGAGCCGGCTGTTCCACATCGAGCAGGAGTACGGCTGTTACAACCTGATCGACTATTATCCCGACGGCATCGCCGTGGTCAAGCGGCTGAATTTATGACGACAGCCAAAGGGACACGGATGCCCGCCCTGCTGATCGCCGCGCCCGGCAGCGGCAACGGCAAGACCACCCTGACCCTCGGGCTGATGGCGGCCCTGCGCCGGCGCGGACTGGTGGTCGCGCCGTTCAAGGTCGGCCCCGACTATATCGATCCCGGCCACCATGCCGCGATCTGCGGCCGGGTCTCGCACAACCTGGACGGCTGGATGTGCGGCCGGCAGCGGGTCAGGCAGACCTTTGCCGATGCTGCGGACGGCGTCGATATCGCCCTGATCGAAGGGGTGATGGGCCTGTTTGACGGCATCAGCGGTGGCAGCGAAGAGGGCAGCAGCGCCGAGATCGCCAAATGGCTCGGAGTGCCGGTGCTGCTGGTGGTCGATGCCCGCTCCCAGGCCCGCAGTTTCGCCGCGCTGGTCAAGGGCTTCGCCGCGTTCGATGCCGGTCTGAACCTCGCCGGAGTGATCGCCAACCGGGTCGGCAGCGACCGCCACCGCCAGCTGCTGCAGGAGTCCGTCGCGGCGACCCCCGGCCTGCCGCCCTTGCTCGGCTGCCTGCCGCGCAACGAGGAGGTCGGCCTGCCGCAACGGCATCTGGGGCTGGTCACCGCCGCGGATCTGCCGGCCGATACGGGCTTCGGCGAACGACTGGCCGACTGGGTCGAGACCCATCTCGATCTGGATCAGCTGCTGCGACTGGCGACCGAAGCGTCCGCAGTCATTAAACCGGTTGCCCGGAGCCGTTCCATGCCCGCGATCCGTGCGCGGATCGGCATCGCCCGGGATCGGGCCTTCTGTTTTTACTATCCGGAAAACCTGCAGCTGCTGGAACAGGCCGGCGCCGAACTGGTTTCGTTCTCGCCGCTTTCGGACGCCGAACTGCCAAAGGGGCTGGACGGTATTTATCTGGGGGGCGGCTACCCGGAACTGCATGCCGGACAGCTGGCCGCCAATCACGGTTTGCTCGGGCAATTGCGCCGGCAGGCGGAGGCGGGACTGCCGATCTATGCCGAGTGTGGCGGCTTCATGTACCTCTGCCGCAGTCTTGATGAGCGGCCCTTGGTCGGAGTGTTTCCGTGCGCCGCGCGGATGTTGCCGAGGCGCAAGGCGCTCGGCTATCGGCAGGTCGAGCTGAGCGAAGCGACCCCGCTCGGTCCGGCGGGTACCCGTGCGCGCGGCCATGAGTTTCACTATTCGGAGATCGACGCCGCCCGGAGCCTGCATCACTGTTATCGCCTCGGCCGGCGGGACGGCGAGGAGCTGGGCACCGAAGGTTATCGTTATAAAAACGTGCTCGGTTCCTATATCCATCTGCATTTCGGCAGCAACCCGCAGCTGGCGGTGAATTTTGTGGATTTTTGTATGAAAACCAGGAGGAATAAGTGAAAACCCAGATTGAATGCGCCCGCGAGGGTCTCGTAACCGAACAGATGGAACAGGTCGCTTTGCGCGAACAGCTGAGCGTCGCCTATATCCG
>DASWJX010000146.1:0-10436 GCA_036396915.1 Geopsychrobacteraceae bacterium | reverse complement strand
GGTGTCGATGGGGAAACTCTGCAGATAGGCCAGGGATGAATAGCCCGTTCCGAAGTCATCGATCGAGATGCCGAGGCCGAGATTTTTCAGCTTCTGCAGGATCGATCTGGCATCTTCATGGTTCTCGGTCAGGGCACTTTCGGTCAGTTCCACCACCAGGTAGTGCGGGTCGATCGGGTACTCTTCAAGAATCCGGCTCACCATCTCCGGCACTTTCTGCTGGCGGAACTGATAGCTGGAAAGATTCAGCGAGATGCTGATCGGGAATTTCCCTTCGCGCTCCCAGTGCAGCAGTTGCCGGCAGGCCTCGCGGATCACCCAGTCGGTCATGGCCGGCATCAACCCCAGTTCTTCGGCCCGCGCGATGAACTGGTCGGGCTGAATGATGCCGCGACTCGGATGTTGCCAGCGGATCAGCGCCTCGGCGCCGATGATCCGGCCGCTGTGGGGTTCCGTCTGCGGCTGGTAGTAGAGCAGGAACTCCCGGTTGTTCAGCGCCTGGCGCAGATCGTTCTCAAAGGCATAGCGCTCGGACAGCGTGCTGTTGAGGGATTTCTTGTAGAATTGCAGGCGGTTGCGACCGCGCTCCTTGGCGTGGTACATGGCGGTATCGGCGTTCTTGATCAGAGTTTCCGCATCTGTTCCGTCCAGCGGGAAAAGACTGATGCCGACACTGGCCGTGACAAACACCTCGAAGCCTTCCAGATCGAGCGGCTGGCGGATGCTGTCGATAATCCGGCGGGCGATCTTGCCGGCGTTGCCCGGGGTCGCCAGGTCGGTCAGCAGGATGGTGAATTCGTCTCCGCCCAGCCGCGAGACACAGTTGAGCGATTCGTCCTGATTCGAACGGGTTACCGCATCGGAATCGCGAATGCAGCAGGTGATCCGTTCGGCGATGCATTTCAGCAGCAGGTCGCCGATATGGTGTCCCAGGGTGTCGTTGATCCGTTTGAGTCGATCCAGATCGAGAAACAGGACGGCCAGTTGTTGCTCGGCGGCGGTGTGCTCCTGCAGGGCTTGCTCCAGCGAGGTCTTGAACGCCGAACGGTTGGCCAGACCGGTCAGATGGTCGAAAAAGGCGAGATGGTGGATCTGTTCCTGTTTCTTCCTGACCGCCTGGAAGGCCTCGCCGGCGCGCAGCATATAGCGCAGCCGATGACTGAGGATGACCCGGTTGACCGGTTTGGTGATGAAATCGGTGGCTCCGGCCTCAAAGGCCTTGTGGATCGATTCGACATCATCCAGACCGGTGACCATGAGGATCGGCGTGTGCTCGCCGCCGGGCCGCTTGCGCAGCGCCCGGCAGGTCTCAAAGCCGTCCATGTCGGGCATCATGACGTCCAGCAGCACCGCCTGCGGCTGCAGTTCTGCAAAGGCGGTGACGGCTGCTTTGCCGCATGAGCTCTCGGCGACCCGAAATCCCGACTTTTCCAGCGTCGCCCGCATCAGCAGGCGCATGAAGGCATCGTCATCGACAATCTGGATCAACGGAGGGTTGCTCGGTCTCGCTGTTTTCATGGGGACACCATTTCAGCCTGCAAGGCTGCCTGAACCTGTTGGAATTCGTTTTTGACGGCCAGTAATTGGCCCGGAATGCTCTGCATGAGCTGCTCTTTTGCCATTTTTTCCAGCTCCCTGCACAGCTTCGACAGTTTTATGGCTCCGAGGTTCGCGCTGCTCGACTTGAGGCTGTGGGCGGTCCGTTGAACGGTCTCGGCATCGGCATCGTTCAGGGCGTGCTGCAGGGTCTGCAGCTGGGCCGGGGTGTCGTGCAGATAGAGGTCGATGACCTGCGCCAGGATGTTCGGTCCGTCATCGAGCTGCAGCTCCCGGATCGTGTCGAGGATCTTGCGGTCGATCGGCGCCGACCCGCCGCCGTCCGTCCTGCTCGTTTCATGCACATCCTGGCGGGATTGCGCCGGCCTTGCCGCGCCGTCGTTTTCCGCTACGGGCCGGGGCAGCCAGCGCTTGAGGATGCCGATCAGCTGTGCCTGCCTGAAGGGCTTGCTCAGGTAATCGTTCATCCCGACCGCGAGACACTTGTCCCGGTCGCCGCTGAGAGCATTGGCCGTCAGGGCGATAATGGGGACCGGGTTTTTCGTCCGGTCTCTGGTTTCCTGCCGGCGGATTTCAGCTGTCGCCTCGTAGCCGTCCATGTCGGGCATCTGCCCGTCCATGAAGATCAGGTCGTAGGCCGCCGATTTGTGAGCGGCCACCGCTTCCCGCCCGTTGGTGGCCAGGTCGGTCCGGCAGCCCAGTTTCTTCAGCATGCCGACGGCGACCTGCTGGTTGACACGATTGTCTTCAGCGACCAGCACGTACGCCGTGACGCAAGGTTTTGCCTGGTCGGCGCCGAACGGTGTCGGGTTGACGCCGGGGTCCGCGGCGGGGGGATCGACCAGCAGGGACTTCAGGCCGCGATACAGGTCGTTGCGGCGCACCGGTTTGGCCAGATAGGCCTGGATGCCTGTCTGACGGGCCGGGAGCGTAGCGCCCCTGGACCCGGCCGAGGTCAGCATGATGATCCGCGGCCCGGCTGTCGCCGGGTCGGAGGTGATCCGACGCGCGACTTCCGGACCGTCCATGCCCGGCATGTGTCGATCCAGAATGACCAGGGCAAAGGGGACCCCCGCGGCGGCTGCCGAGCGGAGCAGGTCGAGCCCTTCGTGGCCGTCGGCGGCGCTGTCCCAGGGCAGTCCCCAGGCATCGAGCTGGAGTCCGAGCAGGCGCCGGCTGGTCCGGTTGTCATCAATAATGAGGCAGCGCTGTTCCGGCAGCGCCCGCTCTTCGGCAGGCCCGGGGCGATTGCCGGCGGCCGCCGTCGCCAGGCTGAGCTTGAAGTGGAAGGTCGAACCGCGCCCCGCTTCGCTGCGGCAGGCGATCGCTCCGGACATCATGCCGATGATCTCCCTGCAGATCGCCAGGCCGAGCCCCGTGCCGCCGTACTTGCGGGTGGTGGAGCCGTCCGCCTGTGAAAAGGGTTCGAAGAGGCGCGCCTGCTGTTCGGCGGAAATGCCGATGCCGGTATCTCTGACCGAAAACTGCAGTTGCACGGCATGGGCGGTTTGGCCGAGCACCGAGAGCTCCACGACCACTTCGCCCCGCTCGGTAAACTTGATGGCATTGCTGAGCAGATTGGTCAGAACCTGCCGGAGCCGGCCGGGATCTCCGCGCAGCACGGCGGGGAGCTCCGCGGGGATCTGTACCGCCAGCTCAACCCCCTTGGCATGGGCATGGTTCGCCAGCAGCCGGGCGGTATCTTCCATCAGCCGCCGCAGGTCGAAATCGATGGTTTCCAGTTCAAGTTTGCCCGCTTCGATTTTGGAGATATCGAGAATGTCGTTGATGATGGCCAGCAACGACTCGCTCGATGAGCGCACGGTCTCGGTGAAGTGGCGTTGTTCGTAGTCGAGTTCCGATTCCAGCAGCATTTCGGTCATGCCCAGGATACCGTTCAGCGGGGTTCTGATTTCGTGGCTCATGTTGGCCAGAAACTGGGATTTGGCCCGATTCGCCTCAAAGGCCTGATCGGCCAGCTTGACGGCGCCGTCCATCGCCAGCTGCAGCTCGCGGGTCCGTTTTTCCACCCGCTCTTCGAGCAGATACTGCTGTCGCTGCCGGTCCGCATGATGTTTTCTCAGCTCGGCCAGCATCCGTTTGAACGAATGGCCCAGTTCGGCAATTTCGTCATGCCCCGGGATCGCCCATTGGTGGTCGAGATCGCCATCGGCAACCCGTTTGGCGACTTCGGCAAGCTTTTTGACGGGACCGGTGATCCGCCTGGTCATGAAAATGGTCAAGACTGCGCCAAGGATTGCCAGCACCGCGGTAGCGAGGAGGGTTGAGAAGATCATTTTTTCCACCCGCTCCCGCAGCGGTTGCATGGTCAGCCCGATGCGGACCTGGCCGAGGGTGGCCGAGGGATCGCTCGCCGGTTTTCGCAGCTGAGGCGCGGGGGCCGGCCGGGTGGTGCTGATGATCGGAACCTGGATGTCGACATACGCGACACGGTCCGCCGGGCCGGTAAACTCGGTAACGGAAATGTTTTTCAGAGGGTCATAGTTGTTGCCGTTGAATTCCGGCGGGATGTGAAACGCAGCGGTTCGTGCCCGCTGCGCAAGAATCTGTTGGTTCTGGTCGAGAATGACCACGTAGGCGATGGTTTTTTCCGTAAAGGTGCTCAGGATCAGTTGTTCAAGCGCGTATCGATCGTAGTTGTAGATACTGTGGGCACTGTTCAGGGCGACCATGTCGGCCACGGTGATCCCGCGTTTCAGCAGTTGCCGGTGGCCGGCGTTTTTTTCGTTGGCAATGACATAGAGGGCAATGGCGAGCGACGTCGAAACGATCAGGGCGATGCTCAGACAGCTCAATTTTGTCGCCAGGTTCAACCCTTTTCCGGTCATTGCTCAATCCTCCCCCGACGGTTTCACGATAGCTTCTGGTTCCGGCCGGTCGCATTTTTGCGACGCCAGCAAAAGAAAATGCCCATCTCCTGACAGAAGATGGGCGTTCATGGGTTCCGGAGGCAGCTGTCCCGGAACGAATCACCTTCTCTTCGGCTGCTCGGCTGTCCGGCGTGGGACCCGTGGCTTTGCGTCGCCAGATTGCTCTGGGTTTGCTCTTGTCGGAGAATTCGTTTATTAAAGTAAAATAATCTTACCCCGCGGATTTCCGTTTGTCCAGTTTTTTCCTGATCGGCGGGTCGTCCTGTTCCCCGTTCTGTTCTGCTCCCGGCGGGTGGCTGCCGTGGCTGGTTTCCGGAACCTGGCCGGCGCGGCCTGAACGTCTTCAGCGGCCCGAAAACGCTGCGGGCCGCGGGCAGGGGTCCTTATGCCATTGAAATCCGCGCAGAAATCGTTAAACTTTTAAAGGACTTACATTGCGGCCATGTCGCGCCGTTCCCCCCTTGTGGAAGGATGTAGATACATGGAATTCAAGATAAAAAGAGGTGCGTTTGAGGGGCAGCGAACCCCGTGCCTGGTGCTGGGAGTTGCCGAGGGCAAGTTGAAGACCCCGCTGCTGCGGGAGCTTGACCAGCGGCTGGACGGAACGCTCTCGCGTGCTTTTCGCAGCAAGGAATTTTCCGGCGCCGACTGTGAAAAGCTGCTGGTGCATGCCGGCAAGGACGTGCCCTGGGAGCGTCTGCTGCTGGTCGGTATGGGCAGGGAGCGGGATATCTGTCTGACCAGACTGCGGCAGGCGTCCAGCGGCGCCGCATGCTTTCTGGCTGAAAAAAAAATCACCGGCTTCCTGACCGCGCTCGGCCAGGTTCCGGTCCGGGGCAGCAGTCTGGCGGATCGCATTCAGGCGCTTGGCGAAGGGATTCTGCTGGCCGATTACCGTTTCGATCAGTATCTGGATGAGGAAAAACGGAAAAAAACGATCACCTTGTCGACCGTCGGGGTCTGGCTGGCTCCGGGGGAGCACCGGGCCGAGGCCGAGGCGGCGCTTGAGGTCGCCGAACAGGTCTGTGCCGGAGTTTGTTTCGCCCGCGATCTGGTGAATCAGCCCGGCAACTGCAAATCGCCGGCCTATCTGGCCGGGCAGGCCCTGAAAATGGCCGAGCAGGTCGGCATCCAGGCGATGCTGCTGGAGCGGGATGAGCTGGAGCGGGAGGGCTTCGGCGGTATTCTCGGCGTGGCGCAGGGGAGCAGCCGCGAACCTTATCTGATCGTGCTTCAGTACCGGGGGGGGACCGACAACGCCCGTCCGATTGCCCTGATCGGCAAGGGCGTGGTGTTCGACGCGGGCGGGATTTCCCTCAAGCCGTCGGACAAGATGGACGAGATGAAAATGGATATGGCCGGAGGAGCCACGGTTCTCGGCGCCATGCTGACGGCCGCCCGGATGAAGCTGCCGGTCAATCTGGTGGCTGTCGTTCCGGCGGTTGAGAATATGCCGTCCGGCACGGCGATCCGGCCGGGCGATATTCTGACCTCGCTGTCCGGCAAGACCATTGAGGTTCTCAATACCGACGCCGAAGGGCGGCTGATCCTGGCCGATGCGCTGACCTATGTCGGGCGTTATGAGCCGCGGGTGGTGATCGATCTGGCGACCCTGACCGGCGCCTGCGTGATCGCCCTGGGGCACCATGCCTCGGCGGTGCTCGGCAATCATGACGGCCTGATCCGTCAGTTGCTCAAGGCCGGCGAGCGCAGCGGCGAGCGACTCTGGCAGCTGCCGCTATGGAAGGAATATGCGGCAATGATCAAGAGTGATTTCGCCGATCTCAAGAATATCGGCGGCCGTCCGGCGGGTACGATTACCGCAGCGGCATTCCTGCAGAGTTTTGCCAATGACTACACCTGGGCGCATATCGATATCGCCGGAACGGCCTGGGAGGAAAAAGGGCGTCCCGGTTTTCCGAAGGGCGGAACCGGGGTCGGGGTGCGGATGTTGATCGAGTATCTGCGCGGAGAGGGATGACGTAGGTACGTGCCGCCGGCCGTGGTTGATGCCTTCGTAAAAACTTACCTGGTTATCCACTTCACTCAAGTTGTTGATTCAGGATCAGAGGCTTCACCACAGAGGCACAGAGAACACAGAGGAATTCAATAAAAACAGCAGGTTTTCTCTGTGTTCTCTGTGCCTCTAGTGAGCGAAGCGAACGTGTGGTGGAAAAGATTTTTGCGTTGCCACTATCCACCCCTGCTACTGGAACCAAATGCATAACCAGAAAACTTAAGAGAATGGCTGAGCAAAAAATAAACCAAGGTTTCTCAGGATCATTCAATTCGCAATGATGTATTTTTTTAATTTTAATCTGTTATTTCGGTACGTTGATGTCGATTGAGGGTTTCTTTCCGGCTGCCGCCGCAGCCAACATGAAAACAATCAAATTATTTGTGGACAAATATAGAATGATGTTATAGATTTCCTGGGGTGATTTTTTTCCTTTTTCCGAGGGGTGGGGGCTTATGGCTGTTCTGCACGGCGTTTACCGTTGGCTTGAGAAAACTTTTTTCAATACCCTGACGAAAAAACTTGTCGGAAACTTTCTTTTTCTCGGGCTGCTGCAATCCGCTTCGATTTACATCATCCATGACAATCAGCTGCGCATCGGCCGGCTGGTTGCTGCCGCCGCTGTCGAGCCGCTGCTGGCCGCCGAGATTGCAGCGGCTTCACAGCAGGCACTGAGCCATATCGTTACCCTGCATCTGGCCGCGGCGGTCCTCTTCATCGGCACGATTTTTTTTCTGCGGCACCTGATCGTGCGTCCGGTGCGGTTGATGTCCGCGATGTTTTCCGATCTCGGTTGGAAGCAGGGGGATATCAGCAGCCGGATCCGAACGGTTTCTTATGATGAATTTCGGACCCTTTCGGAAAACTACAACCATTTTCTTGAGCGGCTCTGCGGCATTTTCGGCCACCTGCGGCACATGGCACTGAATATCGCGGTCAGTTCCGCCACGGTCTCCAACCGGGTTTCCCTGTCGGCCCGCAACGCCCGGCATCAGGAAGAGCTGGCCGAAAGCATTTTCAACGCCAGCCGCGAGTCGTTTCAATCCCTGCGCGATATGTCTGACCATGCCCGGGGAATTTTCTCGACAACCACCAGCAACCTCGCGGGGGCCAGGACCTCATACGCCGAACTGGAAGAGGTGCGCCAGCAGGTCACGGTGATGACGGAGATGATCGAAAGTTATTCTTCCGCGATCGTCGAGCTTGACGCCAAATCTCACGAGATTCAGAATTTTGTCAGCCTGATCGGCAATATCTCCCACCAGACCGCCCTGTTGTCCCTCAATGCGGCGATCGAGGCGGCGCGCGCCGGTGATGCCGGCAAGGGGTTTGCCGTCGTCGCCCGGGAGATCAGGGTCCTCTCCGAGAAGGTCAACGCGGCCAACGGCGGCATTTCCGAAAAGGTCGGGTCGATGCTCGGCCGGCTCGCTCAGTCCTCGGACGAAGTGCGCAGTATCTTTGCTTTTTCGGAGCAGACCCAGAAAGCGGTGCAGACCTCCTGCGAACATTTTCGCGGCATGATCGACGATTTTGAGCAGAATTCCTCCCAGCTGGAGGAGATCACCCTGGCGATCAATCAATTGTCGGCGGCCAATCGTGAAGTGACCGAAAAGATGTCGGATATCAACGATCTGAGCCGCCAGGTTTCCGAGATGATGGCCGACTCGGAACAGCATTCCCTGACCCTCAGGGAAGAGACCGAGCGGATGCAGGAAGTCGTCGCCCATTTCAAGACCGGAGAGGGCTATCTTGAGCAGATCGTGATCCGCAGCAAAGAGTTCCGCGACGAGATTCAATCGCGGCTGGAGCGGTTACTGAAAGAGCAGTCCCTGGATGTCTTTGATGTGGATTATCAGCGGGTGGCCGATACCGATCCGGCCAAATTCACCACCGTTTACGATGCGGTCCTGGAACAGCAGTTTCAGCCCCTCTACGACCGGATGACGCAGGAGCTGGAGGGGACCAGCTACTGCCTGTGCGTCGACACCAACGGCTACGGTCCGACCCACAACAGCAGGTTTGCCAAACCGTTGACCGGCGACTACCAGACCGATCTGCTCCACAGTCGCGACAAGCGCTTCTTCGACGATCCGACCGGCCTGCGCAGCGCGCGCAACACCAACCCTTTTCTGCTGCAGACCTATGCCCGGGATACCGGTGAGGTGCTCAGCGATCTGTCGTTGCCGATCATGGTCGCCGGACGTCACTGGGGCGCCATCCGCCTGGGATTTGATCCACATATTTTGCTGGACGGCAAACTCGATGAAAAAACCAGGCTCAGGGCGTTACCGATAGCGGCACGCTCCGAAACCGGCACGACCTATGCGCGTTCGGCCTGATCAGCGATCTGCTCTGCAAGGAATCACCATGTTTCTGGGAAAATTGAAAATCGTTCAAAAATTATGGCTGATGCTCGGTCTCGCGCTGTTGAGCCTGCTGCTGGTGACCGGTTTCTTCCTGCTGGAGAGCCGTGAGCGGAGCATGGCGGAGCGCAAGGTTCAGTTGCGCAGCCTGGTCGAAGCGGCCTACGCCACCACCGAGTATTTTTACCAACAGGCGCAGGAGGGTCGGTTGACCCCGGAGCAGGCCCGCGGCCGGGCCATGCAGCTGATCGAGCAGATGCGTTACGGTGATAACGGCTACCTGTGGATCAACGATATGCAGCCGATGATGATCATGCATCCCTTCGCCAGGCAGCTGGAAGGGCAGGATCTCGGCGACTACCGGGACCCGAACGGGACGCGCCTGTTCGTCGAATTTGTCACGGTTGTCAAGGCGGAAGGCGAAGGCTTTGTCGAGTATGTCTGGCAGAAGGGGGATGACAGCAGCGTCCTGGCGCCGAAACTTTCCTACGTCAAGGGCTTTTCCCCGTGGGGATGGGTGATCGGAACCGGGGTCTACATCGATGACGTGGACCGCGCCTTCTACCGGCGGGCCGCAATTATCGCTGCCGTTATCCTCGCGGTCATGCTGCTGCTCGGATTTGTTTCCTACCGGATCGGCCACAGCATTGCCCGGCCGGTACTGATCGCGGTCAAGGTCGCCAACTGCCTGTCCCGGGGGGATATGACCCGCGACATCAAGGTGTCCGGCAGCGACGAGGGGGGACAACTGCTCGCCGCCATGAGTGAGATGTCCGCTTCCTTGAAGAAGATTGTCGGGGTCACCAGGGAGATTGCCCGGGGCAATCTCGATGTCGAGGTCGAGGAGCGTTCCGAGCAGGACGAGCTGATGCAGGCGCTCAATGTCATGACCGGCAAGCTGGTCGAGGTGGTCGGCGGGGTGCGCGCGGCGGCGGATCATGTCGCCGCCGGCAGCGGCGAGGTGAGCGTCTCCTCGGAGCAGATGTCCCAGGGGGCAACCGAGCAGGCCGCGGCCAGCGAGCAGGCGGCGGCAACGGTCGAGGAGATGACGGCCAATGTCCGTCTCAATGTCGACAACGCGGAGCAGACCGAAGCCATTGCCGTCAGGGCGGCGGAGCAGGCCCGCGAAGGGGGGCAGGCGGTGGACCAGACGATCGTGGCCATGCGCGAGATCGTTGCCAGGATCACGATTATCGAGGAGATCGCCCGGCAGACCAATCTGCTGGCCCTCAACGCCGCCATCGAGGCGGCCCGCGCCGGCGAACACGGCCGGGGTTTTTCCGTGGTCGCCGCGGAAGTGCGCAAGCTTGCGGAACGGAGCCAGTCCGCCGCGGGCGAGATCGGCGAGCTTTCCCATTCCAGCATCGACATCGCCGAACAGGTCGGCTCACTGTTCCGGCAGCTGGTGCCGGATATCCAGAAAACCGCGGAGCTGGTTCAGGAGATCGCCGCCTCCAGCCGGGAGCAGGATGCCGGCTCCGGGCAGATCAGCGGAGCCATTCAGCAGCTCGATCAGGTCACCCAGCAGAACGCCGCCTCCGCCGAGGAGATGGCGTCGACCTCGGAAGAGCTGCGCGGTCAGGCCGAGCAGCTGCAGGAGATGATCGG
>DASWJX010000145.1:0-2418 GCA_036396915.1 Geopsychrobacteraceae bacterium | reverse complement strand
ACCAGATCATCACGGCAGATAATTTCATCACGATACTTATAACCGAGAATCGCTTCGATTTCAGAACATTGCCTGCCGATGATCCGCACCAGCTCCGCCTGCGAATAGCCGACCACCCCCTTGGCGAATTCCGCGCCGCCGGCATCGCAGATGCGCACCGCATCGCCCCGCTCGAAGCTCCCTTCAATCCCGCGGATGCCCGAGGGCAGCAAGCTTTTCCCCTGCTTGATCACCGCGCTGCAGGCCCCCGCGTCGACCAGCAGCTTGCCGCGCGGCTTCTTGGAAAAAGCGATCCAGCGTTTCTTGGCGGTCAGCTTCGACAGTGCCGGCAGAAAGTAGCTGCCGACCTCTTCCCCGGCGAAGACCCGGCGGAGGATGCCCGGCGTCCGGCCGTTGACGATCAGGGTGCCGACTCCGGCCAGGCCGACCCGCTTGGCCGCCTTGACCTTGGTCGCCATCCCGCCGGTACCCAGCGTGCCCTTCGCCTCGCCGGCCAGCGCCTCGATCTGCGGCGTGATCCGCTCCACCAGAGGAATCAGCCGCGCGGCGGGATTTTCCGACGGATCGCTGTCGTAAAAACCGTCGACATCCGAAAGAATGACCAGCAGGTCCCCTTCGATCAGGCTGGTGACCAGGGCCGACAGGTTGTCGTTGTCGCCGAAACGGAGCTCCTCGACCACCACCGTATCGTTCTCGTTGACGATCGGCGTCACGCCGTATTCAAGCAGGGTGGTCAGGGTATTGCGCGCATTGAGATAGCGCCGCCGGTTCGACAGATCGTCACGGGTCAACAGGATCTGGGCCACCATCTGTCCCCGGCCGAGAAAGGTTTCCTTGTAGGCCCGAATGATCCTGGTTTGACCGATCGCCGCCGCTGCCTGTTTCTGGGGGATGGTCCGCGGCCGGCCGACGATGCCGAGCTGGCCCTTGCCGGCCGCAACCGCGCCGGACGAGACGACAATCAGCTCCAGGCCCTGCTCGCGCAAATCACAGAGATCGGAGGCGATGGAGGCCAGCATCGGCTGATCCAGCCCTGCTTCGTCGGAAAGGACGCCGCTGCCGATCTTGACGATCACCCGTTTGACATGGGAAAGAAGAGAGCTCCGCATATATCCTCAAAAAATCCGTCGTTTACTGTAAAGGGCCGGCCGCAACCGCCGGCCAAAAAACGGTCGGCCTCAGCACGAATCTACTGCAAAATCGCCCGGGCGGTCCAGACCCAAGGGCAATTTTCGCCAGGACGATCGCCGAGGAGATCACGCGGTCGGCGATTCCGGCTCGCGGCGCGCGTCGAGTTCCTGGCCGACCGCTTCGACAAGCTCCCTGACCCCCTCTCCGGTGACTGCGGAGATCATGAAGGTCGGATAACCGCAAGCCTCGAAATGGGTCTTGATCCGGTCGGCCTGTTCGCGCACTTCCGGTATGTCGATCTTGGTCACGACCACAATCTGCGGCTTTTGGGCCAGAGCGGCGTCGTAACGGTTGAGCTCGTTGTTGATCAGCTGGAAATTGTCGAGGGCGTCCCCCTCCTGCATGAAGGAGAGGTCGACCAGATGCAGGAACAGATCGGTCCGCTCGACGTGCCGCAAAAACCGCGTCCCCAGGCCGTGCCCTTCGCTGGCCCCCTCGATCAGGCCGGGGATATCCGCCATCACCAGCGACTTGTAACCGCCGTAACGCACCACCCCAAGATTCGGCACCAGGGTGGTGAAGGGATAGTCGGCGACTTTCGGCTTGGCCGCCGAAACCACGGAAATCAGCGTCGATTTTCCGGCGTTGGGCAGCCCGACCAAACCGACATCCGCCAGCAGTTTCAGCTCCAGACGCAAGGTTTTGCTCTCGCCGGGCATGCCCGGCTGGGCATGGCGCGGAGCCCGATTGGTGCTGGTGCAGAAACGGGCATTGCCGCGACCGCCCTGCCCCCCCTTGAGAAACAGCATCCGCGCCCCCGGCTCGGTCAGGTCGGCCAGCAGCTCTCCGGTCTCGTCATCGTAGACCAGGGTTCCCGACGGCACCCGCAATTCCAGCGACTGACCGCTCTTGCCGTGCATGTCCTTGCCGAGCCCCGGCGACCCGTTCTGGGCCTTGTAGTGCCGCAGGTAGCGGAAATCGAGCAGGGTCGTCAGATTGTCGGCGACCACAAAGTAGACGTCGCCCCCCTTGCCGCCGTCGCCGCCGTTCGGTCCGCCCATCTCGACAAACTTTTCCCGCCGGAACGAGACGCAGCCGCGGCCGCCGTCACCCGACTTCACATCAATTTTGACCTGGTCTACAAATTTCATTGCTTTCTCCCGCCATCCTCTTGCCGTTGGTGACGTTCGGGATTCATCCGGAAACCGCGGTGGGACAGGTTGCAGGTTTCCAGCGTGGAACTAAACAGAAAAAACCCGGAATCGCACTGGCGAAACCGGGTTTTTT
>DASWJX010000144.1:0-20149 GCA_036396915.1 Geopsychrobacteraceae bacterium | reverse complement strand
AGCGCAACCGCTGAAAGGGATGATTTTAGCGAGTGATGAGCCTCCTCCCGTCTGGCCGTATTCGGCGGGGGAGGTGCGTGGCTATTCTTTTTCTCCCCTTTATCGTTCCGCGCCCCAGGCCGCTCTTGCAGATCAGAGGCTCTACGAGTTGCTTGTCCTGGTTGATGCCATTCGTGGTGGCAAAGCTCGTGAAAGGGACATCGCTGTTTCTGAGCTGCATAAGCGTTTGGCTGGCCAATGGTAGCGGTTAAAGACATCAATCTCCAGATGCTCTGTCTGGTTGCCAGGCGGTTGGAGCCTTTGCTTGATCGGCTGATTTTCCTCGGTGGCTGCACGACGGCATTGTTCATCACCGATGAGGCGGCACCTGATGTGCGGGTTACGCATGATGTCGATGTGATCGTCGAGGTGCTGTCGCGGAACGAATATTGGCAGCTGGAAGAGCGGTTGCGGGAACTTGGCTGCACCCAAGAGATTGACGAAGAGGTGACCTGTCGCTGGAAACTCGATGGGATCACTCTCGACGTTATGCCGACGGACGAAAGCATTCTGGGTTTCAGCAATCGCTGGTACTCTGATGCCATCAATTATGCAGAAACCGTTTCGCTAAACGAAGACCTTGCTATTCGGCTTGTTACCCCCGCTCATTTTATTGCCACGAAATTGGAGGCTTTTTTCGGGCGCGGGAATGATGATTATTGGGGGAGTCACGACTTGGAAGATATTGTGACGGTTATTGACGGGCGCGCTGGGATTTTGGCTGAGCTTTCGGTGATTGATGCTGAGCTGAAAGAATATATTGCCGGGACAATTTCAGGACTTATAGCCGCAGAAGGATTTCGAGAGGCTCTTTCGGGTCATCTGCCTCCAGACCGTGCAAGCCAGGAGCGCTTACCTTTGCTTTGGCAGCGACTGGTTGCTATTGCCGCATTGAACTGATTTCAAACGACCGGGAGGTCATCTTCCGATCCGATCAGAAATATTTTGGGTTGCTCGATCACTTTGACAACAAAGTTGTTTTCTGCAACCAGTTTGCTTCTGAACTCTTCGACCGTATAAATCGTCGGGTTGAGCTGTCTTCCCAACTGGCTTTCCAGCTCAGAAAAGCTGACCAGCAGGTCCGGGTAGGTCAACTGGTCTGAAATCAACATCAGATCGATGTCGCTTCCAGCGGTGTCTGAGCCTTTCGCTACGGAACCGAAGATGAAGGCAACCTTGATTTTCTCCTTGAATTGCTCCAAGGCCCGACGCATCGGGTCGGCAAGACCGACGGTTTTCCGAACGATTCCTTTCATCTCTTCGAAAACGGGCGATGCCGGGTTTGCCTGGTAATGTTTCTGGTTGCCGATCTTTTTAACCGTCACAAGGCCAGCCTTTGAGAGTTTTTCCAGTTCTCGCAGGACAGTCCCAGTACCTATTTCTGCCCGATCGACAAGCTCCTTCGAATAAAAGCTTTTTTCCGGCTGGCCGAAGAGAAGGCGCAGCAGCTGCTGCTGTGTTTTGGTGAACAGCGCATCGCTGATGCTGAAGGTTTTTCTGTTAGTGTTTCCCATATTGGGAACTATGTAACCCAAAATGGGATAACGCAAGCAGGTTTTTTCCTAGGCTGATAAGCAGTGGTGTTCATTGTCCAATGTCAAGGGTGACCCTTTCAAACTTTCAATGTTAGTCGGAGTAATACAAGCGCTTTTTTTTGAACCTTTCATCTGGTGATTCCCAGTCAAGAAAATGGTCCAGGGCATCCGTACTCCCAATCAACTCACGAGCCAACCTGAGACGTTCCAGCATCGCATGCTTTTCATCATCATTCAATTCCTGAGCGCGCTTTTCGGCATCTGAGAAGAATTGCTCAATACGATTCACCTCAGCCCTGTCGGAGATGACAATAGGTGGAATGAACCTCCGGCCTCTAGGTCGGGTAGCTGTTTTCTGAGCCACCCATTGCTGCCGGCAAAGTGATGAGAATTGAAGTAATGTTGATAGCCATTAGGTCCAGGTTTCAGCGTCGGGAAGAGTTGAGTGTGACCCTGCTGTCTTATGTTGCTGACGTAGACCAGAAAGCCGAGAGTAAGCAGATCCTTGTGAAGGGGTATGGTACGCCTTGAGCTTTCACTTTTAATGTCCAACTGTGTTCCTTCTCTTTACTGAAGGCATCAATGGCATCTGAGAGTCTCTTTCCTCTACGACGTGAAGGAGAGACTATGACTACCGCAGAGGATTGCTCTTGAGGCTGTGCTGCTTGGCTATTGCCAATGAGAATAGCTTGGAGTCGGGCATTAGCGTCTTGAGGCGATATGTTGCTGAACCTGCATGCTTGGAACAGGCTTTCTATCTGACCATCTAGTTGACTCTTGAGTCTTGCGCCACGGAGAGGGTCAGTGGTGTGGAGGGATTTTGTTACTTCTTTACGTCCAAACAGCTCTACAAGGGCAGAAGGTATCCGCTTCCTGTAGTGAATTATCCTGTTTCTGATCAGCATATAAACCGGTACTTTTGATAAAAAAACAGCGCCCACAATATCGCTCCAGTGTGTAGCGTTTTGTGTAGCGCTGCAAACTCGCTGAAAAAACTTAATGATTTCAGCAGGTTGTTTTGATTGGTACCGAAGGCCGGAATCGAACCGGCACGCCCGGAGGCAACGGTGTTTGAGACCGTCGTGTCTACCAATTCCACCACTTCGGCATGAGCGGGTTGATTATAATGGGCCGGGCATTTTTGTCAAGCGCTGACTGCCGGCAATTCATGCTGGCTTACCCTGTCGCCCGGACTTGTTGCGCGGATCGATGCTGCTTCGCCCGTGTCGGAACATGTGCGGGAAAAAACGAACGGCGGGAGAATCCTGTGTAGTGCCGGCGGTCGCGACGGACCGGAGAGATTATTAATTGTTTCACACTGAAAAGACTTGAATAGATTTTACAAACAATACAGAATGGCACGGATCCCCTTACCCGGAGTGTTGTGAAACAGGGGGGATTTTCCTGATCGTATAATCTTTTACGAAAACCCTGTCGGATGAGTCTGCCGTTCCGGGAGCCCGGCTCCTTTCAAGCAACCGCAAGCTGGCATGCGACGTGATAGGTCTGGTGAAGTGCACATGGATGCTACCGTAAAGTTTCGAGCGATTGCCAACGGTTTTGCCGAAACGTGCATCAGCCAACTGGACGACGTCGCCCGGGATCTTGAGGGCCTGTCCGGCCGGGCGGAGGAACAGTTTCTGGCGATCGGCGCTCAGCTGCAGCATATGCACCTGCGCGCCGGTCAGGTTTCGCGGCAGGCGGCCGAAATCTTCGATATGATGCTGGGCGAACAGGCCGAGGCGGTGCGCCGCAACCTGCAATCGTTGCTGGGCCGTATGGGTGAGCACCTGCAGCAGGTTTTGGCTCAGGCCGATCAGGGGAATCGGACGCTGGGTGAACTGTTGGGCCTGCTGGAACAGCTTCCCGAACCGCTGACCGGCTATCGCGAAATTTCCAAGACTCTCCAGATGCTGGGGATTTCCACCCGGATCGAAAGTGCCGGGTCGCAAAGGGCCGCCGAGGGGTTTCAACTGCTCGGAAGCGAGCTGAAGTCTCTGGAACAGGCGATAGCGGGCAAGGTGGAGCGTATCCTGACCCGTCTCGATTCCCTGGATTCCCTGTGCCGCAAGGCGCGGACCCGGGTGCTTTCGATAGAATCGCGCCGTTCCGGCCTGATCGGGCAAGGCAACGACCTGACCCGTTTTGTTTTGTCGGCGGTGGCGGAGAAGAATCGCCTGGCCGCGGAGACCACCCGAACCCTTTCCGATCGTTCCAGCGCCATTACCGCCAGTATCGGCGAAATCGTCATGTCCCTGCAATATCAGGATATTACCCGCCAACAGATCGAGCATGTCCGGATTTCCCTGAATGAAATCAGCGACGAGCTGGGAAAAGTCAGGGCGTCGGACAATTTCGAACGCAGCGGCGAAGTGATGAAGATTGTCGGTGAGGTGTGCCGCCTGCAGTCGGCTCAGCTGTCCCATTCCCGGGATGAACTGGGGGCCGCGGCCAAGCGTATTTTTGCAAGTTTGCATGGTGTCTCCGGCACCGTTACGGCCATCGCTCTGGAGATGAAGGATGCGGCCGGCACCACGGCGCGGGACGGCGGTACGGTCTTTTCCGATCTTGAAGAGGCGATCGAAAAGATTGCACAGACCCTCGGTCAGGAGATCGCCACGACCCGTGAGGCGGAAACGGCGATCGGCTCGGTGCTCGGCGAGGCGACCGCCATGTCCGAACTGGTTGCCGAAATCAACCGGGTCGGCCTGGAGATGAAAGTGATCGCCCTGAATGCCGGCATCAATGCGACCAATATCGGCGGCGGGTTGCCGTCCCTGGAGGTGATCGCCGGCGGCGCCCAGCAGCTTTCGAAGCGGGTCTTCAATCAGACCGAAACCCTGGCGGCCGGCTTGAGCCGACTGATCGACTCGTCCCGCGTCCTGACTGAGGCCGCACCCGGTGGTTCCGAAGATGCGACCATGGTGCAACTCCAGGAGCTGTCGCAGGAGGCGAGCGATCTGCTGCGGCGCCTGCGGAAACTCTATGACGATATCGTCGTCAAACTCCGTGCAATGGAACATTCTTCAAGCCTTCTGGCCGCGGATATTGCCGCGACGGCATCGGCCTTTCACATCCACACCGATTCCCGCCGGACGATCGACGATGCCGTCGCGGTGCTGTCTCAGATCGCGCTGCAGATCGACGCGCTTACACCTGCGGGCAGCGGGGCGGACGATCGTTATCTGCAGACCCTTCGCGGGCGTTTCACCATGCAGAGCGAGCGGGATATTTTCAACACGGTGCATGCGGATCCGGTCGCTTCGCCGGTGGCTGCGCCCGCCGAGCATGATTTCGGCGATAATGTTGAATTCTTTTAAACGAGCAGAGCCGGGGATTGCAAACCGGGAGCAGACGGGATGAGCACAATGGCGCAGGCCGGGGCGGAGAAAATCATGGAATTGACGTTTGACGGCGAATTGACGATTCATCGCGTTGCGGAACTGAAGACCCGCCTGGCAGAAGCCTTGCAGGCCGCGGACGGACTGGTCATCGATCTTGGCGGCGCCAGCCGGGCTGATCTGGCCTTTCTGCAACTGTTCTGTTCCGCGCACCGTACCGCCCAGCGGGCCGGCAAGTTCGTGAAACTTGCCGGGATGTCCGCAGCGGTCGACACCGCGGTGACCGCCGCCGGCTTTCTCCGCGACAACATGACCTGCGGCCAGGGATGCTCCGAGCGCTGTCTCTGGATGGAGAGCTGAACCGGCAGCGCTGTCGTTCTCGAAGGGTGACACTTCTAATAGATCCATACTGATTGGCATACAGCTTCGGCGCAGTAAGAGGAGAGGTTATGGCGAAGAAAATTATGGCGGTGGACGATTCGGCGACGATTCGGCAGGTGTTGAAATTCACCCTGCAGGGCGCCGGGTTTCAGGTGTCCGAGGCGGAGGACGGAGATGATGCGCTGGCGAAGCTGGCCAACGATCCGCCCGATATGCTGATTACCGATCTGAACATGCCCAGAATGGACGGCATTGAGCTGATCAGGCAAGTCCGGCAGCAACCCTGGGGAAAGTTCATCCCGATCCTGATGCTGACCACGGAATCGCAGGAAGCGAAAAAGCTCGAAGGCAAAGCCGCCGGAGCTTCGGCCTGGCTGGTCAAACCGTTCAAGCCCGAACAGCTGCTGGCGATCATCAATGTGGTGCTTTTATGATGATGGATCAATACGCTGAAACCTTTCGCGAAGAAACCCTCGAGTTGCTGAGCGAACTGGAAGTCGGCCTGCTGGAACTGGAGCAGCGACCGGATGACGCCGATGCCATCGATCGGGTGTTCCGTGCTCTGCACACGGTCAAGGGCTCGGCCGGGATGATCGGTTTCGAGGCGATTTCCGGGTTTACCCATGAGGTTGAAACCGTTTTTGAGCTGGTCCGCAGTGGCGGCCTGGCGGTCAGCGGCGAGCTGGTCAACCTGACGCTGGCGGCCCGCGACATGATCAAAAGCATCATGGAGGCCGATTTCGGCGGTGCGGCCGTTGATCCGCAAGCCGCGGAGCGGATTACGGACGCCCTGCGGGCCCTGATCCCGGTTGCGGATACCGCGTGCCCGGCCGCTGGTGAACAAGCGACGGCTGCAGCGGCGGCGGGGGACGAGGTGACCTATCATATCCGTTTTCGCCCGCCGGCGAACATCTTTCAGCGGGGGATTCAACCGCTCGGCCTGTTGCAGGAACTGGCCAGGCTCGGCCGCTGCCGGATCATCGCCGAGACCGATGCGGTTCCGGAGCTTGATGAACTCGATCCCGAACTCTGCTATCTGTACTGGGACGTTATTCTGACCACCGAGCACGATGAGGACCGGATCCGCGACGTGTTCATCTTTGTTGAGGATGATTGCGAGCTGAAGATCGTTGCCATCAACGACGATCTGCTTGACGCCGCGGGCGGGGAACTGAGGCTGGGCGACATCCTGATCCAGCACGGCGATCTGACCGCCGAGGATCTGGAGCGGGTCATGCGCGCCCAAACCCGGCCCATGCTCGGTGAATCGCTGGTCCGGGCCGGTGTGGTCAGCGGTTCGCAACTGGACGTCGCCCTGGAGGTTCAGGCCGAGGTCAAGCGGCAGCAGCAGAAACGGCAGGCCCTTGATGAGGCGTCCAGTATCCGGGTGCGTTCGGAAAAACTCGACAGTCTGGTCGATCTGGTCGGCGAGCTGGTCACGGTTCAGGCCCGTTTGAGCCAGACGGCGGCCGGGCAGGATGATCCGGTCCTGAGCGAGATTGCCGAAGAGGTCGAGCGGCTGACCTGGGATATGCGGGATCATATCCTGAATATCCGCATGTTGCCGATCGGCACCACCTTCAGCCGCTTTCAGCGTCTGGTGCGCGATCTCAGCCGCGAGCTGGGCAAGGAGGTGCAGCTGGTCACCGCCGGCGCCGAAACCGAACTGGACAAAACCGTGATCGAGCGGCTCGGTGATCCGCTGGTGCACCTGATCCGCAACGCCATCGATCATGGTCTGGAAGCCCCTGCCGTGCGCGCTCAGGCCGGCAAGACCCGGCAAGGAACAATCTTTCTTTCGGCCACCCATTCCGGGGCCAATGTCATCCTGGAAGTGCGCGACGACGGCGGCGGCATCGACCGTGAGGCGATCCGGGAGCGGGCGCGGAGCCAGGGCCTGCTGAGCGGCGACCTGGAAAGCAATGACAGCGAACTGCTCAACCTGATCTTCAGTCCCGGATTTTCCACGGTCGGCGAGGTCTCCAGCGTCTCGGGGCGCGGCGTCGGCATGGATGTGGTGAAACGGGCCATCGACAGTCTGCGCGGTTCGATCAGTGTTGACAGCCGGGCCGGGGAAGGGACCACCTTCACCGTCAAGCTCCCCCTGACCCTGGCGATTATCGACGGACTGCTGGTGCAGGTCGCGGACGAAAAATTCGTGCTGCCCCTCTCCGCGGTTGAAGAGTGCATCGAACTCAGCCGCGCAGATGTCGCCAGGGCCAATCGTAAGAATTTGATCCGGGTGCGTGGCGAAATCGTCCCCTACCTGCGTCTGCGCGAGCGTTTCGGCCTCGACGGCGCGCTGCCGGAGATCGAGCAGGTGGTGGTCGCCGAAGCGCTGGGGCAGCGGGTCGGCTTTGCCGTCGATCATGTGATCGGTGAACATCAGACCGTTATCAAGGCCCTGGGGCTGATGTACAAGGATGTCACCGGCCTGTCCGGTGCGACAATCCTCGGCGACGGAAGCGTGGCCCTGATTCTCGATCTTCCGCCGCTGGTGCGGGAGGCAGAGCTCGCTGAACGCTTATTGACCGATGCGACCCGTTCGCAACGGCACGTCGTTTCTTCTCATTCCTGATGCAGCAGGTTACGGCTGCGCGGCCGACAACGAAGGTCGGAGAAAGAGGGTCATTATGGAGTATCTGACATTTAAACTGGATGGTGATGAATTCGCGGTCGATGTCCTCAAATCGAGGGAGATCGTCGATCTGCGGTCCGTGACCAAGGTGCCGCAGAGCCCTGAATTCATGCTGGGGGTCATCAACCTGCGCGGCAGTGTGGTGCCGGTGGTCGATCTGCGTCTGAAGTTCGGCATGGCCAAGGCCGAGAGCACCCAGGCCACCAGCATTGTCGTCATGGACGTGCTGGTCGACGGCGAGACCATTATCGTCGGCGCCGTGGTCGATTCGGTGGAAGAGGTCGTGGAACTCGACGACAGCCAGATCGAACCGCCGCCGCGGATCGGCACCCGCCTCAATACCGAGTTCATCAAGGGGATGGGCAAGCAGGGCGAGCAGTTCCTGATCATCCTGGATATCGACCGGGTGTTCTCCAGCGATGAACTGCTGATGGTTCAGGACGCCGTCGAACCCCTGTCCGCCGTGTAGGCCGGCGGGTGGTGAGTGATGAGCGGCCATGACGGCAGATAAGCCGGTCCGATTCGATATCTTCTCCAGCCAGATCTCGGCCACCGATTTCCGGCGCTTCAGCGAGCTGATCTACGACAGTTGCGGCATCAAGATGCCGCCTCACAAGAAAACCATGCTGGAAGCCCGCTTGCGGAAAAGGCTGCGGATTCTCGGAATCTCAACCTTCGAAGACTACAGCGACTATCTGTTCAGCCCGGAAGGGATGGACAAAGAGCTGGTCAGCATGATCGATGTCGTAACGACCAATAAAACGGATTTTTTCCGTGAGGCGGCCCACTTCGGTTTTATGAGCGAGGTGGTGCTGCCCGCCCTGGTCGACAACTACGGGGCCGGAATGAACCGGCCGCTGCGGGTCTGGAGCGCCGGCTGCTCCTCCGGCGAGGAAGCCTACACCCTGGCGATGGTTCTCAGCGAAGCGGCCGAAGCGATGCCCGGCTTCGAGTTTTCCATCCTGGCGACGGACATCTCGACCCTGGTGCTGGAAAAGGCCCGGCAGGGCATCTATCCCATGGAGCGGGTCGAGCCGGTCGCCCTGGCCCTGAAAAAGAAGTACCTGCTGCGCAGCAAGGGGGACGGGAAAAGTCTGGTGCGGGTCGTTCCGGAACTGCGCGCGAAGGTCAGCTTCCGCCGGCTCAATTTTCTCGACGACGATTTCGGGATCAAGCAGCCGATGGACATTATTTTCTGCCGTAACGTGATCATCTATTTTGACCAGCCGACCCAGAAAAAACTGCTCGGCAAGCTGGCCGGACATCTCGATAGCGGCCGCTACATCTTCATGGGACACTCGGAAACCCTCAATGGCTTGAATCTGCCCCTGTCCCAGGTGTCGCCTTCTGTCTATCGGAAAAACTGACAGCAGCGCTCCACGTGTCGCGGGTTGAAAAGGAGAGGTCGCGTAATGGCCGGACCGGTAAAAGTTCTCATTGTCGATGATTCCGCCGTCGTCAGACAGGTTCTCAGCAAGGTGCTCTCCTCCGATCCGGATATCACGGTGATCGGCACCGCCGCGGATCCCTACCTGGCGGCCGACAAGATCCGCAGGCAGGTGCCGGATGTCATCACCCTGGATGTCGAAATGCCGCGCATGGACGGCCTGACCTTTTTGCAGAAGATCATGAGCCAGCATCCGATCCCGGTGGTGATCTGTTCGACCCTGACGACCAGGGGGGCGGAAGCGACCCTCAGGGCGATCCAGTACGGTGCGGTTGAGATCATCAACAAGCCGCAGCTGGGAACCAGGGATTTTCTCGAGGACTCCAGGGTCCTCATCTGTGACGCCGTCAAGGCGGCGGCGCAGGCCAGGATCAAGCCGCTTGCCGGCGCCGCGCTGCGGGAGATCAGCCCGAAACATACCGCCGACGCGGTCCTGAGCCGCTCGAAGCCGAGCGGTGTGCTCAAAACCACGGAGCAGGTGGTGGTGGTCGGCGCGTCCACCGGCGGGACGGAAGCCCTGCGCCTGTTTTTGCAGGCGCTGCCGCTCGATGCCCCCGGCGTGGTTGTCGTTCAGCATATGCCGGAACATTTCACGGCCGCCTTCGCCAAACGGCTCGACGGCATCTGCGGCGTGGCGGTCAAGGAAGCCGAAAACGGCGACACGGTCATCCCCGGCCGGGCCCTGATCGCTCCGGGCAACCGCCATCTGCTGCTGAAACGCAGCGGCACCCGTTATTACGTCGAGATCAAGGACGGGCCGCTGGTCTGTCGCCACCGACCCTCGGTCGACGTTCTGTTCCGCTCCGCATCGCGTTATGCCGGCCAGAATGCCGTCGGCGTGATCATGACGGGGATGGGCGACGACGGCGCCCGGGGTATGCTGGAACTGAAAGAGGCCGGGGCGGTTAATTTTGCCCAGGACGAAGCGAGCTGTGTGGTGTTCGGCATGCCGAAAGAGGCGATCAAGCTCGGAGCCGTCGACCAGGTTCTGTCGTTGGAAAAACTTGCGGCCGCTGTGCTGAACGCCTGCTCCAAAAAGGCGCCGAAATAAACCGAAATGCGGAGGTTATCGATGAGTCATGAAATGACGGCCCATGAATTGGTGGATCAGGAACTGGTTGACACGCTCAAGGAACGGCTTGACAGCAACCGCAAGGCGCTTCATGACCTGAGAGTAGTGACCAGGCAGCTTGAGCTGACCAATCGGAAATTGCAGGAATCCGAAGCGTTGAAAAGTCATTTTCTGTCCAATATCCGCAACGAGATCAACAACCCGCTGACCTCGATCATGGGTCTGGCGCGGCAGCTGATCGCCAAACCGGAGACCTCGGAAAATGCGGCGCTGGTCGGCCCGATGATCTACCTGGAGGCGTTCGCTCTCGATTTCCAGCTGCAGAACATCTTTATCGCCGCGGAACTGGAAGCCGGCGAAGCGGTTCCGTCCTACTCCAGGGTCGATGTGCTCGGCATCATCGATACGGTTCTCGATCTGCAGCTGCATCAGATTGCGCAGAAAAATATCGCCATCGGCAAAACCGCCCCGCCCGCGCTGTGTTTTGGCAGCGACGCGCAGAAGCTGCAGATCATCTTGTTGAACCTGCTCAGCAATGCCCTGGAATTTGCGCCCAACGGCTCGCAGGTCGAAATCATTGCCGAAGCGCGTGACGGCGGTATCAGTGTCGCGGTCAGGGATAGCGGCATCGGCATCGATCCCGACCAGCAGGCCCGGGTTTTCGACCGTTTTCACCAACTCGATGCGGGGACGACCAAGAGTCATCGCGGACACGGCCTGGGCTTGAGTATCAGCAAGGCGCTGGCTGAATTGATGGAGGGGACGATCTCTCTTAGCAGCGCTCCCGGACAAGGCTGCACGGTCGAGCTGTTCCTGCCCGAGCCGAGTGTCGCGGTCAGCATGACGGCACAGGACAGCAATGTCTTTCTGTTTGACGATGCGGAAGAATTTTGACGGCGGCGCAAAAACTCACCAGCTGCTGCGTTGCCGCACTTGCTCTCGCTGCTTCGACGTACATAAGTACGTCTCATTGCTCAACAATTGCGCGCCTTGCATGTGGCGTTTCTTGCTTAGCCATCGGCTATTTCGCTTTCTTGCGAAATCATCAATTGTGACGGGATTTTCCTCCATGACGCACAACGCCGCAGTTCCGGAACTGAAACATTATCTGTTCCCGGGAGCGCTGTTCATTGACCCGCGGCCCCATCTGGTGACGACGGTGCTCGGTTCCTGCGTTTCGGTTTGTCTCTGGGATTCCGTGCTCAGGGTCGGCGGCATCAACCATTATCTGCTGCCGCTCTGGAACGGCGAAGGTCTCTCCACGCCGAAGTACGGCAATATCGCCATTGAGAAACTGATCACCGGCATGCAGCATCTCGGCTGCAACAAAAAGCAGCTGATCGCCAAGGTGTTCGGCGGCGCCGCGTTGTGGCAACACCAGTCCGGGCTGCTGCGGGTGGGGGATCGGAATGTCGCCCTGGCCAGGGATATTCTCCAGGAACACAAGATCCCGATTGTCGGCTCCGATCTGCTGGGGGAGCAGGGGCGTAAGCTGATCTTCAATACGGAGAGCGGATCGGTGCTGATGCGCCGCCATCGCTCCCGGCCGGCGAATCCGGACGTCTCGCCCTGACGTCTGGCCCCCCTTCCTTCCGCAGCTAGCCGTCACCGCCGATCCGCTGCCGGATGGTCCGCAGCAGTTCTTTCCAGCATTCGCCCCGTTTCAGGCGGCGCCCCTCGATACTGTCGATCGGCAACAGGTCGATCAGCGAGTTGCTCAAAAACGCTTCCTCCGCGGTGAACAGCTCGTCCAGACTCAGCTTCCGCTCAACGACAACGATACCCAGCTCGGCGGCCGCACCGAACAGTTGCTGCCGCATGACGCCGCCGAGAACCAGTGACCCGAGCGGCGGCGTGACCAGCTTGCCGTCGCACAGGGCGAAGAGATTGCTGCTGCACCCCTCCAGAACCTGTTGCCGTTCATCGATAAACAGGGCTTCGCGCGCGCCTTTGTTGCGGGCATAATCCGCGGCATAGAGGCAGTCGGCGTGGTTGCCCCGTTTCATCTGCGGCAGATGGCTGAGCGGATTGCTGCGTCGATTCGGCGCCAGGATGCAGGCCGCGCCCGCGGTCCGCTGCTCGCTTGTCGGTTCGTCGCTTTTCAGCGCGGTGAGCAGAAACCAGCCCTGCTCGGGATCGGGCAGGGCCAGGCCGCGGCAGTCGCCGCGACTGAGGGTCAGGCGCAGCCGCGAGACCTCTGCGCTCAGGCCCTGCGCCATCTGCCGCAGGGCGGTTTCAAGCCGTGGTCGGGCACAGGGAAAGTTGAGCAGGCGGGCCGACAGTTCCAGGCGATCGAGATGCTCGTGCATCAGCAGGATGCGCCTGCCGTGGGCCTTGAAGGTTTCGAAGAGGGTGTCGCCGTAGAGGAAGCCGCCATCGTTGATCGACAGTCCTGCCTGCTCACGGGGGATGAATCGGCCGTTGAGGTTGACCAGCATCGCGTTACTCCTCCAGCGCTTGTTGCAGGGCCGCGCCTTTGGCCAGGCATTCCTGCCATTCCTGTTGCGGAATCGAGTCGGCGACGATCCCGGCGCCGACCTGGTAGGTCAGGGTCCGCCCCAGCAGCTGGTAACTGCGGATCAGGATGTTCAGATCCATGTCGCCGCTGGCGCTGATATAGCCGGCGCTGCCGGTATAGCTGCCCCGCCCCGTCGGTTCCAGTTCATCGATAATCTCCATGCAGCGTTTTTTCGGCACGCCGGTGATGGTTCCGCCGGGGAAGGTGGCCTGCAGCAGGTCGAACGGTCCCATGCCGTCCCGCAGTTCGCCGCGGACATTGGAGACGATATGACTGACGTGGGAATAACGCTCCAGCACCATCAGTTCGTCCACCTGAACCGTTCCGCCGCGGCAGACCTTGCCGAGATCGTTCCGCTCCAGATCGAGCAGCATGATGTGTTCGGCCCGTTCCTTGGGGTGGGCCAGCAATTCCCGCTCCAGTTTGCTGTCGCGGGACGGCGTGCAACCGCGCGGGCGGGTTCCGGCAATCGGCCGGACTTCGGCCAGGCGGCCCTGCAGCGAAACCAGCCGTTCGGGGGAGGATGAGATGATTTCGAGTCCGGGAGCGCGCAGCAGACAGGCAAACGGCGCGGGGTTGACGCTGCGCAGGCGCCGGTAGAGGGCCTGCCCGCTGGTTTCGACCCGGCCGTCGAAACGGCAGGACAGGTTGGCCTGGTAGATATCGCCGGCCGCGATGTAGTTTTTGGCGCGGCGGACCATCGTTTCGAAGCGGTTTTGGGTAATGGTCGGCGCCGGCAACTGCAGAACGGACAGGGGGGCCGGCGGCAGCGGCCGCTGTTGCGTAGCGCGGACCGTCTGCTCAAGGGCCGCAAGGTTCTCCTGCGCATCGAGCGAAGCCAGCGTCAGCAGTTGTTGCTCATGGTCGTAGACCGCGGTCAGGTCGACCCAGTCGAGATGCAGGTCGGGCAGCGCCAGGTCGCGGCGACTGGCGGACGGCAGATCCTCGATCTGCTGCGCCAGGTCATAGCCGAAATAGCCGAAATAGCCGCCGGGAAAAGGGGTCGCCGCGCATCGGGCAACCGACCGCCGGTCGAGGATCTGCGCCAGGATCTCCAGCGGCCGTCCGGGGAGTGCCCGGCGCCGGTTGCCCTCCCGCTGGTAGAGGCGGCCCTGCTCCAGCACGAAACTGTCCCGCCGCCGCAGGGGAACGATACTGTAACGACCGGTTTTCGCAAGGGGGTTGAGGGTTTCCAGCAGACCGGGGCCGTCCGGGCAGAGATGGAGATAAAGCCGCAGCGGATCAAAGGTTGCAAGTGGAAAGCTGTGAAGCGCGATGGACATCCTGATCCCGCAAACAAAAAGGGCTCAACCGGGTGACGCGTAAAAATCCATAGATATTTTGTAGATATTTGTCACAAAAAAAGGGTTACGCGAATCGCGTAACCCTTTGATTTTTTTGGTGGAGCTACGCGGGATCGAACCGCGGACCTCTTGAATGCCATTCAAGCGCTCTCCCAACTGAGCTACAGCCCCAAATAAGTGGAGCGATTTATAACAAAGCCTGCGGGGGGGTGTCAACAGGAAAATAGCAACCGTCCGCTTACGTCGGGGAAATCGTCGGGCAGTCCAGGCGCCGCACGCATCAGCCCGCCGATGCGGCTGTCGCGATACCGCGGTTCGGGCGGAATTTGCTATAATATTTATAACCGGATCGGTCGTTGTTCCGGATGTCTTGCCTCGCATGAAAGGGCAGGGTATGCAATCAGTCAAGTCCTGTAAGGTGCGGATGCAAAATCGTCAGGCGACCAGTCGAACGTTTATCCGGCTGTTGGTTGCGGATATTCTGCCGATCCTGCTGTTGCTGCTCGCCATGGCGTTTGGCATGGCCTATGTCGCGCAAAAAGCATCCGACCGGCCGGCCGCCAACGAACGTGCCACCCATTCTTCGGTTTCTGTCGTCATCGGCTGAACCGCGCAGGCCGGCACGTTCCCGCGCTCAGCCCGGCGCTTTCCCGCCGGCGAAGAACTGCGGTCTTTTCCTGTGAAACAGGGCATGGTAAGCTGAGATTCTTCGTGTTACACTTCCGCCGTCCGCTAGGAGCCCGTCGGGCTATCCATGAACCGGCTGCAAATTCGGCTGCTTGGTCCATATTTCAGCTCCTTTTCGGCCCATAGCTCTGGCTATGAGCTCTCAAACGAGCCAAAATCTGGTCTCAAGCTTCCAAATTTTCGCTTCGGTCCGTATAGTCCGACGGGCTCCTAGGATGCAATCGGATTCGATCAGGCGTGCTTATCTTGACGCGGCGATCGAATTTTTCTATGTATAAACCAACCTTGATGCTTTCTCAGGAAAGCAAAATAGCAGATGGCTAAGCAAAAAGCGCCAAATGCAAGGCGCGCGATTGTCGAGCAATGAGGCGTACTTACGTACGTCGAAGCAGCGAGAGCAAGTGCAGCAACGCAGCAGTTGGTGAGTTTTTGCGACGCCATCACTATTTGAATTCAGGAAGGTCGAGAGGATGAAGCAGATTCAGCAACGACTGAGAGCTCTGCCCGGAGTGGACCGGGTGCTGCTGGAGCGCCCCATTGCGGAACTGGCCGGGGAGTTTCCGCAGACCCTGATTACCGAAGCCATCCAGCAGGTTGTCTCCGGTCTGCGGCAGCAGCTGCTGAACCCGGATACGCCGGTTGCCGACCGGCAGTTACAGGCGGAACAGGTCGCTGCCGAAGCGGCGCAGCTCTGTCGCCGGACCGCCCGGCCGTCGTTGCAACCGGTGATCAACGCTACCGGCACCCTGCTGCACACCAATCTCGGCCGTGCGCCGCTGGCGGAAGAGGCGCTGCAGGCGATCCGCGATACGGCTCTTGGCTACACCAATCTGGAACTGACCCTCGAAAGCGGCAAGCGAGGCCATCGCTTCGATCATGTCGAACCGCTGCTCTGCCGTCTGACCGGAGCCGAAGCCGCACTGGTGGTCAACAACAACGCCGGCGCGGTGCTGCTCGCCCTGACCGCCCTGGGCAAGGGGCGCGAAGCGATCGTCTCCCGCGGCGAACTGGTGGAGATCGGCGGGGCCTTTCGCATCCCCGACGTGATGGAGGCGGGCGGCCTGAAACTGAAAGAGGTCGGCAGCTCCAACCGCACCCATCTGCGCGATTACCGGCAGGCCATCAGCGAACAGACCGCCATGCTGGTCAAGGTTCACACCAGCAACTACCGCATCGTCGGCTTTACCTCGGAGGTGCCGGCCAGGGATCTGGTGCCGCTGGCCCGCGAGCACGAGCTGATCGTGCTGGAAGACTTGGGCAGCGGCATGCTGTTCGACCTTTCCGGCTACGGCCTGCCCCAGGAACCGACCGTCACCGAAACTGTCGCGGCCGGCGTCGATGTCATCACCTTCAGCGGCGACAAGCTGCTGGGCGGGCCCCAGGCGGGGATTATCGTCGGCCGCAAGGATCTGCTGGCCAAAATCAAGCATCATCCGCTGGCCCGCGCCTTGCGTATCGACAAGCTGACCCTGGCGGCCCTTGAGGCGACCCTGCGCCTCTATCTCGATCGCAAGCAGGCGGTCCGGAAGATCCCCCTGCTGCGGATGCTGGACGCCGAGTCGACCGGTTCCGAGCAGCGCTGCCGACAACTGCTGGAGCGTCTGCTCGGCCGGGTCGCTGCGGAACTCGAAATGGTTGCCGATCTGGCGCGGGTCGGCGGCGGCGCGATGCCCCTCACCGAGCTGCCGGATCACGCGCTGGCGATCCGCCCCGCTCACCTCAGCCTTGAGCAGCTGGCCTACCGGCTGCGCACCGGAACCCCGGCGGTGATGGGGCGTCTGCAGGACGAACGGTTCCTGGTCAACCTGCGCGCGGTCAGCGACGCACAGATGGAGGATCTGACCGCAGCCTTGCAGAGCGTTCTGGCGTAAACGAAGGTGCGCGGTGCGCGGTGCGCGGTGCGAGGTGCGAGGTGCGAGGTGCGAGGTGCGAGGTGCGAGGTGCGAGGTGCGAGGTGCGAGGTGCGAGGTGCGAGGTGCGAGGTGCGAAGTTCGAGGTGCGAACACCGAACATCGAACATCGAACATCGAACATCGAACATCGAACATCGAACATCGAACATCGAACATTCAGTTAAAAGAAAAGGTACAAAAACATTGATGGCGGAATCACGCGAACAGATTATCATCGGCACCGCCGGTCATGTCGACCACGGTAAAACCGCCCTGATCCGGGCGCTGACCGGGGTCGAGACCGATCGTCTCGGCGAAGAGAAGGAACGGGGCATCTCCATCAAGCTCGGCTTTGCGCCGCTCAAGCTGCCCGATGGCCAGGTCGCCGGAGTCATCGACGTTCCCGGCCACGAAAAGTTCATTCCGCAGATGCTGGCCGGGGTCGCCAGCATCGACCTGGTACTGATGGTGGTCGACGCCAACGAAGGGATCATGCCGCAGAGTCGCGAGCACCTGCAGATCATGCAACTGCTCGAGGTCAAGCGCGGCATCCTGGTGCTCAACAAGTGCGATCTGGTCGAACCGGACTGGCTCGATATCGTCGAAGAGGAGATCCGCGAGCAGGTCGAAGGCAGCTTCCTGGAAGGCGCCCCCTGTTGCCGGGTCTCGGCCATCACCGGCGAGGGGATCCCCGACCTGCTGCAGACCATCACCGAGCAGATGGAGAAACTCAATGCCCGCGACAGCAGCGGTCCGGTCCGCCTGCCGGTCGACCGCTGTTTCAGCATCAGCGGCTTCGGCACCGTCATCACCGGCACCCTGCTGTCCGGCACGGTGCGGGTCGGCGACACCCTGGAACTGCTGCCGGGCATGATCCCGGCCCGGGTGCGCGATGTCCAGGTGCACGGCCAGCCGGTTGCGGCGGCCTTTGCCGGGCAGCGGGTGGCGCTCAACCTGTCCGGGATCGCCAAGGATCAGGTGCCGAGCGGTTCGGTGGTCGGCACTTCGGGGTTGTTCCGCGCCACCGAGCGGATCGATGTGCGGCTCAAGCTGCTCAAGACCGCCGCCAAGCCGATCAAGTTCCGCGATCCGGTCCATTTTTACCTGGGCACCGCCCGGGCGGTGGGACGGGTCGCCCTGCTCGATCGCGACGAACTGCTGCCGGGCGAGGAGGTGCTGGCCCAGATTCATCTCGACCGCCCCCTGATGGCCCACCGGCAGGATCTGTTCATCGTCCGTTCCTACTCGCCGATGACCACCATCGGCGGCGGGCGGGTCATCGATTCGGAACCGGTCAAACACCGTCGCTTCCGTAACGAGGTGATCCGGCGCCTGGAGGAGCTGGAGAGCGGCGAGCAGGGCTTCTGGCTGCAGAAGCTGGACGATCTGACCTGCGCCCGTCTGCGCGACATGGAGCGGCAGACCGGGTCGAGCCGCGAACAGCTGCGCGCCGGTCTCGACCAGATGGTCGCGGACGGCTGGGCGGTGCAGCTGGCCGACCAGTGGGCGGTGACGGAAAAGGTCCGCAGCTGGAAACAGCAGCTGCCGGAACTGGTCGCTTGCTACCATGCCGACCACCCGCTGCTGCACGGCATCCCCCGGGCGACCCTCAAGGGCAAGCTGCCCGAGGCGCTGGCGACCAAAGGGTTCGAAATCCTGCTGCAGGGTGCGGTGGATGCCGCGCAACTGGTGGTGCGCGGCGACCTGGTGGCGACCCCGGACTGGCAACCGCGCCCCGACGCAAAGCAGCAACGGCTGCTTGAGCGGCTGGAAGAGGCCTTCCGGCGCGGCGGCATGCAGGTCAAGAACCGCAACGAAACCGTCGAGCATCTCGATCTGGAAGGCTGCGACACCGATCCGCTGTTCCTCTGGCTGACCGTGGAGAAGCGGCTGATCCGCCTCAATCCGGAAAGCTATATCCACGCCGGCTGCTACCGGACGGCGCTGGATAAACTGGTCGCGCATTTTGCCGCAAAACCGCGACTGTCCCTGGCCGAGTTCCGCGACCTGATCGGCAGCAACCGCAAGCTGACCCAGGGCCTGCTGGAACATTTCGACGGCTGTAAATATACCCGGCGCGACGGTGATGAACGGGTCGCCTGGGACTTGCCGAAGTAGCAATTCACTTTAGGAGAACACATGTCTGACAAGACGATCCGTCTCACCAGCCTGTCGCGCAGCGCAGGTTGAGCGGCCAAAATAGGTCCCGAGACCCTGGCCCAGGTACTGGGGCAGATACCCAAATTTGAAGACAAAAATCTCCTGTCGCAGGATATCCCGTTCGCCGACGCCGGCATCTACCGGATGGACAACGGCCAGGTGCTGGTGCAGTCGGTCGATTTCTTCACGCCGATCGTCGACGATCCCTACACCTACGGCCAGATCGCCGCGGCGAACTCGCTGTCCGATATCTACGCGGTCGGCGCCGAGCCGCTGACGGCGATGAACCTGGTCGCCTTCCCGATCTGCCAGCTGGGCTCCGACGCCCTGGCGGAAATGCTCAAGGGGGGCGCCGAGCGGGTCCGCGCCGCCGGCGCGGTGATCGTCGGCGGCCATTCGGTGGAGGATGAAGAGCCGAAGTACGGACTCTCCGTGACCGGCGTTGCCGACCCGGAGCAGCTGGTGCTGGCGGCCAACTGCCGGGCCGGGGATCAACTGGTGCTGACCAAGCCGCTCGGCACCGGCCTGCTCGCCACCGCCCTCAAGGGGGAGGTGCTCGGCGAAGCCGAGATTTCCGAGGCCATCGCCGGGATGATTGCCCTCAACCGGGACGCTTCGCGGATCATGCGCGAGGTCGGCGTCCGGGCCTGTACCGATATCACCGGCTTCGGCCTGGTCGGTCACGCCTGCGAAATGGCCGAAGCCGCCTGCCTCTGCCTGAGGATCGATGCGGCGCGCCTGCCCGCCTATCCCAAAGCCCTGGAGATGGCGCGGATGGGTTTGATCCCCGAGGGCACCTACCGCAACCGGGATTTTTACCTGCCCCGCGTCGACGGTCATCAGCAGATCGCTCGCGAACTGATCGATCTGCTCTGCGATCCGCAGACCTCCGGCGGGCTGCTGCTGGCCGTCGCCCCGGATAAGCTGGAACTGCTGCGTCGGAAACTGCAGGCCGGGGGCATCCTCGCCGCGCACATCGGCGCAGCGATCAGCGGCGCTCACGGCCATCTGCAGATCTATCAGGGGAGTTGAGCGACATGTTCGGTTTCGGAGCGATAGAACTGCTGGCGATCGGCGCTCTGCTGCTGCTGGTGATCGGCGCCGGTCGCTTTCCCGGCGCCGCCCGCCAGGCCGG
>DASWJX010000143.1:0-10355 GCA_036396915.1 Geopsychrobacteraceae bacterium | reverse complement strand
ATCGCACTGGCGAAACCGGGTTTTTTCGAGCTGTTTCCAAAAAAACGACTCAGGAAGCGTAAACACTGATGTACTTACGTCCCTTAGCCTTGGTCTCGAACTTGACCTCGCCCTCGACCAGCGCGAACAGGGTATAATCCTTGCCGCAACCGACATTGTTGCCCGGGTGGAATGTGGTGCCGCGCTGCCGCACCAGAATCGATCCGGCGCTGACCTGCTGTCCGCCGAAACGCTTCACACCGAGTCGCTTGCCAATACTGTCGCGGCCGTTCCTGGTACTACCGGCAGCCTTCTTGTGAGCCATGAGCTCGCCTCCTTACGCTTCGATTGCCGCGACTTTAAGTCGGGTAATGGGTTGGCGGTGGCCGTTTTTCTTACGGTACCCTTTGCGCCGCTTGGATTTAAAGACGAGAATCTTCTTGTCTTTTTCCTGGGCAACGATCTGCGCTGTTACTTTAGCGCCTGGTACGAGAGGTGTTCCGAGTTTAACCTCTGCGCCACCGACCATGAGGACTTGGTCGAGCTCGATGGTGTCACCCACCGCGCCTTCGACCTTCTCGACCTTTACCAGGTCGCCTGCGGAAACTTTATACTGTTTTCCTCCGGTCTTGATCACCGCATACATGTTTCTACTCCTTGCTCTTTGGCATCTGTTGTTACAGCGAGTGAATTCCGCTGCAACGGCACACTATAGAGGAGCGCAAAAACACTGTCAACAGCAAAATCCGCACCCGGTTCCGCTAACCCAGCGCGATCTCGAACTGCTCCAGGTGAAACCCGGGTCGCGAATTGATGGCGATATGTCGTCCGTGACGGCGCTCCAGATCATCGATGCCGGCCCGCTCCTCGTCGACCAGCAGTCCGGCGACATCGGGATGGGTCAGCAGGGTGATCCGTCCGTCGGGCAGGTCGGACAGTTCGCGCTGCAGTTCGCGCAGGATCTCGTAGATCACCGTCAGCGGCCCCTTGACATAGCCCTTCCCCTCGCAATAAGGGCAGGGCTCGCAGAGGGTCCGGCCGATACTCTCGCGGACCCGCTTGCGGGTCATCTCGACCAGACCCAGCTCGCTGATCTTGAGGATATTGGTTTTGTTCTTGTCGTTGCGCAGCAGCTCTTCCAGCGCCGAGTGCACCTTTTCCCGGTGGGGCTCTTTTTCCATATCGATAAAGTCGATGATGATCAGGCCGCCGATATTCCGCAACCGCAGCTGAAAGGCGATCTCCCGCACCGCTTCCAGGTTGGTCTTGAGAATGGTATCTTCCAGGTTGTGCTTGCCGACATAGCGGCCGGTGTTGACATCCACCGCGGTCAGGGCCTCGGTCTGTTCGATAATGATCGAACCGCCGCTTTTCAGCCAGACCTTGCGCCCCAGGGCGCGGGAAATCTCCACCTCCAGGCCGAAGGAATCGAAGATCGGCTCAGTGCCGTCATAGAACTCGATGGAATAATTCAGGCGGGGCATGAAGGTGCGGATAAAACGGACGATCTTGTCGTATTCCTCGCGGGAATCGACCACGATCCGCTTGACCTCCTCGGTCAGGATATCGCGCAGCACCTTGCTGGTCACATCCAGATCGGAATGGATCAGGCTGGGCACCGGCTGCCGGTCGAGATCGCGGCTCAGGTTCTCCCAGAGCCCGACCAGAAACTTCATATCGGCGCGCAGGTCGTCCTCGCTCTTCCCTTCCGAAACGGTGCGGACGATGAATCCGGTGCCGGGGGTGCGGATCGACTCGACGATGCCGCGCAGCCGCTCCCGCTCCGCTTCGCAATCGATGCGCCGCGAGATGCCGATATGATCGACGGTGGGCATATAGACCAGGTGCCGGCCGGGCAGGGAGATGTGCGAGGTGATCCGCGCCCCCTTGGTGCCGATCGGCTCCTTGGAAATCTGCACCAGCAGCTCCTGGCCTTCGGTCAGCAGATCCTCGATCGGCGGCAGAACCGGCAGCTCCCCCTCCTCCTGCGGCCCCGGCGACGCCTCGTCGCCGTCGATGCTGCGAGCCACCTCCTCCATCTCGTCGAGCACATCGGCGACGTAGAGAAAGCCGGCTTTCTCCAGCCCGATGTCGACAAAAGCCGCCTGCATCCCCGGCAAAACCCGGATCACCCGCCCCTTGTAGATATTGCCGACAATTCCCATCTCCCGCTCGCGCTCGATATAGAGCTCGGCGATGTGCCCCCCTTCGAGCAGGGCCACACGGGTTTCATGGGAGGTGGTGTTGATTACCAGCTCCTTGGTCATCATGCTTTTCTCCAATCCGGACCGCTAAATTCCAAAATATCAACACCACTGGGTGGTGTATGGCTCTTTACGTTGCGCGTTTTGCGCAGGCAGCAACCCTCGCCGTTCAGGCGTTCAGCAGGATCGCCGTCTTGCGGACGCCGAGCTTGCGCACCTGCTCGACATCGCAATCGAGCAGGATGGCCGCCATCTGCAGCGGGCTGCCCTTGACCAGGCTCAGCTCCAGCTCGTCCCCCAGCCGTTGCAGATCGACCAGGTCGGGACGCAGGTCGCTGCGGACTTCGCGCCCCTTCTTGACCTTGATTAACGGAATTTCGTCCGCGGCCAGCAGCTTTTCGATCCGCCGGTCCAGATCGGCGGGAACCGGCTGCGGCAGGGGCAGCCGGTAGATGCTCCGGGCGACCGCCGCCGACGGTGAAGGGCTGCGCCAGTCGATGACGACCCCTTCGAGGATGGTGAAACCCTGCGGCAGCTGGCGATTCAGAGCCGTCACCACCTCGCGGGCGATCGGCGGCCGGTAGAGTTCGATATCGACCAGCTCCGCATCGCTCTCCACCCCCAGCGGCAACGCCTCCAGGTAGGAAACCTTCGGGGTCGGATGAAAGCCCTGGGAGAAACGCACCGGCAGCCCGGCCCGCCGTACCGCGCGCTGAAACATGGTCAGATACTCAAGATGGCCGACCATCCGCGCCCGCCCGCGCTTGCTGAGACGCAAGCGGATCTTGTACCGCTGCGTTTCATCCTCCGGGTCGGGGAGCGGAGTTCTTTCCGTCTCAACCGGGGCGAGCACGCCGTGCTCCGCGTCGACCAGCCGCATCTTCACCACGTCGAAATCGCAGACGCCGCACTGATGGCAGTTGTCGCCGCGGCAATCGGGGGTCGCCTCGCCGCCGAGCGCCCGCTGCCGCTCCTTGACGAAAAACGCCTTGGGCAGGCCGCAGTCGATATGGTCCCAGGGCAGCACTTCGTCCTGCTGCCGCTCGCGGAGATACCACGCGGGATCGATGTCGCAGTCGGCAAAAGCCTGTTGCCACAGGGCAAAGTTGAAATGCTCGCGCCAGCCGTCAAAGCGGCAGCCGAGCTCCAGCGCCCGCACCAGGACCCGGCCGAGCCGCCGGTCGCCGCGGGCGAACACCCCCTCCAGAAAAGAGGATTCCGCTTCATGATATTTGAAGCGCAGCTTTTTCCTTCTCAGGCCGTCGCGCAGCAGTTTCTGCTTGTGCAGGGTCTGCTCGATGCCGATCTGCGCCTCCCACTGGAACGGGGTATGCGGCTTCGGCACGAAGGTGGAGACCGCCACATTGACATCGGCGCCCCCCTGCGTCCCCCTGCCGCTGCGCTTGACCTGGGCGGCCAGCTCGATCAGCGCCTCCAGGTCCTGCTCGGTTTCGGTCGGCAGCCCCATCATGAAATAGAGCTTGATCAGCCGCCAGCCGAGCTGGTAGGCGCTGGCGGTGGTTTCCAGCAGATCCGCTTCGGTGATGCCCTTGTTGATCACCGCGCGCAACCGTTCGGTCCCCGCTTCGGGCGCCAGGGTGAAGCCGGTTTTGCGCACCTTTTTGATCTCTTCCATCAGCTCCGGAGTCAGCGAACCGACCCGCAGGCTGGGGAAGGAGACCGCCACCTGATCCTGCGCGTAGCGCGCCATCAGTCCCTGCATCAGCGGCTCGATACAGCTGTAATCCCCGGTCGACAGCGACAGCAGGGAGATCTCCTCAAACCCCGAATTTTCCAGGGCCTGATCGATCAGGCCGGCGATCCGCCGCGGGCTGCGCTCACGCACCGGCCGGTAGATATAGCCGGCCTGGCAGAACCGGCAACCGCGGGTACAGCCGCGTGCGATCTCCAGCGCCACCCGATTGTGCACCGTCTGCATGAAAGGAACGATCGGCCGGGTCGGGAACTCCGCCTGCTCCAGATCGGCCAGGAAGCGCCGGCGCACGGTCCGATAATCGTCTTGCTGCGGGGCCAGGCTGCTGATCCGGCCGTCTTCATGATAAGTGACGACGAACAGCGACGGCACATAGATGCCCTCGATCCGTGCCAGGCGCTGCAGCAATTCCGCACGGGACAGCCCCTCGCGCTTGGCCTGCAACACCGCCTGGCACAGCTCGACGATCACCTCTTCACCGTCGCCGATCACCGCGCAGTCGAAAAAATCCGCCAGCGGTTCGGGGTTGAAAGCGCAGGGGCCGCCGACCACCACCAGCGGCGCCGACGCGTCCCGCTCGCTGCTGCACAGCGGCAAGCCGGCCAGCTCCAACATGCCGAGCAGGTTGCTGTAGCTGAGTTCGTACTGCAGGGTAAAACCGAGGATATCGAAATCGGCCAGCGGCAGACCCGTCTCCAGCGAACAGAGCGGCTCTTCGTGCTGCCTGAGCCAGTCCGCCATGTCGGGCCAGGGGGCGTAAACCCGCTCCGCCGCCACCCAGTCGAGACGATTGAGGATGTGATAGAGAATCGGAAAGCCGATATGGCTCATGCCGATTTCATAGACGTCGGGGAACGCCAGCGCGATCCGCAGATCGACACTCCCCGGCGCCTTGCAGATACTGCCAAGTTCCCCGCCCAGATAACGGGACGGACGACTGACTTCGGTCAGGGCGTGCAACTGATTCATGGCTGTCTTCTATTCTATTCGTGCTATCTAAACGGTTTCATCGTTTCATGCGGGATTGCGAACTGGAAAGGATAGCATGCTCGTCGCCGGCGAGAAAAGGGGAACCGGTGGAAAAGCAGAATTATTTTCCACCCCCCCACAACGGGTCTTCGGCAAACTGTTCGCGCAGACGCTCCTCGGGGCACTGCTCCAGAAATTCCCGATGGGAAAAATCGAAGCGGTAGTCGCTGCAGTAATCACACAGGATCCGGTAAGCGGCATTGATTTCCCTGATCTTTTCCGGTTCCGCGACAGCGCCGGCGTCAGGGTGGTAACGGCGCACCAGCTGCCGGTGCCGCTCCTTCAGCTGGCGCCAGCTGACCCGTTGCGGCAGATCGAACGCGGCAAGAGCGTCCTGAAGTTCCCGGTAGTTCATACGGCTCCTCAAAGAGGGTGTCGGACTAAGGTTGTGGACTGAGACTTCCGTGGCAGTATAGCGCAGCTCCGGCGGCAACGACAGGGGGGCGGGTCACGGCGGTTGCAATTGACAGCCTTTGCGCATCGGCATAGGATAGGCTGCCTTGCGCAGGGAAGCGCACAGCGACGCGATCAGGGGGAGCTATCTTGGCCAAACAGAAGACCTTTTTCAGCTGCCAGCAATGCGGCTTTCAAAGCCCCAAATGGCTCGGCAAATGTCCCGACTGCCGGCAATGGAACTCGCTGGTCGAGGAATCGCCGGCGGCGACAGCCGACGTCGGCCGCGGCCCGGCGTCACCGGGCCGCCCCCAGCGTCTGCACGAAGTGGACGGTAGCGAAGAAGATCGCCTGAAGTGCGGTATCGGCGAATTCGACCGCACCCTGGGCGGCGGTGTCGTGCCCGGATCGCTGATCCTGGTCGGCGGCGACCCCGGCATCGGCAAATCGACCCTGCTGCTGCAGGCGATCGATCGCCTGGCGCGGCGCGGCAAGGCCCTCTACGTCACCGCCGAGGAATCGACCCGGCAGGTGAAACTGCGCGGCGAGCGGCTCGGCATCAACGCAAAAGAGCTCTTTCTGCTGGCCGAAACCTCCCTGGAACAGATCCACAAGCGGGTCGAGGAACTGAAGCCTGACTTTCTGGTCATCGACTCGATCCAGACCATCTTTACCAGCAACCTGGAATCGGCGCCGGGCAGCGTCAGCCAGGTCCGTGAATGCGCCGGACGCCTGATGCTGCTGGCCAAGGGGGACGGCATCCCCACCTTCCTGGTCGGCCACGTCACCAAGGACGGCGCGATTGCCGGGCCGAGGATGCTGGAACACATGGTCGACACGGTCCTCTACTTCGAGGGCGATCCGGGCCACCCCTACCGGATTCTGCGCGCGGTCAAGAATCGCTTCGGGTCGACCAACGAGATCGGCGTCTTCGAGATGAAAGAGGAAGGGCTGACCGAAGTGAGCAACCCCTCCGAACTGTTCCTCGCCGAACGGCCGGAGAAGAGTGCCGGCAGCGCCGTGGTCCCCACCCTGGAGGGGAGCCGGCCGATCCTGGTCGAACTGCAGGCCCTGGTCTCCAGCAGTTCTTTCGGCACCCCCCAGCGGACGGCGATCGGCATCGACCACAAACGGATCGCCCTGCTGGTGGCGATTCTGGAAAAGAAGGTCGAACTCTCCCTCTCCGGCCAGGATATCTTTCTCAACGTGGCCGGCGGCGTCCGCCTCGACGAACCGGCCGTCGATCTGGGGGCGATCGCCGCCCTCGCTTCGAGTCACCTGAATCGACCCATCGAACCGCGCACCGTGATCTTCGGTGAAGTCGGCCTGACCGGTGAGATCAGGGCCGTGTCCCGGCCGGAACTGCGGGTGCGCGAGGCCGCCCGGCTCGGCTTTAACCGCTGCGTCCTGCCGCAGGGCAATCTGAAAAACCTGGAAGCGCCCGAGGGGATGCAACTGATCGGCGTCCGCCGCGCCGGCGAAGCGCTGGAGGTCATCTTCGAATAAGCGACGGCCCGCCGAAACCGGAGCGGCACGGGCGGCCGCTCGCCCGGAAACGCGGCGGTTGCCGTTTGCGATTTGCAAAACCGGCGCAATTTGTTAATATTCGGCGATTTTGTCTCTTTTCCGGCTATGGACCATGATGGATACCAGAGAATTCAGCATCCGCAAAAGCTTTCTCCTGCCCCTCGGGCTGGTGCTTCTTTTCAGTGTTCTGCTGCTGATACTCTGCATCGTACAGCAGCAGCCGAGCGCCAAAATCCTGATCCTGTCCGCTCTGCTGATTCCGGTGGCGGTGCTCTTTCTTGAAAGCAGCCGGCGGCGCGTGATACTGGAGGAAGAGGCGCTGGTGGTGCGCAAACTGTTCCGCAGAAAACGCCTGATCTACGCTGATATCACCTCGATTGACACCGTTTTGGTCCGAAAACGGGCATTTTTAAGTATCAGCACCGAACCCGACTTTGTTATCATATCGAACAGCTATGCGGATTTTGCCGCCCTTCTCGAACAACTGCTGAAAAGGGTGCCTGCCTCCGCCATCAGCACAGAGACGCAGCAGATGGCGGCACGTCCGCCGACCAAAAGCGGGGATATCCTGTCCGCCTGGCTGGCGGCAGGGTTGCTGCTGCTGATCCTCTACGTGCAGTTGGGTGGAACATTCTGAACCCGGTTGGGTTATCATGAGCCTTATCAGTTTTTTCGTCGGCCAGACGTTCCCTGATAGGGACTCCATTGAAAAATGAGGTTGACCATGGATAAACAACAGCTGGATGAATTCAAAGGGTTGCTGCAGAAGCAGATGGACGAACTCCTGCATGAAGCAGGCAAAACCGTTCTGGACATGACGGAAGAAAAAACCAACTTTCCCGACCCCACCGACCGGGCCAGCCTCGAATCGGACCGCAACTTCGAACTGCGCATCCGCGACCGGGAACGGAAGCTGATCAGTAAAATCCGCGAGGCCCTGGAGCGGATCGAGGAAGGGGTCTTCGGCGAGTGCGAGAGCTGCGAAGAGGAGATCGGCATCGAGCGCCTGAAAGCACGGCCGGTCACCACCCTTTGCATCGACTGCAAAACCGAGCAGGAACGCCAGGAACGGATCAGCTGAAACGCCCGCTTGTCGGTCTTCCCCGGAGTTCATCCTTGCCGCCGGGGGGTCTGCCATGGTGCGCCGACCCCCTGGTTTTTCACAGCACCGCCCGCCCGCCGCCAAGCTTCGCGGCTACGCCTGCCAGACCTTTCCCGTCAGCAGATCGCAACAGGACAGCAGCCGGCCGTGACCCGCGCCGGTATCCAGATTGATCTCCCGTTCAGTGAACAACGGCTCCCGGCAGGGGGTATGACCGTGCACCACCGTCACCGCCTGTGCCCCGATCCGGCAGGGATCGACCCGGCGCCGCCAGAGCAGGTCATAGGGGCCCTGTCTTTCGCCCAGCGGATCCCGTGCGTTGATGCCGGCATGAACAAATAAAAAGTTTCGATAGCGATAGTAGAGAGCGGTCTGTTTCAGGAAATCGACATGGCGCCGGGGAATCATCCGGTACGCCGACTCCCGGTCGGCAAACGGCTGCGGGGCAGCGCCCACATAGCTGAGCAGGGTCGCGAGCCCGCCGTTCATTTCGAACAGGAAGCGGTCCGTGCTCAGCGACAGGTCGGGGCTGCCGGCATAAGCGCGCAACGGTTTCCAGTCGCTCATGATGCCGAGCTCAAACAGGCTGTCGAGCAACATCTGTTCGTGGTTGCCGCGCAGGAAAACCGTCCGCGGGGCAGCCCCCCGCAGCTTGAGCAGGGCGTCAATCACCCCTTTCGCGTCGGGACCCCGGTCGATATAATCCCCCAGCAGCACCACTTGATCGTCAGGCCGCGGGCGGACCCTGGCCAGCAGCCTGTTCAGCCGCTCAAGTTGGCCGTGGATATCGCCGATCGCCAGCAGACGCATCCTGTCTCCCCTGCCCCGTCACGCATCACCGGTCAGCAACCATCTTCCCCAACCGCGCCTCCGGCCTCGTCCGGCATCGGCCGGATGCGACCGGCGGCGGCAGAGAGCAGAACAGGGCCGGCATCAGAAGACGCAGACCCTGTTGCTGTTCTTGATGTTTTTCCGCGCTAGTGCAGCCGGGGGGCTCTCCGCTCGCCCCCTCGCCAAGCGGGGCTGGAGCCGCTCCGCAGCCGGGCCGCATCCCGATCGAGATCAACCCAGCCGCCGGCGCGCAGGAACTTCTTGACCCGATGTTCGGCGACCAGAAGATCGAGAACATCATTACGAACCATGTCGTAGTCGCCGGTCGGATACATGACACGGATCATCATACACCAAACCTCCTCCGGACCGTTTTCACCACCTTAGCACAAAAGTTGCGCAATGCAAGCGGCGCCGATCACGCCCGACAGACGCCCTCCGCTTCAACAGATGCGCGGCAACTGTTCGCCGGCCAGCATCTCGATCGCCCGCAAGCCGCCGATCGCCGTACGCATCATGACCCGCCCCGCGGACTCCGCGACCACCTCGCCGATCAGTGCCGCCTGCCGTCCCGCCGGATGCTGGCGCATGGCGGCCAGCAGCGCCTCGGCCCGGTCGGGTGCGACGATCGCCAGCAGCTTGCCTTCATTGGCGACATACAGCGGATCGAGACCGAGGATGGCGCACGCCCCGGCCACGGCTTCGGTCACCGGCAAGCGCTCCTCCTGCAGACAGATATCGACCCGCGACTGCCGGGCGATCTCCTTGAGCGTCGTCGCGACGCCGCCCCGGGTCGGGTCGCGCAGGACATGGACGGCGGCGCCGAACTGTTGCAGCAGCTCGCCCACCAGCCCGTTCAGCGCCGCGCTGTCGGTGGCGATAGCCGATTCCAGCTCCAGCCCTTCGCGACTGGCCAGAACCGCCATGCCGTGATCGCCGATGCTGCCGTTGATCAGCACCTGGTCACCGGGACGGGCGCCGCTGCCGGCGATTTCAAGATCGTGATCGAAGACCCCGATCCCCGACGTGTTGATGAAGATCTTGTCCCCCTTGCCGCGCGGCACCACCTTGGTATCACCGGTCACGATCCGCACCCCGGCGGCATCCGCCGCCTGCCGCATCGACACCAGCACCCGGCGCAGATCGTCCAGGGCAAGCCCCTCTTCGAGAATCAGGCCGACGCTGAGCGCCAGCGGCCGCGCGCCGCTCATGGCCAGATCGTTGACCGTGCCGTTGACGGCCAGATCGCCGATATTGCCGCCGGGGAAAAAGATCGGATCGACAACGTAGGAATCGGTGGTAAACGCCAGCCGGCTGCCGCTGATCCCTTCCAGCACCGCCGCATCGTTCTGGTCGCGCTGCGCCAGCTGCGAGAGGGTCGGGATAATCAGCTCATCGAGCAGCTGGTGGCTGAGCTTGCCGCCGCTGCCATGGCCGAGCAGGATCATATCGTTCTTCACGTCAGACTCCGTCTGGGGTTCGAGGATTGAAGTTCGATGTTCGTGGTTCGATGTTCGATGTTCGATGTTCGATGTTCGATGTTCGATGTTCGTGGTTGCCGATACACAACGTCGCA
>DASWJX010000142.1:0-4584 GCA_036396915.1 Geopsychrobacteraceae bacterium | reverse complement strand
AGGGGGGTCAGTCCCTCCCCGCCGGGGGGATCGAGGGAGAGCGCGGTTCTGCAACCGAGGGCGCCGTGGCTTTACAGTATAGCCGACCGGCTTCGCGGAGTCGGCGTTCTTCGCTGCCTTGAACCAGGGGCGCTCGTCTTCGGAAGACACAAGCAGCATCGCTCAAGCTGCAGACAGAAAAACCCCATCCCCACCCCAGCCCTCCCCTTGAGGGGGAGGGAGCTCAATCAAAGGAAAAGACACTTTCTTCCGCTCCCGGCATGTTTTTTGGCCGCGATTATTGCTAGATTTAGTGCTATACCCGTGAAACAAGTTTTCCACTGAAAAAGCCATCTCACCCTAAACGCGGAGCGTATCATGTCCCTGCCCAGCCTCACCGACTCCACCCTGTCCCTCGACGACCGGGTTGCCCTCCTGACCTTCCAGCGCGACGACCTGCGCAACGCCCTGACCGGCACCGCCCTGGTGGACGACATCGTCACCGCCCTCGACTGGTGCAACGCCTCCCCGGAGGTTTCGGTGCTGATTCTCACCGGCGCCGGCAAGGCCTTTTGCGCCGGTGGCAACGTCAAGGAGATGCGCGACCGGGAGGGGATGTTCGGCGGCTCGGTGCTGGAGATCCAGGACCAGTACCGGCGCGGCATCCAGCAGCTGCCGCTGGCCCTGCAGCGGGCGGAAATCCCCACCATCGCCGCGCTCAACGGCCCGGCGATCGGCGCGGGGATGGACCTGGCCTGCATGTGCGACCTGCGGATCGGCTCGCACCGGGCGCTGCTGGGCCAGACCTTCATCAATCTGGGGATCATCTCCGGCGACGGCGGCGGCTGGTTTTTGCAGCGCCTGATCGGCTACCAGCGGGCGGCGGAACTGATCCTGAGCGGCCGGCTGCTCAAGGCCGCCGAAGCGCTGGAGCTGGGGATTCTGCTGGAGGTGACCGAGCAAGAGGCGCTGCTGCCGCGGGTCCGGGAGCTGGCCGCGGAGATCGCCGCCAAGCCGCCCCACGCGGTGCGGCTGACCAAGCGGATGATGAAGCTGGCCCAGCGCCAGGAGCTGCCCGACTTCCTCGATCTCTGCGCCGCCTTCCAGGGCATGTCCCACCACACCGAAGACCACCTGGAGGCGGTCAACGCCTTTCTGGACAAGCGTTCCCCCCGCTACAAGGGATGCTGAAACGCCGGCCTGGGGCGCAACATCGCAAGCGGAGCCGACAAAGAAGGTGGTTGAGCCCTGCCCCGGGCAGGTAAATCCGCTAAACTGAAAAGAGAGCCCGCAAAGCGCGCGGGACCCGCGAGCGACCCGTAATGTGGACCGGCCATGGAAGAACATCCGATCATCCTGTTTGACGGCGAGTGCAACCTCTGCGATCGAGCGGTGCAGTTCATCATCCGCCGCGATCCGCGGGCGCGCTTTCGTTTTGCGGCGCTGCAGTCGCCGGCCGGCGAGCGGCTGTTGGCCGAGCATGGGCTGCAGGGCCTGGAGTCGGAAACCATGGTGCTGATCGATCGCGGCAAGGTTTACCTGCGCAGCGATGCCGCCCTGCAAATCAGCCGCCGCCTGTCGGGCGGCTGGCCGCTTGTGGCGCTGTTGCGCTTTCTGCCGCGCGCCCTGCGCGACGGCTGCTATCGCTGGATCGCCACGCGGCGTTTTGCCTGGTTCGGCCGCAAAACCTCCTGCCTGCTGCCGACTCCGGAGCTGCGCCGGCGTTTTCTGGACAATACAAAGGGGAACGAACCGGATGTGAGGTAGAGCGATGGAGCTGCTGCAGCCGGCCGGCGAGCTCTGGTTCAACCAGTGGCTCTTTGTGAAACTGCTCGGACTGGTCTACCTGATCGCCTTCGCGTCACTGCTGCGCCAGCTGCCCGGTCTCTACGGCCGCAACGGACTGCTGCCGATCGCCGATTACCTGCGGGCGGTGCGTCGCCGCGCGGGGAAAAAAGGCTTCCGGATGACGCCGAGCCTGTTCTGGTTCAGGGACGGCGACCGCTGGCTGCTGGCCACCGCCTGGGGCGGCATCGTTTGCGCCGTGCTGCTGATCTGCGGCCTGTGGCCGCCGCTGCTGCTGGCGCTGCTCTGGTGGGGATACTTCTCCTTCGTCGTCGCCGGCCGCGATTTCCTCTCCTTCCAGTGGGACGCGCTGCTGCTCGAAGCGGGTTTCATCAGCATCTTTTACGCGCTGGTCACGCCACCGACCCCGTTGATGACGGCGGTCTACTGGTTTTTCGTCTTCCGCTTCATGATCTCGGCCGGCGTCGTCAAACTGACCAGCGGCGATCCCGACTGGCGCCGGCTGCGCGCGCTCGATCATCACTACCAGACCCAGCCCCTGCCGAATCGCGGCGGCTGGCACGCCCATCAGCTGCCGCGCGCGCTGCAGTCTTTCTCGACCCTCGGCACCTTCTTTTTCGAACTGCTGGTGCCGCTGCTGTTCCTGCTGACGGCCCCGCTGCGGCTGCTGGGAACTCTGCTCAGCGTGCTGTTTCAGGGCCTGATCATGCTGACCGGCAACTACGGCTTTTTCAATCTGCTGACCCTGGTGCTGCTGCTGCCGCTGGTCGACGGCCGCTATCTGGCCCCCCTGCAGAGCTGGCTCGACCGACTGCCGCCGCAAGCGACCGCCGGCTGGGCGGCCCTGGCCGTCAGCCTGCTGTTTTCGGTCTTTTTCCTGGCCAACCTGCTGCAGCTGATCGGCCTGTTGTACCCGCCGGCGCGCGCCAATCGCCTGCTGGCGCTGCTCTCCACCTACCTGATTTCCAACCCCTACGGCCTGTTCGCCGTGATGACCACCGAGCGTCTGGAATTGATCTTCGAGGGGAGCAACGACCTTGAGCACTGGCGGGCCTATGAATTCCGCTGGAAACCGGGCGCCTGCGATCGCGCTCCGGGACAGGCCGCGCCGCATATGCCGCGGCTGGACTGGCAGTTGTGGTTCGCCGCGCTGCGGCCCGAGCAGCTGGAGTTCTGGGTTCTGCGCCTGCTGCAGGGCCTGTTGCAGGGCGAACCGAGCGTGCAGGCGCTGCTGAAAACGGTCCCCTTCGAAACGCCGCCGACCTATCTGCGGGTGCGCATCTACCGCTACAGTTTCACCGACCGCTCCGAAAAACGGGCCACCGGCCGCTGGTGGCGGCGCACCCTGATCGGGGACTATCCACCGGTACGGCTGCTGCCGGGGGAAGGCCGCACGACAGAGCGCTTACAATTTCTGGAGCACTGAGCGGCGGGGGCGCGGAACCTTTGGCTAGGAGGCTGCCGGACTATGCGGGCCGAAGCGAAAATTTGGAAGCTTGAGACCAGATCCTGGCTCGTTTGAGAGCTCATAGCCATAGCTATGGGCCGAAAAGGAGCTGGGATATGGGCCAAGCAGCCGAATTTGCAGCCGGTTCATGGATAGTCCGACAGCCTCCTAACTACGGCTTCCCCGCCGGCAGCTCCAGACCGGCATCCTCGACCAGTCCCTTCGGCAGCTGCTTCTTGCTCTTGACCCCCAGCTCGATCAGACCGTGGGCCCGGTTGACCAGATTGCCCTTGCCGCTGATCAGCTTGTTGTGCGCCCCGTCGTATATCTTTCTGGTGCGGTCCAGATGCTCGCCGACCTTCTCCAGGTCATCGACGAAGCCGACGAACTTGTCGTAGAGGTCGCCGGCCTTCTGCGCGATCTCCAGGGCGTTGCGGTTCTGGTACTCGTAGCGCCAGATGCTCTGGATGGTGCGCAGCGTCACCAGCAGCGTCGACGGGCTGACGATGACGATGCCCCGCTCGAAGCCCTTGCGGAAGATCTCGCTGTCGCGGGCGATGGCCAGCATGAAGGCGCTCTCGATGGGGATGAACATCAGCACGAAGTCGAGACTGCGCAGGCCGGGCAGAGCGTCGTAGTTTTTTCCGCCGAGATCTTTCAGGTGGTTGTTGATCGACAGCAGGTGGGCCTTGACCGCGCGCTCCCGTTCCTCCTCCCCGGTCGCCCGCAGGTAGCGCTCGTAGGCCACCAGCGTCACCTTGGAATCGACGACGATGTCCTTCTCTTCGGGGAGGTGGATCACCACGTCCGGCTTGAGCAGTTTTCCCTCCGTATCGCGAAAGCCGCCCTGGGCCGCGTACTCGATCCCCTTGCGCAGCCCCGACTCTTCCAGGATCCGTTCCAGGATCATCTCGCCCCAGGCCCCCTGCGTCTGGCTGTCCCCCTTCAAGGCCCGGGTCAGGTTTTCGGCGTCGACGCTGATCTGCTGGTTGAGATCCTGCAGCCGCTGCACCTCCTTCATCAGCGAGAAGCGTTCCCGCCCCTCCTTCTCGTAGCTGGCGCTGACCTTCTGCTCGAAGGCGCGGATCTGATCCTTGAACGGCGTCAGGATCGCGTCGAGATCGATCCGGCTCTGGTCGGCGAAGCGCCGGCTCTTCTCGTCGAAAATCCGGTTGGCGATGTTCTGGAATTCGAGTTTGAGGCTGTCCCCGGCCTGATCGAGCACCGCCAGGTTCTCCTGCAGCCTGGCCTGCTCCGACTTCAGCTGTGCGGCCAGCCGCGCGTTGTCGTTTTCCGCCGCCGCCTTCTCCCGGCCGAGCTGCAGATAATTGAAGTGACTTGTTTCGAGTTGC
>DASWJX010000141.1:0-8162 GCA_036396915.1 Geopsychrobacteraceae bacterium | reverse complement strand
GAAGTGGGGGAAGGTGCGGCCGGGGCCGTACCAGGGGATCAGGGCTCGCCCCCAGACATCGGTGGGAAGGAAGCGCCGGCCGACGGAAACCCCCCGGGTGGCATCGAGGACGAGATCCCCGGGGGGGACTCCCAGCCGCATCGTCGCGGCCTGCAGGGGCAGGGAAGGGTAAATCCGCCCCTGGTGGGCGATGGCGAGAACCTCCCAGCGCAGGACCCCGTCCCGATCCGGAAACATGTTGATATGGCCGAACCCCATCGCCGCCTCGGCCAGTTCGGGCACCGGAAGGAGGACCTTGCCGGCGGTGATCGGCGGAAATTCGCGCCACGCCTCCGGATGCCCCACGCTGCGGTAGGCACCATCGGCGATTTCCGGGGGGAGTTCCCGGGAATCCTGTCCGTCAAAAGCGAAGACGATCGGCAGCAGCACGTTCCCCGCCTCGTCCATCGCCTCGGCCAGCACGGCATCGTGGCGCTCCGCTTCGCTCAGGATGATGTCGAAGACGATCAGGTCGGCGCCGCAGCGGTTCAGGGTCCGCACCAGTTCGGCCAGCCGGTCCCGGTCCCAGGGCCAGCGGCCCAGCCGGGCGATGCTCTCCTCGTCGATGGCGGCGATGACCACCTCCTCGGGCGGGACGAGAGGACCGCGCCAGCGGAAGCGCAGGTCGAGCATCCGGTTCTCGAGCTCCTCGAGGGGGCGGAAGCCTGTTCCCATCAGGAGGGCGAGAAGGCCGAAGACGGCCAGGGCGATGGCGATCCGGGGAAGGCTCTCCTTGGGGGGCATGCGGGCATCTCATGGAAAGAGGAATGACGGCACTATAGCAAATTGAGGAAGGAAAAGCCAAGCCCGGATGCGGCTTCCCTCTTCCTTTCCTTGACAGCACCGCGACTGTGGCGATAACATACACTCCTTTTGAAACCATTGTTGATGCCTCCGCAAAAACTCAGAGGATGGCTAAGCAAAAATTTCGTCCTGCAAGGCCTGGTGGTTTTTCAGGGGCGAAGGCATACATCAGGTATGTCGAGGTCCTGAAAAAACTCCGTAACGCCGCAGGGCGGACTTTTTGCGACGCCATCAACCTTTGACCAGCCCGGCAAAGCCCATGAAGGCCAGCGAGAGGAGCCCGGCGGTGACCAGCGCCAGTGCCGTGCCCTGAAAGCTTTTCGGCACCGGGCAGAGATCGGTGCGTTCGCGCAGGCCGGCGAACAGCACCATTGCCAGGGTGAAGCCGAGTCCGGCGCCCAGGGCGAAAACCACCGCCTCCAGGAAGCTGTAGCTTTTCTGGATATTGAGCACCGCCACGCCGAGTACCGCGCAGTTGGTGGTAATCAGCGGCAGGAAGATGCCGAGCGACTGGTACAGTACCGGGCTGGACTTCTGGATGATCATCTCCACCAGCTGCACCAGCGAGGCGATGACCAGGATAAAGGCGATGGTCTGCAGATACTCGATGCCGAAGGGGATCAGGACCAGGTACTGGATGAACCAGGTGACCACCGAAGCGACGGTCATGACGAAAATGACCGCCATGCCCATGCCGAGCGCCGTTTCCACCTTTTTCGACACGCCCAGAAAGGGACAGATACCGAGAAAGCGCGCCAGCACGAAGTTGTTGACGAACACCGCGCTGATCAATATCAGGACCAGTTCAACCATTGAGAGTCTCCCGAGGATTTAATAATGGTAAGACCAGCTGTTGTAGAATAGGCGGGATAAATTGTCAAATGTTTTGTTTTTCACAGATATAGGCGGAAAATAGCTCGCTCCGGAGTGGCTGGTTTTTGCTTGCCGGCGCTCCTGCCTGCGCAGTCCGGGAGCAATCCGCGCCACCGGCCGGATTGCTCCCGGAGGTCTACAGGCCCTTGATATTCGCGATTTTCTCGATCAACAGCGGCACCAGCTGCTTGAGGTCGGCCACGACCAGCACGTCGGCCACCTCGCCGATGGGGGCGTCCTTGTCGGTATTGATGGCGACCACGAATGCCGATTTTTTCATCCCGGCCAGATGCTGAATGGCCCCGGAGATTCCGCAGGCGACGTACAGCTTGGGAGACACGCTCTGGCCGGTGGTGCCGACCTGACGGTTGTGTTCGGCCCATTCGGCGTCGACCACCGGGCGGCTGGCAGCGTATTCGCCGCCCAGCGCCCGGGCCAGGGCGGCGATCATTGCGATGTTCTCCGGTTTGCCGATGCCGCGCCCGGCGCTGACGATCACCCCGGCCTTGGAAAGATCGACCCCGCCGGTCTCGGCGGCCTCGTAGCCGACAAACTCGATGCGGGACGCAGCGGCGGTGTCGATGGTTTCGACCCGCGGGCTGCCGACCGGCTCGGCGCTCAGGCCAAACGCTCCGGCCTGGAGCGTGACCACGCTGCGGGCGCTGCGGGCCGTCACGTCGCGGCGCAGCTTGGAGTTGCAGCTGGGGACCACCAGCTGGCCGTCCCTGATCTGCACCACCTCGGAGATCTGCGCCGCCTGCAGCGCCAGCGCCAGCCGCGGCGCCAGGTCCCAGCCGTAAGAGGAGTGGCAGAGAACCACCAGCTCCGGCTGCTCCTTCTCGATCACTTCGAGCAGCAGTTGCTTGTGGACGCTCGGGTTGTACTCGCCATGCTTGGCAGCATCGGCCAGGTAGACGGTGCCGTCGTATTGCGGCAGTTCGGTCCCGCTGCCGACCAGAAACATGGCGCTTTCGGCACCCAGTTCAGCGGCGAAGGCGACCAGCTCATAGGTGGAGCCGAGCAGCTTGCCGTTTCTGTATTCACCAACCAGTAACGCTTTCATGGTCGACCTCCTTAATCCGGTGCTGTTGACCTTGAGCTTCGATGCCCTGTCCGGACCCCGGTTGCTGCAAGCCGGAATGTGCATGGCTGAGCTGGTGCCAAGCTCTTGTTCTTGTAAAAATACCACAGGATCCGCGCCGCGGTAAGGGCAGGGAACGACAGTCTCCAAAAACAGCTGTGCTCCGCCTTGTGTTCCCTTGGCGGGCAATGGGGCAAATGGGGCATTGTCCCGGTCGGGTCCGCGAGTGAAGCGTTGCTCCGGGCGCCGGCATGGTGAAGAGCGGGGCGGCGTTCTGCCGGCCGCCGTTGGTGTTTGCCGGCCTCCGCCGGGACCTTGCGAGGTCCACCGGCTGCTTTACGGCCCGCGGCGGGTTACAGTGAAAGAGGTGGTGCGCCGGCCGAAGCCGGCCGGAGGCAGAAGAAAAGTTTGAACGACGAGCAGATGAAACCGGCCGAGGCGGGGCGTTCGACAAGCCGATCGTCACCGGGATCGTTCCGTCCGGGATCTTGTGTTTTGTCTCCGGCAGTCCGGCAGCCTGCTAGGGAAGAACCTTTTTCCACGGTTGAATGCTGACGCTTGCAAACAGGCCGGCCCTGGCATACGGGTCGTTGGCGGCGAAGGCTTCGGCCGCCGCCAAATCCTCCAGATCGAGAATCACCAGCGATCCGTTCATGTTCTCATCGGCGTCCAGGGTCGGGCCGGCGGCGAACAGTTTGTCGCCGAAACTCTTCAGGTACGCCACATGTTCCGGGCGGTTGTCGATGCGGACCGGCAGGGAGTCTTTCTTGTCGAAGCAGTGGATGACGTAGAGCATACGATTTTATCTCCTTGGTTTCAAAAGTGGAAAGGGCTGCTGTCAGGGGGATTTTGCTCTGCGCGTCCCGCCGTCTCAGCGCCGGTTGCCCATCACCCGCAGCAGCATCAGAAACAGGTTGATGAAGTCGAGGTAGAGCCGCAGGGCGCCGAGGATCGCCGACTTCTTCTGCTGTTCGGCATCGGCGAATCCCGCCTGGCCGATCTGCTTGATCTTCTGCGTGTCGTAGGCGGTGAGGCCGACAAAGACGAAGACGCCGATGTAGCTGGTGATCCAGTAGATCATCTCGCTGTGCAAAAAGATGTTGACCAGCGAAGCGATGATGATGCCGATCAGGCCCATGAACAGGAAACTGCCCCAGCCGGTCAGGTCGCGCTTGGTGAGGTAGCCGTAGCAGCTCATGGCGGCGAAGGTGCCCGAGGCGACGAAAAAGGTGCTGGCGATCGAGCTTTGGGTGTAGATCAGGAAGATCGCGGCGAAGGTGACCCCGTTGAGGGCTGAATAGACCAAAAACAGCAGGGTGGCGGTGGCGGCGCTGATCCGGTTGATGGCCGCCGAGAGGGCGACGACCAGGCCGAGTTCGGCGATGATCAGGCCGTAAAAGACCATCCGGTTGCCGAAGATCAGCTGCAGCAGCGCCTCGCTGGAGAGGGTGAACATCGAGGCCAGGGCGGTCAGCGCCAGCCCGGCGGTCATCCAGCCGTAAACCCTGGCCAGGAAGCCGTCGGCGACGGTTGCGGTCGCTATCGCGGTGCAGGAGTCGTGTTGATTGCGCATGATATGTTCCCTTTTTGGGTTGATGATGGTACCGATCCTAGCATAGCGGACCGGATGAAAAAAGAGGGCTGTTCCGCTGTCGGTCGCGGAAGCTATCGCCCCTCTTCCGCCTCGGCCGGAATCTGGATCAGCCGGTGCTTGATGCGCCGGGTCAGCCACAAGACGCCGCCCAGCACCAGGGGGATGGCGGCGGCAAGGACGACCGGTCTGCTCAAGCCCCACTGCTGCAGGGGCAGGGCGTACAGCAGGTAATTGATCAGGCCGACCAGGTAATAGCTGATCGCCACCACCGACAGCCCTTCCACGGTTTCCTGCAGGCGGAACTGCAGACGGCTGCGGCGGTTCATGGCGGCCAGCTGGCCGCGGTTCTGTTCCTGCAGGGTCAGGTTGGCGCGGGTGCGCAGCAGATCGCTGGCGCGTTCGATACGTTGCGAAAGGTCATTCATCCAGGTATGCACCGAAGTGCAGGTGCGAAGGGCGGGATCGAGCCGCCGGCGCATGAATTCGCCGAGGGTGGTGTAGCCTTCGAGCTTCTCCTCTTCGATCCTGCCGAGCCGATCGACAACCATTTCGTGATAGGCCCTGGCGCCGGAAAAACGTCGATTGGTTTCGGCCCGCCAGGTTTCCAGCCGGGCTTCCAGCTGCGAGAGCCGCTGCAGCAGGCTGCGCTCCTCCTCGTTGCTGCTGATCCTGGTCAGCTCCGCCAGCAGTTTGGCCAGCTGCCGGTCCATGTCTTCCAGCTGCGGCGCAATCTGTTTGGCCAGCGGATGGGCCATCATGGTGAGCAGACGATAGGTTTCGACTTCGACCAGGCGGCGGACCATGCGGCCCATCCGGGCCCCGGACAGGCCCTGGTTGCGCAGGAGGAAGCGGCCGAAGCCGTCAGCGTGCAGGCGGAAGTCGGTGTAAAGGGTCACGTTGCCCTGCTTGGCCTGGCTGATGGAGAGGTTGTGTCCTGCGAAATGGCGGGACAGGGCGTCTTCTTCGGCGGGCCAGCTGTCGTCGATGACCGCCATATGGAACGCCGCCACCACTTCTCCCGGTTGCCGGTCGAGCCAGTCGCGCGGCAGCAGCTCGATCGCCGGCCGGGCGAAGGGGTCGTCGCCGGTGCCGCAGGGGCGCATGATGGTGATCGAATAGAACTCGACATGCCGTTCCCATTGCAGGGTGAAGGTCCCGAAATTCTCCCGAAATCCGGCGGTTTTGACGTCAGGTTGCGGCACACCGAACTGGCTGCAGAGCTGACCGAGCAGTTCGAGCGCCCGGTTCTGTTCATGAACCAGGGCGCGGATCGCCAGGTAGGAGATCTGCTGCGGGGTGCTGATGGTGTGAAAGGGCCGGATGTGCAGCTCGTCGTAAAGGGCTTCGCGCAAGGGGTGCGATTTGCAGTTCAGGTCGGGAAACTTGGTCATGGGATGTCCATCAGTCCTTTTCGGTCAAGGTCATGGGTTAACGGCTTGCGGTCGCTTGCCGGTAGCGGTCGGCAACGGCCTCGAACAGGCCGATCTGCCGCAGGACGCTGCGCAGGCGCCCCGGATCGTCGAGAAAGTCGAGCAGGAACACCGTCTCCGAGGCCTTGAGCTAGACGTGGAACGCGTTCCGCAGGCTGTCGCCGAACAGTTGGCGGACGAGCCCGGCGACGCTGCCGCCGTGGCGGTGGGGCTTGAGCGCGGCGGCCCGACTCAGCAACCTGTCGAGGTAGAACAGCACCGGCCGGTCGAAGCTTGCGACGAACTGCCGATGGCCCGGCAGGATTTTGCGTCCGCGCAGGCCGGCCAGTTTGCCGATGGTCGTGCAGTAGGCCGCGTAGTTGCGAAAGCGCAGGCCGGTTTCCAGGTCGACATCGAGCAGCGGCGACTGGAAGATGCCCGGCAGCAGCACGTCCCCGCTGACCGCCCAGTCCGGCATGGCGTACACCAGGTCGCTTTGCGAATGGGCCGGACAGTTGAGCACTTCCAGGTCCGGCCAGGCCGGCAGCCGGGGAAAATCAAAATAAATACTTTTCTTCTTCCAGGGCCGCCGCCGCCAGCGTCCGCTTGGCCTGCAGCAGGCCGCTGGCATCGTACTTGCTGAAGCGGCGCACGCCGGAGAGGAGCATGTTCAGGTTGTCGCCTTCTTCGAGGTAGAAGGCGGCTTTGCGGGCGGCGCTGCCGGCCAGCTCGGCGGCGTTGAAGCTGAGGATCTTGACCGCCGCCTTGAGCAGTTGCTGCTTTTCTGCGCCGGCGGCCGGAAAGATCTTTTCGGCGCGCAGCACGGCGCTTTCGGCGGCAAAGATCTGAATCGCCACATCGGCGGCGGCCATCAGGATTTCCTGTTCGTCCGCCAGCCTGGTCAGGTGTTTTCGCACCCCGACCCCGGCCAGAATCAGGAACAGGGTCTTGAGGTTTTTCAGCAGAACTTTTTCCGCGGCAAAGAGCAGCGTCTCGTCGATCTCCTCGAAGCTCGGCGTCATCAGCGCTTCAAAGGCCTTCATCGCTTCGGCCTGCAGCGGCAGTTCCCCTTTCATCGATTTGCGCAGGATCATCGACGGGATCAGTATCCGGTTGATTTCGTTGGTCCCTTCGAAGATCCGGTTGATCCGTTCGTCCCGGTAGAAGCGTTCGGCGGGATACTCGCTGCAGAAGCCGTAGCCGCCGTGAATCTGGACGACTTCGTCGACGACCTGGGCCAGCACCTCGCTGCAGTAGACTTTGGCGATGGCGCATTCGGGGGAGTATTCTTCGATGCCTTTCTGGTATTCCTCGTAGTAGTTGTCGATCGATTTGTCGATGGTCGCCAGCTTGTCGTCGAGCAGGCCCGCCAAACGGTAGATGAGTGATTCGGCGGCGAAGGTCGCGGCGGTCAGGTCGGCGATCTTTTCCTGGATGGCGCCGAACTGCCCGATCGGTTTGCCGAACTGTTTCCGCAGGTTGGCGTACTTGACGCCTTCGAGCAGGGCGTGCTTGGCGGCCCCGGTGACGCAGGCGCCGAGCTTGAAGCGGCCGACGTTGAGCACGTTGAAGGCGATCTTGTGGCCTTTGCCGATCTCGCCGAGCAGGTTCTCCACCGGCACCCTGCAGTTGTCGAGAATGATCTGGGTGGTGGAGGAGCCTTTGATGCCCATCTTCTTCTCTTCGTTGCCGACGATCAGCCCGGCAAAATCCTTTTCCACCAGAAAGGCGGTGAAGTGTTCCTTGTCGATCTTGGCGAAGACGATAAACAGGCGGGCGAAGCCGCCGTTGGTGATGTACTGCTTGGTGCCGTTGAGCAGATAGTATTTCCCGTCGGCGGAGAGGGTGGCCGTGGTCCGGGCACCGAGCGCGTCGCTGCCCGAGCCCGGTTCGGTCAGGCAGTAGGCGCCGCACCACTGGCCGCTGATCAGTTTCTCCAGATAGCGTTGTTTCTGTTGCGGGGTGCCGTAGTAGACCAGCGGCAGGGTGGCGATGCCGGTATGACAGGCGTAGACGACGGAGAAGGCGCCGCTGGGAGCGATCTTTTCGCTGACCAGCATGCTGGTGGCCTTGTCCAGTTCCAGCCCGCCGTACTCCTCCGGGGCGTCGATCATCAGCAGGCCGAGTTCGCCGCACTTGTGCATCCCCGCGACCACCAGGTCGAAGTTCTGCGCATCGATCTCGTCGAGGTGGGGCATGATCTCGTTTGCGACGAACTGCTCGGTGGTGGCGCCGATCTGTCTCTGCTCGTCGGAAAAATCCTCGGGTGTGAAGATCTCCCCGCAGGAAACGTCGTGGATCAGGTATTCGCCGCCCTTGAGTATTTTCTTGGTCATAGCGTCTCCATCTGCTGAAATTGCTA
>DASWJX010000140.1:0-12296 GCA_036396915.1 Geopsychrobacteraceae bacterium | reverse complement strand
AGGGACGAGATCGTCGAAATCCTCAGGAAAGACAACACCGAGAAACGCTTTGTCGAATGGTCCCGGGAATTGCGGGACCAGGCACATATCAAGATTCTTCTCTATTCCCGGCCGTAACGCGGCCCGATCAAAAGACCGCGTCGCCACGCAGGGTGGGTGGCGGCTCCATGCGGTTTGCCGGTCGCGAACCTGTTGCGACCCCTGGGGAGATCGGACCCCGCCTTTGCCGGAGACGACCTTATGCCTGCCATCGTCAAATATCTGCAGTTCTGGCTGTTCCTGCTCTACTGCAGCTACCTCGGCCTGACCCCGTCGCCGAACCAGGGGTTGATCGAGGCTTTTTCCGATAAAGCTCTGCATGGCGGAGGCTATCTGCTGCTGATCGTCTCCTGCAATATCGCCTACCTGCCGAACCGGCAGCTGTTGCTCAAGATCGCCCTGCTGCTCGGTTTTTCGACAGCGATTGAAATCGCCCAGCATTTTATCCCCCGCCGCGGCTTCTCCTTCGGCGACCTGCTTGCCAACCTGGCCGGGCTGCTGCTCGGCGCCGTGCTGATCGTTCTGTTTTCCCGCGCGACAAACCCGAAGGTCCGGCAGCAGCCCTGATCCGCCCCGGACGGCTTGTCCAATCCGCTGCTCTTCCGTTATACTGGTCAGCCATCGCGCCAGAAGGACTGTTGTGAAACCGATCATCATCAGCATGGGCGACCCGACCGGGGTCGGCCCCGAAATCATTGTCAAGGCGCTGCTGTCCGGCGCCTGCGACGGCCTCGGCCGGCCGCTGCTGGTGGCCGGCGATCCGCGGGTTCTGCTGCGGGCCGGCCGGCTGTTCGAGCCCGCTGCCGAACTGCAGGGGTCGGACCCGCAGCGCGTCAATCTGAAGCTGGGACGACGCACGCTGGCGATCCACCCCCTGTCGCACCTCGACCCCGCAACGCTGAGCTACGGTCAGCCGGATCAGGCCTGCGGCGCGGCGATGGCGGCCTACGTCAGCTGGGCGGCGGACCGCTGCATCGCCGGTCAGGCGGCGGCCCTGGTCACCTGCCCGATCAACAAGGCGGCGATCAATGCCGCCGGAATCCGCTTTCCCGGCCATACCGAACTGCTGGCCGCGCGCTGCGGAGTCGGTCAGGTGGTGATGATGCTGGCCGGCGAGCGTCTCAAGGTCTGCCTGGTGACGACCCACCTCGCCCTGCGCGAGGTCCCGGCGGTGCTGAGCGCCCGGAAAATCCGCGACACGCTGCGGATCGTCGATCGGGCCTTCCGTCAGCAGTTTCATCTGGAACGGCCGCGCCTGGCGGTGCTGGCGCTGAACCCGCACGCCGGCGAGCAAGGTTTGTTCGGCGACGAGGAACAACGGCTGATCGCGCCGGCCGTCCGGGCCGCCCGCGAGGACGGGATCGAGGCCAGCGGACCGCACAGCGCCGACACCCTGTTCCATTTCGCCGTGCGGGGGGCGTACGACGCCGTCATCTGCATGTATCACGACCAGGGACTGATTCCGCTGAAGCTGCTGCACTTCGAGGACGCCGTCAACGTCACCCTGGGCCTGCCGATCGTGCGCACCTCGGTGGACCACGGCACCGCCTACGATCTGGCCGGAACCGGCCAGGCCAGTGCCGAGAGTCTGCTGGCGGCCCTGAAGATGGCCGAACGCATGGCTTGAAAGCGCGGTGCGACCTGCCACGTTCGAAGTTGAAAAAGTGTATAACCCTTTATCCTTGAGCCTGACCCTATGATCGACAAAATAAAAATTCGCGGCGCCCGCGAGCACAACCTGAAGAACATCGATATCGACATCCCCCGCGACCGGCTGGTGATCATCACCGGCGTTTCCGGATCCGGCAAGAGCACCCTGGCCTTCGACACCATCTACGCCGAAGGGCAGCGCCGCTACGTGGAAAGTCTGTCGGCCTACGCCAGGCAGTTTCTCGAACAGATGGAAAAACCGGATGTCGACCAGATCGACGGCCTCTCGCCGGCCATCTCCATCGAGCAGAAGACCACCTCGAAGAATCCCCGCTCCACGGTCGGCACCGTCACCGAAATCTACGATTACCTGCGGCTGCTTTACGCCCGGGCGGGGCAGATCAGCTGTCATCGCTGCGGTCACCAGATCAGCTCGCAGACGGTTCAGCAGATGGTCGACCAGGTGCTGCAGCTGCCGGAACGGAGCAAACTGCTGGTGATGGCGCCGATCGTCCGCGAACGCAAGGGGGAATACCGCAAGGAACTGGCCCAGCTGCAGGCCGACGGTTTCGTCCGGGTGCGCATCGACGGCGCCATGCAGGAACTGGGCAACACCACCGAACTGGACAAGAAACGCAAGCACAGCATCGAAGTGGTGGTCGACCGGCTGGTGATCAAGGAGGGGATCGAAACCCGTCTGGCCGATTCCATCGAAACCGCCCTGCGGCTGGCCGACGGACTGGTCCGGATCGAGATCCCCGACGGCCACAGCCAGCTCTTTTCATCGAAGCACGCCTGCATCGACTGCGGCCTCTCCTACCCGGAGGTCACGCCGCGGATGTTCTCCTTCAACAACCCCCACGGCGCCTGCCCCGACTGCTCGGGACTGGGCACCCGCAACTACTTCGATGCCGAGCAGGTGGTGCCCAATCCGGAACTGTCGCTGCGCGAAGGCGCCATCGTCCCCTGGGACAGCCGCACCGGCTACTACTATCAGGCGATCCTCGAAGCCCTGGCGGCGCACTACGGGTTCGACATCCGCACGCCGTTCGGCACGCTGCCGCAACACCTGCGGGACGTGCTGCTGAACGGCTCGGGCAGCGAGAAGGTGCGCTTCCATTACGATCAGGGCGAGCGGCGGCACTTTTACGAAAAACCGTTCGAGGGGGTGCTCAACAACCTGGAGCGCCGCTATCGCGAGACCGACTCCGATAGCGTGCGGGAGAACCTGGAACGCTTCATGAGCGTTGTGCCCTGCTCGACCTGCGAAGGAACCCGCCTGCGGCCGGAATCGCTGCACGTCACGGTTTCCGGAAAGAATATCCACCAGGTCTGCGCGCTGTCGATCGCCGAGGCGGAGGAGTTCTTCAACACCCTGCAGCTGCCCCCCAAGCAGGCGGAGATCGCCCGCCGGATTCTCAAGGAGATCTGCGAGCGGCTCTCCTTCCTCAGTCATGTCGGGCTCGACTATCTGAGCCTCGACCGTTCCGCCGGCACCCTCAGCGGCGGGGAGGGGCAGCGTATCCGCCTGGCGACCCAGATCGGCTCATCGCTGATGGGGGTGCTGTATATTCTCGATGAACCCTCCATCGGCCTGCATCAGCGGGACAACCAGCGCCTGCTGGTAACCCTCAAGCGGTTGCGCGATCTGGGCAATACGGTGCTGGTGGTGGAGCATGACGAGGAGACCATCATGGCCGCCGATCATCTGATCGACATGGGTCCGGCGGCCGGCATTCACGGCGGCGAAGTGGTCGCCGAGGGCACTCCGCAGCAGATCCTGGAGAATCCGCACTCGCTGACCGGCCAGTATCTGTCCGGCCAGCTGCGGATCCCGATCCCCGCAACCAGGCGCCGCAGCGAGCGGTTTCTGGAAATCCGCGGCGCCACGGCCAACAACCTGCAGGCCGTCGACGCCGCAATCCCGCTGGGCCTGCTGACCTGCGTCACCGGCGTTTCCGGGTCGGGAAAATCGTCGCTGATTATCGAGACCCTCTACAAAGCGCTGGCCCAGAAGCTGCATCGCAGCCGCGAGAAAGCCGGACCGGTTGCGGCGATCATCGGGCTCGACCAGCTCGACAAGGTCATCGACATCGATCAGTCGCCGATCGGCCGGACGCCCCGCTCCAACCCGGCCACCTATACCGGCATCTTCACCGAAATCCGCGAGCTGTTCGCCCGGCTGCCCGAAGCGAAAATTCGCGGCTACAAACCGGGACGGTTCTCCTTCAACGTCAAGGGGGGACGCTGCGAAGCCTGCCACGGCGACGGCATCATCAAGATCGAAATGCACTTTCTGCCCGATGTCTACGTCCAGTGCGAAGTCTGCAGGGGGGCACGCTACAACCGTGAGACGCTGGAAGTGAAATACAAAGGCAAGAGCATCGCCGACGTGCTCGACATGACGGTCAATCAGGCCGCCCGGTTTCTGGAGAACATCCCGCGCGTCAGCAGCAAGCTGGAAACGGTGCGGGATGTCGGACTCGGCTATATCAAGCTGGGGCAGAGCGCCACCACCCTCTCCGGCGGCGAAGCGCAGCGGGTCAAGCTGGCCAGAGAACTGAGCAAACGCTCCACCGGCAGGACCATCTATATCCTCGACGAACCGACCACCGGGCTGCACTTTGCCGATATCCACAAGCTGCTGGAGGTGCTGAATCGCCTGGTCGAGGCCGGCAACACCGTGGTGGTCATCGAACACAATCTCGATGTGATCAAGACCGCCGATCACGTTATCGATCTCGGGCCGGAAGGCGGCCGCAAGGGGGGCGAAATCCTGGTCAGCGGCCCCCCCGAAGCGATCGCCCGCTGCAGTCGCTCCCACACCGGCCGGTTTTTGCGACGGTATTTTTGATGCTCTCGCAAAAAACTTGAGATGGATGTCCAGGCAAAAAACCGCATGCCCGACGGCGACGACGCCGCGCCCGGCATGCGGTTTTTTCACCACACGGGCTTGCCTTTAAGCCACATTTTTGCTTTTCCCGTGCCCGCGCGGCGGTCCCGCCCTGCTCCTTCGGCCGCCCGGGTTTCTTTTTATTTTCCTGGCACTTGCCTGTTATCACACCGCTTTTGTCAATGGCGCCGGTCGCCGCGCCGGGCCTTTTCCGCATCGGCAATAATCGGTCCGGTGCTTGCATATTCGTACAGTCTCCATAATGGAGATCATGCGAAAGGACGGCATTGTGCATCAGGGACTTGTCAAAAAAATCATCGGCCTGCTGATCCTGGTCACCTTTGCCTCCGCCTGCGCACCGCATCAGGCGATGATCCACTCCGAACCGTCCGGCGCGACGGTCATGATCGACGGCGCGGCGATCGGCGCGACCCCGATCGCCTACGACTACCGGCTCAGCAACGGTGACACGCATCGGGTCAGCGTGGCGTACGACGGTTATGAGCCGGTGGCGCTGACCATCGCCGCGGACAAGACCGACCAGGGCGCCATGAAACGCTGGATGATGGCCGGCCTGGTCTGGAGTCCCCTCTGGCTGGGAAGCTTCTTCACCAAAAAACTTTCGGAAAGCTACATGTTTGTCATGAAACGGAGCACGCCGCAGCTGACGGCAAAGCTGGAGCGGCGCCAAAACTGACGCGTCATCCATACCGGATAAACCAAGAGGGACGACCCTGGAAAAGGTCGTCCCTCTTGGTTTATCCGATTTCGCCCATGCGCCCGGCTCAGGACATGACGACACCCTGAATCAGGTTGATGTTCACCAGATAGTCATGCCCTCCCGATTTCAGGGAAAAATACCTGGCTCCGGAATTGAAGAAATCCTGAATCCTGCTGTTTTCCGCCGGCAAATCGAGGCAAACCGTCCCCTGCAGCTCTTCACCGCCGAGAAAGGTGATCTTGACCTCGCGCTCGGGAAAACAGACCAGGAGTTCTTCCCGGTTATCATAACGCAGATGACTGATCATCCCTTTACTGACCAGGTGAAAATTGCCGTCGGCCGTTTTCAGCGGCAGAAACGGCTGCTCTTCCAGCAACAGGTCCGCGACCGACTGCCCGCCGCTGCGGTGCTGAGCGAACGGACTGAGGAAGAGGCTCCCCTCATAGACAATGCCGTCAGCCATGAAGATGACCACCGGCTCTTCCCGTTTTTCGATTCTGAACTCACTCATTAGACCTCGCTCCCGGATAATGATTACCCCCCTGGATCGCAGCTGGTAAATGATAACGTCCGCGGCCGTTTGTTTCAAGGGGATAATCTTTGCATTCGCCAATTAGTTCAGCCTCACGCGGGGCAGGGCCCCGGCAACGCTGCCGCCGGCGCTTGCAGGAATCTGGACTTTCCGCGCAGCGTCTGATAACCTCCCGAGGAAACAGGCCTTTATCCGTCGAGGACGGCTATGCTGACCCTGCTGACTGTCATACTCTGGGGCATATCGATTTTCTCCGCCGGGCATGCGTTGCTGACCAAGCACGATCCGCGCGCCGCGCTGGGCTGGATTATCGCCTGCCTGGCCCTGCCGGGATTCGGCGCCGTCGGCTACTGGCTGCTGGGCGTCAATCGCATCCGCAGCAAAGCCCGTGAGCTGCAGACCCAGGGCCAGGGCCTGCACTGGATAAAACCGGTGCAAGCGCCCCTTGCGACGGCACTCTGCTCCCCCGCCACCAGTTGCCTGCTGAAGCTCTCCAACGAAGTCACCCGCCGGCCGCTGACCTGCGACAACCGGGTCGAAGTCCTGCATAACGGCGAGCAGGCCTATCCCGCCATGCTTGATGCCATCCGCGCAGCCACGGATACGCTCTTCTTCTCCAGCTATATCTTTCAGGCCGACCGGACCGGGCGCCTGTTCGTCCGGGAGCTGACGGCCGCGGCCGCGCGCGGCGTCGATGTCCGGGTGCTGGTCGACGCTTTCGGCGAACGCTACTCCCTGCCGCGAGTCCGCAAGCTGTTCCGGGGCAGCCGGGTCAAGGTTGCCAGCTTTCTTCCCCCCTCCCTTTCCCGCCGCAATCTGTATCTGAACATGCGCAATCATCGCAAACTGCTGATTGCCGACAGCCGCTGCGGATTTACCGGAGGGATGAACATCTGGGATCGCCACCTGGCAGCGATCAAAAACAATCCCCGGCGGGTGATCGATATGCATTTCCGCCTGCAAGGACCGGTCTGCGCCCAGCTGCGTGAAGCCTTTCTGGAAGACTGGCATTTCGCCACCAATGAAGTGCGGCTGTTCAAGCAATGGCCGGAAACGCCGAAAAGCGGCAGCGCCTGTTGCCGGGGGATCAGCGCCGGACCCAACGAAATCCATGAAAAACTCAACTGGATTCTGATCGGCGCGCTGAGCTGTGCCCGACAGCGGGTACGGATCATGACCCCCTACTTTATCCCCAGCCGCGCCCAGCTTGCCGCGATCAACACCGCAGCCCTGCGCGGGGTGCAGGTCGAGGTGCTGCTGCCGAAAAAGAACAATCTGCCGTTTGTCGACTGGGCTTCGCGGGCCTATCTCTGGGAACTGCTGGCGCATGGCACCAGGGCCTACTACCAGCCCCCCCCCTTCGTGCACAGCAAAATGCTGCTGGTCGATGACGAGTATGCGCTGATCGGTTCCGCCAATTTCGACCCGCGCAGCCTGCGCCTGAATTTTGAATTCAACGTGGAGATTGTCGACCGGGAGCTGACCGGTGAACTGATCGAGCATTTCGATCAGTGCCGGGCGCTCTCCGACGAAGTGACCCGCCAGGAACTCGACCAGCGCTCCCTCCCGGAACGGCTGCGGAATTCCTTCTGCAAACTCCTTTCGCCGTACCTGTGAGAGCGCTGCCCCCGGCAGCAGCTCAGGACGATGCCTGGCGGCCGAGGCCCGCATAATTGGTGATCCAGGCGCCGCCGACAACCAGAGCGCCGCCCTGCAGCAGACCTGCGCTCAAGGGTTCGCCAAGCAGCAGCATGCCGAACGCCAGGGCAAACAGCGGCACAAAATTGATAAAGACCCCGGAGCGCACCGCACCGATCTCCCTGATCGCCTGATAATACCAGAGAAAGCCGACCACCGTGCCGAAGACGCCCAGGTACAGGAGGCTGGCCCAGGCTTTCCAGCCATAGCCGAGGGCGGCGCCCAGGACCCCCTGCCCCAGCGCCAGCGGGGCAAGCAGCAGGGTGCCCGCCAGGGCCGAATAGGTGACCGCGGCCAGCGGCGAAAGATCGCGCATGGTCCGGCGACCGATAACCGAATAGAGCGACCAGCAGAGTACGCAACCGAGCAGTGCCAGTTCCCCCCTGCCGAGTGCACCGTTCAGCAGGGCACCGGGACCGTCGCCGATCACCAGCAGGGCGCCGAACACCGAAATGACCACACCGACCGTTTTCAGCGGCCGCAACGGTTCCCCGCCGAACAGGGCCGAGCACAGGGTGATCCCGACCGGGTTGAGGGCGATGATCAGGGCCGCCCGACCCGCGGCAACGGTTTCCAGTCCGGTGAAAAAAGCGATATTGTAGCCCAGCACGCCGGTCATCCCCAGCAGCAGCACCTGCCCCGCCTGACGGAGCGTGAGGCGGGGCAGGCGTTTTTCAGAACGGCACAGCAGGATCAGCAGAATCAGGCCCGCGACGGAAAAACGCAGAAACGCCGCGGAAAACGGCGGAACCGCACCGGCCAGCGTGCGCCCGGCGACAAAGGTTCCGCCCCAGCACGCCATGGTGATCAGAAGTTTGAGGTAGGTGAACATGCAATTCTCCGGAGCGGATCGGTCTCGCGCTAGGAGCCTGTCCGACAATACGGACAGGCTCCTAGTATGCACCGAAATCCGGAGCCGGTTAAATACCTTTGCGGGCCGTCGTCACGTTTCCTGCCGGCACGGCAATGACCGACCGCCGCAACGGAAAAGACGGCCGGCAGTAAAACTGCCGGCCGTCTTTTCAGTCTTCTTTTTCGGGGGTCTTACTTCCATCACGTGGAAGTTCGCAACTGGCGGACAGTCAGGTCCGCACGCCCAGGCGCGGCAGTATCCAGCGGTTCAGAACATACCAGGCGACGACAATGCCGATCAGCAAGAGCAGATCCATACGCTTCTCCTTTATAGTTATTCATGTTTTAATATATATGAACAACCTGTTGGTATCAAGCTTTTTCGCTCGCCGGGGGCAGGGTGATCAGCACATCCAGGCCGCCTTCGGGACGGTTTTCAGCCCGAATGGTGCCGCCGCCGAGACGGATGGCCCGGTCGGCAATCGCCAGCCCGATGCCGGTGCCGCCGCTCTTGCGGTCGCGGGCGTCGGCGACCCGGAAGAATGGTTGAAACAGCTTCTCCAGGGCCTCCGGCGGGACCCCCGGACCATGGTCGCGCACCCGGATCAGGGCCCACCCGCTCGCTTGATCGAGCCGCAGCGAGACTTCAACGGCAGTGTCCGGCGCGGTATATTTCAGCGCATTGCGCACCACATTTTCGATGGCGCGCCGCAACAATTCCTCGGGCCCCGTCACCGCAATCCGCCGGCAGTCGCCGAGCAGAACCTCCCGTCCCCCCCCGCCGGCCTCATAAGCGGCGTCCGCAACCACCGAGCGCAGCAGCGCATCCAGAGCGAAGGTCCGCAGAGGATACGAGCCGGCGCCGCTCTCCAGCCGGGCCAGACTCAACAGCTGGCCGATCATGTCGTTGAGCTGCGACGACTCTTTTTCGATGCGGCCCAGAGCCTCATGGGCGTCTGCTCCGGAACGCTGCCTGGCCAGCTCCAGAGCGACGCTCAAACGGGCCAGCGGTGAGCGCAGTTCATGGGAGATATCCTGCAGCAGGCGTTTCTGGGCGGTGATCAGCGACTCGATCCGTTCGGCCATGAAATCGAAATCCCTGCCGAGGTCGGTGATTTCCCCCTTCCCCTCGATCGCCGAGCCGATCCGCGTGGCGAGATCGCCGTCGGCGAACTGATGCGTCGCTCTGCGCAATTTACGGATCGGCGCGGTCAGGGAGCGGGCCAGCAGAAAACAGAACAGGGCCGCGACGCCGAGCATGACCAGCACCCGCGCACCGAAGAATCCCGGCGGCAGCGCCTTGAACAGGTGCCGCATGGGCGGCCGCTCGGGAAGCCCGACGACAATCACATAGGCCTGGCCCGAGGCGCCGACCAGGGGACTGGCCATCCACGGCAGATTTTTCCTTTCGGAAAAAACCATCTGTCCGGTCCGCAACGCCCGCCGGGCCAGCCGCTTGATGAGCCCGGCGCCAGGTTGCGCAGCCCGAAGCGCGGTCAGGGCCTCGCCCCGGCTCGAAAACAGGAAGACCCGGACCTCCGCCGCTTCGCGCAGCTCTTGCGCATAACGCTGCAGCCCTGCCGCACCGCCCTTTTCGTACGCCTCGACGGCGCTGCGCCCGTATTCGTTCAGCGCCTGCTTGGCAAAATGCCGGTGCCCCATCGGCTGGAACTCGTGATCCCGGGAATAGGTCAGCACCATGCCGATCGCCGTGGAGAGCACGATCGTCAGCAGAAAATAGAGAAAGATTTTTACGAACAGGCTGCGCATGGTTCACCCTTGATGCTTTCGCTCGGTGCAGTCGACCGCGACCAGGGTGTACAGATAGCCGACGCCGCGGATCGTCTTGATCCGCTCGCCCCCTTCCGGCAGCGCCCCGAGTTTCTTCCGCAGGGAGCTGATATGCACGTCGATACTGCGATCATAGGGCGACAGTTTGCGGCCCAGCACCTGTTGCACCAGGTCCTCGCGGGGGATCACCTGTCCGGCCCGCTGCAGCAAAACTTCCAGCAGGGAAAACTCCACGGAGGTCAGATCGATGCCGCGGCCGTTACAAAACACCTCGCGGCTGCTGCTCTGGAGCCGCAGATCGCCGACCTGCAGCTGCTCCCCGGCGGCCGGCTTCGGCGGCTGCGTCCCGGCCGTTTCGGCCCGGCGCTGGATCGCCCGAATCCGCGCCACCAGTTCGCGCGGGTTGAACGGCTTGGGCAGATAGTCGTCGGCGCCCATCTCCAGGCCGACAATCCGGTCGATGTCATCCCCCCGCGCCGTCAGCATGAGCACCGGAATCCGGGACTGCTCCCGGATATGACGCAGCACATCGAAACCGTTCATTTTCGGCAGCATCACATCCAGCACCACCAGCGCATGCTCCTCGGCAACCGCCCGAGCGGCCCCCTGCTCGCCGTCATGAACGGTTTCGACCGCGAACCCCTCGGGGGTCAGATATTCGACCAGCAGCTCACAGAGCTCCAGATCATCATCAATCACCAGTATGCGACTCATCGCCATCCCCTGCCTGTTGTAAAAGCCATTGCCGACAGTTTAACCCGGATCCGCTCGTTACGACTGTAAAGAAATGTCAAGCGGGCCGCTGCGCCGTTCATAAAACTTTACAGAAACCGCCGCCATCTTAACCCCTTTTTAAAAGGATTTTCCCTAAACTGACCTCAATGCAAACCACTCACCGCAAAAGGAGAAGATCATGATGAAAAACCGGACACTCGTGACCGCCCTGCTCGCCGGAACCCTGCTCAGCGGCATCGCCCTCTCGCCGGCCCTGGCCGGCCGCGGCTTCGGCAACTGCGACCAAGCGGACAATCCCCGTCACCAGCAACGGATGGAGCAGCGCCTGGAGCAGATGACCACGCTGCTTGGGCTGACCGCAACCCAGCAGCAACAGATCGGCGCGATCATGGCGGAACAACGGACGCAGCACCAGGACCGGTTCCGCCAGCGCCGCGAGCAGCAGCGGCACATGCCGGAGCTAAACAGTACGGCGCCGTTCGATGAAGCCGCCTTTCGCGCCCGGGCCGAAAAGCGGGCGGCAGAGCGGATCGACATGCAGGTCGAACGGATGAAAACCAGGCAGCGGATCTTTGCCCTGCTGACCCCGGAACAACAGGAAAAAGCAGAGATCGTCTTCCAGAACATGGGCAAACGCGGTCCCGGCCATGGTCCCGGCATGCGCGACTAGCCGGGCCGAGTGTTGCAAACGCCGCCCGCGAAGCAGGTAGCGCAACAACGGCGGCAGGCGAACACAAAAGGCGAACCCGCACCGGGTTCGCCTTTTGTGTTGCCGCAGAGTCTGTTACCGGTTCCCGATTAAAACAGCAGCACCGGGCAGTGCACGTTATGCAGCACGTAGTTCGCCACCGAGCCGAACAGGACGTCGCGAATTTCGCCGGTTCCGGCATGGCGGCCGATCACCAGCAGTTGAAACTCCTGCTCGTTGGCAATCCGCGGGATCTCCTGCCGCGGAGAACCCAGCTCCAGCAACAGTTCGGTTTCGAAACCGGCCGCCCGGAAGATCGCCGCCTGCTTGTCCAGCAGGGCCTGCCCGGCCTTGCGGGCGTTCTCCCTGACCATCTCCAGCTGAAAATCGGGGATCATCCGGTAGGCCAGCTGGACGTCCACCACATGCAGCAGCCAGAGCTTCTTCGGGAAACGCTCTTTCTGCCCGATGATGGCCGTGATGGTCTTCTGCGCGGTTGCCGAGCCGTCGACCGGAACCAGAATTTTCGGATCCATACCTTCCTCCCTGGTGCCCAGTATCCCATAGAATGTCGCAAGATTGCGCAGGATTTTGGCGGGGCAACAAGGCGTGGCTGATGGCGCATAGCCGTAGCTATGCAACTTCAGTCACAACGCTGTTGCCGCGTCAAAGGACCAGCAAGATGCGATAGTTTATG
>DASWJX010000139.1:0-22803 GCA_036396915.1 Geopsychrobacteraceae bacterium | reverse complement strand
GTCGCAGATCCGGTGGGTGCACAGGAGTTTCTCTTTGCGGATACGGCCCTGAAGTTCGATGAGATCTTTGCGGATACGACCTGCGTGAAGAGTCATATCCATTTTCCGGTGGATTGGGTTCTGCTCCGCGATGCGACGCGGACTCTCATCAAGGCGATTGAGTTGATTCGTGGCCAGGGGTTAAAACACCGCATGGGCGATCCGAAAAAATTCATGCGGGACATGAACAAACTCTGCATCGAATTTGCCCTCGTTCCGTTGTGCAGCTCAAAGAACGCCTTGAAGATCCCTATTTTCGTCAATTACAAACCCGGCGTGGCAGCACCGAAGCCCGCATAAGCATTTTCAAAAACGCCTACCTTGGAACGCCTTTAAGAAGCAAGGGCTTCGAAAACCGTAAGGCCCGCATTGAGTGGTGCATCCTGGCGCACAACCTCTGGAAGTTGGCGCGCCTAGCCGTGCAAAATCGGGAAGCAGCAGCGGAACAAAAAGAAGCCGCCTGACCGATCGAAGTCCAGTTCTGCTCCAGAGGGGGGAGTCCGTCTAAGATCGTGGCATTGCACAAAATTTATCCCATTTTTTACAGAATGAGCGCAGCTGATCACTTTCAAAACTTACTGGCCTTGCCGTTGAACTTGATGCTCGAAAAAATCGACTAAATGGGACAGGCTCTAGTTATTCCCGTTGCGTTCCTGCGGCCAACTGGCGATGGTCTGCAGGCAGACGCTCGGCCAGGGCCAGCAGCAGATCGGTTTTGCCAAGGCTCCCGAGCAGACGCGGCATCGGTTCGTCCGACACCACCGGCAGCCTTTCTCCGGTGTGCCGGGTGAATTTTTCCAGCGCTTCTTCGAGTGAGGCGGAAACGGCGATGGCCGGCGGTCCGGCCCTCATGAGATCCTGGGCGATGACCAGGTGGGCCAGTGACGCGGTGCCGAGATGTTCCTTGACGTCCTCCAGGCAAATGGCTCCCAGATAGGTGTCGCGTTCGTCAACCACGTAGAGGTAGCGAAAGGTGTTGACGATGAAATTCCGGGCAATATCGCAAAAGGGGGTATTTTCGCCGACCCGGAGGGGGTCGGCCTTCATCAGATCCGCCACCCGCAAACGGGCCAGCCGGCGGGCAAAACGGGCGGCCCCCTTGCGCTCCAAAGAGCCGCTGTAGATGGAGCGGGGTTCGATGCCGTGCGCCGTGAAATAGGCCACGACGCAGCCCAGCATCAAAGGAAGGATAAGCTGGTAATCGAGGGTCATCTCGAAAATCATGAGGATCGCCATGAGCGGCGCGTGGGTCGTTGCCGCCAGAAACATTCCCATCCCGGTCAGGGCGAAGGCTCCCGGAGAAGGCAGGGGCCCGAAACCGAGCCCCTGATGCGCATAGCCGAACAGGTAACCGAGACTCGCCCCCATGAACAGGGTCGGGGTGAAGACACCGCCGACCGCACCCGAGCCGAAGCTGGCGCAGGTGGCCACGAGCTTGAACACCACCACCGCCCCCAGGCTCGCCCAGAACCATTGTTCCTGCAGAATGCCGCTGACCACGCTGTAGCCGTTGCCGCAGACCTGCGGATAATAAAGGGAGATGATCCCGACGATCAGCCCTCCCAGACCGGTTCGCAGATATACGGGCAGACGGGTCTGTCCGAAGAGCTTTTCGCTTCCCTGCAAGGCGCGCAGGAACAAGGGGGCGACCAGGCCGATGAGAATGCCCAGCACCAGGTAGTCAAGGAGTTCGAATCCGGAATTCAGGCGGAACGAGGGGATGGCATAAAGGGGGGAGCCCCCGTTGAGAAAGCGAACCGTCTGTGTCGCCAACACCGAGGCGAAGAGCAGCGGCCCCAGGGTCTCCATGGCGATTGAGCCCAGCACGATCTCGGCGACGAAAAGCGCTCCGGCGATGGGGGCGTTATAGGCCGAGGCGATCCCCGCCGAGGCGCCGCAGGCCAGGATAAGCCGCCGCTGGGAAATCGACCAGCGGCGGGTCCGCCCGACCAGGGACGCCAGCAGGGATGCCAGCTGCACCATGGGCCCTTCACGGCCGATCGAAGCACCGGAAGCGATGGAGCACATGGACGAGAGGGTTTTGGTCATGCTGGAGCGAAAAGAAAGCGAACCGTCTCCCAGCACCACCGCCTCCATATAGTCGGTGGTGGTCTTGCGGCTCGATGTCAGTTTGCCGCCGGCATAAATGATCAGCCCCGCGACAATGCCCCCGAGTGCGGGCGTGAGCAGTCTCTGCCATGGGGGGAGAGCGGAAAAAATTTCCACCATCCCGCCGGTGCGGCCTGTCAGGGCAAGGGACATGAAATCGAGCATTTGGCGGAACAGCACCGATGACAATCCGCCGAGAATCCCGACCAGGCCGGCCCAGAACAGTACGCGACCGCGCTCCGCGGATCGGTAGGCTCTTGCCAGCCATACCCGTAAAGCAAGAAAGCGGAAAATGCGGGGCACGGCGCGCCACTCTTTGAGCCATTTCCGCCAGTCATCCGTCTTTGCAGGAAACATTCTAGGGGATCTTTCCGGATGGTTGAGACAACGGGCCCACCGGGCCCGGAAAACGTCAAGCCAAACTATCACATCGCTGCAAAATCTTGAAGGGGATATTCAGGAAGCGCGGGAACGAGGTGTTTTAACTTGCATATTTAGAAAACTGTGGGATAAATTGTCTCTTCATTTGCCGGCGGCGACATCCCCCGCTCATTCGGCAACCCTTCCCGTGCCGAGTGAAAATACAAGACTTTCCCTGTCGATAGAGGATCCATGGATACCCTGAGCCACAGCGAGTTTACCGCCTTGTTCCTGTCCCTCGGGCTGCTGCTGGCCACCGCACGGCTGCTCGGCGAAACGGTCCGGCGGTTCAATCTGCCGGCGGTGCTCGGCGAGATCATGGCCGGCATCCTGTGGGGCCCAACGGTTTTCGGCGCCTTTGCTCCTACGTGGCGGGCCTTCATCTTCCCCAGACACGGCGGAGGAGCGCTCGCCTTTGACGGGCTGACCACCCTGGCGATCGTCCTTTTTCTGCTGGTGGCCGGGATGGAGGTGGATCTCTCCACCGTCTGGCGGCGGGGAAAGGTGGCGCTCAATGTCGGTATCGCGGGCATCGTCGTGCCGTTTGCCTTTGGTTTCGCAGCGGCCTGGTATATGCCAGGACTTCTCGGGTGGGAAGCCGGCGCCGATCCGCTGATCTTTGCTCTTTTCATCGCCACCGCCCTCTCCATTTCAGCCCTGCCGGTCATCGCCAAGACGCTGATGGACCTCAATCTCTATCGCAGCGACATGGGGATGCTGGTGGTGGCCGCTGCCGTCCTCAACGACCTGGTCGGCTGGATCATCTTCGCCATCATTCTCGGCATGCTCGGCACCTCACCCACCGCCCTGAGCATCGGCCAGACCATCTGGTTGACCCTCGGATTCACATTCGGCATGCTTACGGTGGGACGCTGGGTGATCAACCGTTCTCTTCCCTGGATTCAGGCGCATACCAGCTGGCCCGGCGGAGTCCTCGGCTTTGCGCTCTCCCTTTGCCTTGTCGCCGCCGCCTTCACCGAATGGATCGGAATCCACGCCATCTTCGGTTCCTTCCTGGCCGGGGTGGCCCTAGGCGATTCCAAGCATTTGCGAGAAAAGACCCGGGCCACAATCGAGCAGTTCGTTTCTTTCATTTTTGCCCCGCTTTTTTTCGCCAGCATCGGCCTCAAGGTTAATTTCATCGCCAATTTCGACCTGCTACTGGTCGTTGTCGTGCTGGTCATCGCCACCCTCGGCAAAGTTCTCGGCTGCGGCCTGGCCGCCCGGCTCAGTGGTCTTGATCGTCGTGAAGCCTGGGCTCTCGGTTTCGGTATGAACGCCCGCGGCGCCATGGAGATCATTCTGGGGCTGCTAGCGCTTAAAAACGGTGTGATCGGCGAAAGGCTTTTCGTCGCCCTGGTGGTGATGGCATTGGTAACCTCAGTGATGAGCGGGCCTATCCTGCAGATTCTGCTGCGTCTCAAAAAACCACGCCGCTTCACCGATTTCCTGACGGCCAGAACCTTCGTCAACCACATTTCAGCACATTCGCGAGAGGAGACGATCACCGAACTGGCCCATATCGCGGCGGAGGGTACCGACCTTGATGCCGGAAAGGTCATCAAAGCGGCCATTGCCCGGGAAAGATTGATGTCGACGGGGATCGGGCAAGGGGTGGCGGTCCCTCACGCCAGACTGATAGAACTGTCCGCTCCGGTGGTGACGATCGGGTTGTCGGCTGCCGGTGTCGACTTCGATGCGCCGGACGACAGCCCGGCTCACGTTGTCTGTCTCATCCTGACCCCGGTCAAGGATGACGGAGCACAGTTGGAGATTCTGGCAGACATCGCCGCCACTTTCAAGGTCAAGGAGATCCGGGAGAAGGTCGTAACCGTGGACGGGTATACAGAGTTCCTGGCTCTGGTGCGAAGCGGAGAGGCACGCTGACTTTCATCCAGGCCGGGCAGCGGGCATCAATGACCTAGAACACCGAGGGGACGACTGACTAGCGTGACTAGCGCCACACGGAAATGCCCGTCATCTCGTCGGCAAATCTGGTTTGGCCCTGCCGGAATCCGCGCGATGGCTCGGTGGCTTGACCTCGGGGAAATCCAGGATGCTGAGCCAGCGGGAGGGAAGCTAGTCAACTTAGTCAACAATGTCCCCCCCCCCACCCGTCCCCCCCCCACCTTGTGGAAGCGACCCTTACCCCCAAAGCTCTGGATACAGCAAAAAAGTCAAGAGAACTTCGCAAGGAAGCCCATAAGCTGCCGGAAAATTCAGTCGAGCGGAAAGCCATTGAGAAGGAAGTAGAGGCCATCTTCAAATGGCTTCGCACCGCGGCTACTTCCGAAATCGTCGCCATGCTAGTCCGGCGAGCTAAGGCTGTGTTCGCGCTACCAGCGGACCATGCTCATCGATCTCGATCAACTGCTGGACAATCGATTTTAAATCGCCAAAGACGCATTGTCAGTTGCCGGCACAGACCTCGCTTCTCACGCAAAAAAAAGTTTGACTATCAAATTAGTTTATGGTCGTATTGTTTGACTTTCAAGCTGAATGTGTTTTGCAAAGGTTTTCCCATGGCGGATCATAGACAGATCGAACTTTCTCAAACTCTCATCGAGCTGTATGACAAAATCTCCTCTTGGGAGCATGCCGTGGTTCGGAAAAGCGGCCTGTCGACGGCCCAGATGCATGCAGTGGAAATCATCGGGCACCATGAAAGACTGCGCATGAAAGAGCTGGCAGGAAGAATGGGGATTACCACCGGCACCCTGACAGTTATGGTTGATCGGCTGGAAAGGGAGGGGCTGGTGGCCAGGCAACCACATCCGACTGACCGTCGCTCCTATGTCATCGGTCTTACCGAGCTTGGTCGCGAACAGTTCGAAGAGCACCACCAGATGCACTGCCTGTTAACAGCCGAGATCACCGCTTCTTTCGACGATGATGAGATGGACAGTCTGAAAGGCTACCTGGAACGTCTGGTTCAACAATTCTGAACAAGGGTGGATGTTTTTTGACCCCCTGATTGAAAACGACAACCATTTACATTTTCCAGCCTGCCATGGCAGGCTGGCTTGGAAAGGAGTATTTATGAGGTTTTTCAGTGCAGTGATGGAGGCTGAAGAAAGACGAACCATCGTTCTGACTGCAATTTCCGGTGTCTTTCTGTTGTTGAGCATAGCCACCGATATCACTCCGATGGGGATTGACCCCGCATGGGGCGCCATCCTCATCGCCGGCGCGCCGGTCATATATAACAGCTTTTACAAACTTATTTTTCATGGAAATGTCCGGGCCGGCCTGCTCATTTCCATTGCCGTCATCGCCTGTGTAGCAGTGGGGGAGTTTTTCGCGGCCGGCGAAGTGGTGTTCATCATGGCCATAGGGGAGCTTCTTGAAGATTACACCGTGAGGAGGTCCAAGGCCGGCCTTAAATCCCTGATGAACATGAAGCCTGCCACGGCGCGCGTGCAACGGGACGGCGAGTATGCCGTTATCGACGCCAAGGACGTGGTTGCGGGCGATATCGTTCGGATCAATGCCGGTGAGACCATTCCCGTCGACGGTGTGGTTATCGAAGGGGCCACCAACGTCGACCAGGCTCTCATGACCGGGGAGTCCGTTCCCGTGGACAAAGCCGCCGGCGATGAGGTGTACAGCGCCACGACCAACATTCATGGCAGTATCTTGGTGAGGGCAACCAAGGTGGGGGAAGATTCCTCGATCGCCCGTATGATCGCCATGATCAGTGAAGCTGAGAATAAGAAGGCCCCTATTGTCCGCACCATGGACAGATGGGCCAGTTACCTGGTCGTCGTGGCGTTGGCGCTTTCCGTCATCATCGGGTTTGCCACCGGCGACATTATCCGCGCCATTACCGTGCTGGTGGTATTCTGCCCCTGCGCTCTCGTTCTGGCCACCCCGACAGCCATTGCCGCAGGCATCGGCAATGCAACCAAGCATGGGGTTATCATCAAGTCGGGAGCAGCGCTTGAGCAGTTGACTCACGTCCAACGGATCGTTTTCGACAAAACCGGCACCCTTACCCACGGCGAGCCGAAGGTCAAAAAGATATTTTTGGCCGAAGATTCATCCCTTACGGAAGAAGATTTCCTTCACTTGTGCGCTTCGGTAGAAATGCACTCCGAGCACCCGCTGGGTTTGGCGATCGTCAAAGCCGCAAAGGACCGGAGCATAAAAATATGCGAACCGGAGAAGTTTACGGTTCTTCCCGGTAAAGGCGTCGATGCGGTGGTAGAGGGCAAAGAAGTCATCATAGGGAACCGGTCCATCTTGAACGACCATGGCATCTCCCTGGATTCCTTTTTTGCCGACCTCGTTAACAAGCAGAACGAAGAAGGCCGCAGCGTGGTTTTGATGGCGATGGACCAGAAGGTTGTCGGAGCCCTGTCCTTGGCCGATACGTTGCGAGCTGACTCCAAAGCCATTGTCGAACGTCTGGCAGGATTCGGGAAAAAGCTCACTCTTTTGACCGGTGACGCTCAGACGATTGCAGGGAAGATATCCCAGCAGGTGGGTATCACGGACTTCCGGGCCAATCTTCTGCCTGAAGGAAAGATGAATGCTGTCGATGACTATGAAGCCTCGGGGGAAAGGGTCTGCATGGTCGGGGACGGGATCAATGATGCGCCGGCTCTGAAGACCGCGAGTATCGGTATTGCCATGGCAGGGATAGGCAGCGATATTGCGGCCGATTCCGCAGATATTATCTTGGTCAAGGATGACCTCTCCAAACTCCCTTACGTCATGCAACTTGCCACTTCGGTATCTCGAAAGATAAAACAGAATATCGTTCTTTCGCTGAGCATGAATTTCGGCGCCATCGCTCTTGCAGCAGTCGGAATTCTCGGCCCGGTAAGCGGGGCGCTGATGCACAATGTCAGCTCCGTGCTGGTGGTATTGAATGCCGCCTTGTTGTTGAAGGGCGTGAAAGAAGCCAAAGACATGAAAGAAGCCAGCTTAGAGCCTTGCGCTACGTAAAAAGGATGAGAGTGGTTCTTCTCTAATACAAACACAACCAGTGGTGACCTGTTTTTCACTGGCGACGGACAGTTCTCCTGGGTCTCGGTACCGAGGGAACACCGGAACACCGAGGGAACGTTGCTGACTAGCGTGACTAGCTCCACACTGAAATGCCCGTCATCTCGTCGGCAAATCTGGTTTGGCCCTGCTGAAATCCGCGCGATGGCTCGGTGGCTTGACCTCGGGGAAATCCAGGATGCTGAGCCAGCGGGAGGGAAGCTAGTCAACTTAGTCAACAACATCCCCCCCCCACCGTGAAATGGGTAGACACGAACTCGCTACACTTTTATGATCTCACCACTGCCGGTTTCTATGCCCTGATGGAGGAGCTATGCGCATTAAAATGACCATCGGTTTGGCCGTGGCGTTGCTGATCATCATCTTCACCATGCAGAATGTGGACGTCGTCCGTCTGCGTTTTTTGTTCTGGGAACTGGCTGTTTCCCAGGCGCTTTTGATTTTTGTGGTTTTTTCTGCCGGACTGTTCGGCGGTTATTTGCTCGGCTCGCTGGCCGGCATGTCCCGTCGCAAACAATCAAAAGACGATACGAAACGAGTGAACCCGTAGCGAGCGGATTTCAACCCGACAACAAGATGTCCCATGGCAGGGGCCAGGGGACGCGAGGAGTAGCAATGGAACTGCGGAAAATGTTTTTCATGTTTGTGCTGGTGTTTTTGCTGGTAGCGCCGGCGGCGGTCGTCAGTGCCGGCGATTTTGACTGGACGGGCAATCTCAACATCCGGGCCGAATCCGATCCCTCGGGATTCAGGGGCCGGCTGGCGACGCGCTTTAAGGTCGGTGCGGTTGAGATCGATGCCGTACTGAGGAATGTCGAAAGTCCCGCGGATGCCTATCTGATCTTGCGGCTGGGCGAACTCTCGGCGCGCTCGACCGATTACGTGATCGACCAATACCGGCGCGAAAAGAGCAAGGGCTGGGGCGCGCTGGCGAAGAGCCTGGGGATCAAGCCCGGTTCAAGAGAATTCCACGCCCTGAAGCGCGGCGACGATCTCTACGCCGACAACGGCGACGGCCAAAAGAACGGCAAGGGCAAGGGTAAAGGCAAAAAATGAATGTGGTTATCTACTTCGCTCCATTAAAGCCTTAACAAAAGCGCAATTTGGCTAAGGGCACATGCATTGCTCACGCCCGTTCGCATTGCTCACTCAAGACGCAAAGGCGCAAAGAAAAGCTTGGGTTTACAGGTCTAACCTTGGCGGCTTTGCGGCTTTGCGTGAGACAAGATTTTGTTTTCGTCCCTCCGTTGATTCAATGTCACTGAGGTGCAACGATTTTCAATTTCGATTCATCAGAGATCAGGTTGAGTAAAGAGCATAACCAGTAAAATGAATTCTGGTTATGCTCTTCGTTCCGGCAAGCCCATGGTGGCAACGGATGGGCTGACCCGGAAGACGGTCGGCCGAGCGCGGACGCGGACAGTGAAGCGCTTGTCGGGACCTTTCAACCGTCAGCGGCGAAGGAGAGTATGGTGAAACCGAAGCAACGACTCAGGTCGGCCATCATTCAGGTGGTCGACAACCAGCTTGCAGCAAACGATCCCCCCGAAACCAATCAGACCCTGGCGCGGCTGGTCGCCGCCGGCTTTTCGGAGTCTGCCGCCAGGGAGTTGATCGGCACCGTTGTCGTGGCGGAGGTTTTCGCGGTCTTGCAGCGGGGCGAACCCTTCGACCACGGCCGTTACGTCGCCGCCCTCGATCGGCTGCCGGAAACCCCTTGAGGCCGCGGTCACTGAACCGGATACCGACTAGTCTCCACCCTCCTTGCCGCTGAATTGCTGCGCCGTTTCCGCGAATTTACGCAGGCGCCGGTCGACCAGATCGTTGACGGACCCTTCCGGCCAGGCGCCCGCTTCATTGCGTTCTCCGGCGGGGACGCCGGTCAGGATCTCGATCCCCTGGTCGATGGTCGCTATACTCCAGATGTGGAATTTCCCCTGGGCCACAGCGTCAACGACCTCCGGCTTGAGCATCAGTTTCTTCTGATTGGCCCGAGGAATGATCACCCCCTGATCGCCGGTCAGCCCTCTGCTCTTGCACACGGCGAAGAACCCTTCGATCTTCTGATTGACCCCGCCGATCGGCTGAATCCGTCCGTGCTGATTGACCGAGCCGGTCACGGCGATCCCCTGCTTGATCGGCAGCCCGGAGAGACTGGAGAGCAGTCCGTACAGCTCCGTCGATGAGGCGCTGTCGCCCTCGACGCCCGAATAGATCTGCTCGAAACAGATCGAGGCCGAAAGCGCCAGCGGCTTGTCCTGGGCATAGCGATCGCCGAAAAATCCGTTGAGAATCAGCATCCCCTTGTCGTGGATCGGCCCGGAAAGCTTGGCCTCCCTCTCGATATTGACCATCCCCTTGGTGCCGAGGAAGGTGCGGACCGTGACCCGCGCCGGCCTGCCGAAACTGTAGTCGCCGAGCGGGTAAACCGTGAGGCCGTTGACCTGCCCGGCGACGGCGCCCTCGGTGTCGACGAGGATGGTGCCGTCTTCGATGTATTGCTGAACGTGCTCTTCGACCTTGTTCGAGCGGTAGATGCGGGCCTCGATGGCCTGCTCGACATGCCGGTCGGAAACCTGCTGCGCTTCCTGCCGCTCGGCGTTAAATGACGCCTCGCGAATCAGATCGGCGATATCGATGAAACAGCTGGAAAAGCGCTCCTGATCCTCGATCAGCCGCGCCGCGTATTCGATGGTCAGCGCCACCGCGGCGGGATCGAAATGGAGCAATTTCTCCTCGCTGCACTTGGTGCCGATAAACAGCGCATAGTGCAGGATGTTTTCCTGGCAGTTCTTCATCATCCGGTCGAAGTCGACCTTGACCTTGAACAGTTTGCGGAAGTCGGGATCGAACTGGAACAGCAGGTAATAGAAGATCGGCGTACCGATGAGAATGATCTTGCAGTCGAGCGGGATCGGTTGCGGTTTGAGGCTGACCGTGGCGAAGAGGCGAAACTGCTCGGCCATGTCCTCGATCTTGACTTCCCGATGACGGATACAGCGCTTGAGGGCTTCATAGGAGAAGATGTTGAGAAGCACCTCGCGACAATCAAGGATCAGATAGCCGCCATTGGCGCGATGCAGGGCTCCGGCCTTGATCATCTCGAAACTGGCCATGGCGTTGCCCATCTGGATGACATGCTCGATGCGCCCGAAAAGGTTGAAGTAGGTGGGATTGGCCTCGTAGACCACCGGCGCGCCATCGAGCGTGCTGTTGTCGACAAACAGGTTGACCTGGTAGCGGTCGAATGAGGGACCCTGCTGCCCGCTCCTCATTCCGGGCAGCACGATCGGGGTTTCTTTGCGCGGCCGCAGTTCATCGAGCCGTTCGCTGATGTCTTTCTTGCATCTCTCGAAATGCTTGATGATGCCTTCGACGTCCGCGTATTTCCGTTCCAGTTCCTCGAACAGATGGCCTATGGCAAAGAGCAGCATCTCCTTTTCCATTGCGGCGGTCCGCTCCCGCAGCTCCTCTTCGAGGTCGCGCACCTGGCGCATCACGTCATTTAGGTGTTCCTGAAGTTCGGTGCCGCGCTGGTCGATGTCCGCTTTTGCGTCGTCGTCGAGCTTTTCGTACTCCTGCTGGGAAAGGGGCTCGCCGTCGCGAACCGGCATCATCACCAGGCCGCTCCCCGCCCGCTGCAGGGCGAAGCCCTTTTGCTTCGCCGCCTGATCGAGCTTCGCCATGAGCGCGTCATGTTTTTCCTTGTGCTCGCCGGCGATCTTGTTCTTCTGCTCTTCAAACTCCTTGCTGTCGAAAATTTTAGGGATCTCCTGCGCAAGGCGCTCGATCAGACGGTCGACATCTTTTTTGAACTCCCGGCCTTGTCCCGCCGGCAGGCGGATCGTGACGGGATGCGCGCCATCTTCGAGATCGTGGAGATAGCACCAGTCATCGGGGACCGCTTCGCCGGCGGCACGGGTTTCCAGGATTTTTTTGATGGTGGAGGAACGGCCGGTGCCGGGTTGGCCGAGGATGAAAAGATTGAAGCCGCTGTCCCTGATCCCAAGGCCGAAATCGATGGCGGCCAGGGCCCGGTCCTGACCGATCGTCCCTTCCAGAGCGGGCAACTCCCGGGTGGTTGTGAAGTCGAACTGAGCAGGATCACAGCGCCAGCGTAACAGTTCAGGGTCAAGGCGGCAGTCGTCCATGAAAATCTCCCTTCATGATCAGTAAGCCAACCGTGTGTCATTCATCGGCTGAGTGAGGGTCGTGCGGCACCGGGCTGCGCAAGGGGCTGTTCCTGCTCCCTGTTGCCCCGCGCACGCTGATATGATGCGGTCCCAACACCTAAAGCTTAGCAGATCAGCATCCCTTTGCAGATGGAACAGGAGCTCGGAAACAGCTCTCAAAGGGGGGCGGGCTGCCGGCTTGACAGCCCGGCTCCAGCCATTACAATTTTTGCCTAGCCATCCTCTTGAGTTTTTGCGAAGAGATCAAACATGAAAGCCCGTTCGTTTGCAGGAGGTCGAAATGGACGTATGCGAATTTGCCATGAAGATGGAAGAGGACGGCAGGGCCTATTACCGGAACCTGGCGATCCAGTCGGCTCTGCCGGGGCTGAAAACCATATTCAGCGAACTGGCCGAGGATGAGCAGAAGCATTATGACGTTTTCCGGCAACTGAAGACCGGCGCCGGCGTTCCGGCCATGGCGGAGAGCACCGCGCTCGACACCGCCAGGAATGTTTTCGAGGCGTTGCCAAGGGGGACGATCGCGCTGAAGGGGATCGCGGACTGCGCCGCTGCTTATGACCATGCCATGCAACTGGAAGCGGAGAGCTTCGCGTTCTATGAGCGGGCGGCCAGTGAAGAGAAAAATCAGGAAACCCGCAAGCTGCTGATCCGCATCGCCATCGAGGAGCGCAAGCACTACGACATCCTGGAAAACATTTTCCATTTCGTCAATGCCCCCAATCAGAGTTTGGAGTGGGGAGAATTCAGCAATCTGGGCGAGTTCCGGCAGTTCGGGCGGGAGACCGATAGCTGATCCGCAAGGGACACGGCTCAGCCGGCGACCAGGGCGATCCGCAAATAGGGGTTGCTCCATGTACCCTGTAACCCATAAACTAGCGCATCTTGCTGGTCCTTTGACGCGGTTGCCCCCGCCAAAATCCTGCGCAATCTTGCGACATTCCATGGGATACTGGGCACTACCCGGCGGGGGTATTCGTTGTTTCCGCCGGCTGCCGGAGCTTTTTCTGTAAATATTAATAGCGCATGTGTTTGGGACCGGCCCTCGACCCTGCGCCGCAACCGCAGTCTGGATTGGAGTTTATTTTGGACAACAACGATGTCTTACGCCGGATCCGCTTTGTTTTCGATTTCAGCGATTCGCAAATGATCGCCCTGTTCGCTTTGGCCGGTCAGCAGGTCAGCCGCGAGCAGATCAGCGCCTGGCTGAAAAAAGAGGGGGATCCCGCGCTTGTGGACTGCAGCGATACGGAGCTGGCGATTTTTCTCAATGGCCTGATTGTCGACCGGCGCGGCGCCAAGGAAGGTCCGCCGCCGCAGCCGGAGCGACGGCTCAACAACAACATCATCTTTCGCAAACTGAAAATCGCCCTGGACCTGAAAGCCGAAGAGATTCTGGAGCTGCTGGCCCTGGCCGGGGTGCGGGCCAGCAAGCACGAGCTGAGCGCGTTTTTCCGCAGACCGGGGCATAAGCACTACCGCGACTGTAACGATCAGATGCTGCGCAATTTCCTCAAAGGTGTGCAGCTCAAGTATCGCGGCGCGGCCGCTGAATAAAAATCTCTTATAGAACAGCGTCTTGCAAACTCCGAATTTTCGGGTAGGCTAAAAAAGATAACCCGTAACCCGAAAAAGGAGGTCGATCATGGGATTCTTTGGCAAGATGTTCGGGCAGCAACCGCAGTACCCCGATCTGGCGGGGGACAGCACGGCCGCCGGACAACTGGCGGCAATCCAGTCCAATCTGGAACAGTTGGCGCGCGATGTCCGCGATCCGATGGAGGTCGTGCCGGCCGATGACGGCGCCTATGTCTTCATCGGCAAGCCGCCCAAGAAGTTCGGCATCGCCTGGATCGAAGGGGGGGAGATCAAGAGTTTCAAGACCCTGATGGAGGAGCACGGCATGACCAGCCAGGAAGCGGTCAAGGTTTCCGATCAGTTGCGCGATGTTTACGTCAAGCATCAGGACGCCGAGCATTATCGCACCAGGATCGCCGACCGGGATGTCGTGGTCATTCCGTCGCAACCGCTGGAGCTTGAAGTGCGCGAGATTCTCTCCCATCTGCATTGAGCCCGGCGGGCCGCCGGGCCGTCAGTTGCCGAATCTGTTGATGTGAACTGCGAGAGGGCCACCTGTAACTACGGGTGGCCCTCTTCCGCGCAGCAGGGTCGATTCCTGCAGGGAAACGCCGTCAAAAAAAGGAGATTTCGCATGGCGTACTACATCAGTCAAAAACTGGATATGGGTTTCGATCAGGCCGTCGAGCGGGTGACGCAGGAGCTGCAGAAGGAAGGGTTTGGCATTCTGACCGAGATCGACGTCAAGGCCACGCTCAAGCAGAAACTGGACGTCACCTTTCGCAACTACCGGATCCTGGGGGCCTGCAACCCGCCCTTTGCCTACAAGGCGCTGCTGGCGGAACCGAAGATCGGCACCCTGCTGCCGTGTAATGTCATCGTCGAGGAACTGGAGGACGGCAGCGTCGAAGTCGCGGCCGTCGACCCGCTGGTGTCGATGCAGGCGGTCGAAAACCGCAGGCTGCAGGTGATCGCCGAGGAGATCCGCCTGAAGCTGAAAAAAGTGCTCGCGCAGCTGTAGTCCGGGTCGGCACGTCGCTTTCGGATCCGCGGCCACTTCTGGACTGTTGAAATAATGTTGTCTCGTGTAGTATAAACCGCGCTGGCCCTGGACTCGGCCGGTGATGGCCGTTTGATGCGTCTTTCTGTTTTACCTCAACAGACAAGGAGGGATAAGGGTGGTCCTGATCGATTGGAATGACAGTTTCAGCGTTAAGGTAGCCGAGATCGACCAGCAGCACAAAACACTGGTCGATCTGCTCAATGAGCTGTACGATGCGATGAAAATCGGCAAGGGAAGAGATGTCGTGGGGAAAATCGTAGAGAATCTGCTCGACTATGCCACGACCCATTTTTCCCTTGAGGAGAGGTATTTTGTCCGGTTCGACTATCCGGATCAGCAGAGCCACGTTGCAGAACATGCGGACTTCATTCGGAAAGCTCAGGACTTCAAGACGGACCTTGAACGCGGCAACCGGACCTTGAGTGTCGAAGTCCTGAGGTTTTTGAGCGACTGGCTTAAGCGCCACATTCTGGGTGCCGACATGGAATATTCACAGTTTTTTTATGAGCACGGCTTGCGCTGAACCCGTAACGGAGAACGACTCGCGCCGCACGGGCCAGGGGAGCCGGTTTGATACAACCGGGGCGTAATCCGCCAGGCCTGACGGAGAAGGCGCTCCAGTCGCATCCGGGTCGATGACGAAGGCTCGCAAACTCAGGGACGATCCGATGAAAAGTAAAGCAGCAAAGCATAAAACCAAGGGCAAGGATATCTACGTCACCGATATCTCCTTCGATGTCGAAGAAGAGGATCTCCGGAAATTGTTCTCGGTGTGCGGTACGGTCCGCTCGGTGCACATGCTGACCGATGCGAAAACCGGCCATTTCAACGGCCGGGCGTTTGTCAGCATGGCCAGCGATGCGCAGACCAAAGACGCGATCAACACCCTCGACGGAACCCGCCTGGTCAATCGCTGCATCAGTGTCAGCGAAGCCCGGGCCAAGCAGGAGACCGGGGAGCCGGCGGTCGAGGAGGTCAAGGAAAAGCAGCGGCGACCCCGCCCCAAGAGGCGGCGCAGTTAAGCCGAAGCGCTGCTGAAGACCTGTTGAACAAAAGAGCAGAACCCCATGCGGAGGTTCTGCTCTTTTGTTGTTTGATCAACCACGTAATCAAAGGACATCGCCATGGCCCTGCCCTGGAAAATACTCGACAGTTTCACCACCGAAGAGGAAGGAACTCTGGAGCTGCGCCAGCGCGGCAAGGGGGACTACCTGATCACCCTCGGTCCCCAGGTGCTGATGAACAGCAAGGCCCAGCGCTCGGAAATCGCGCTCGGCCAACTGGGCTGCCGCAGCCTGAAAAACCATCCCGCCCCGCGGGTTCTGGTCGGCGGTCTGGGGATGGCGATCACCCTGCGCGCGGTGCTCGACGTCCTGCCCGCAAGCGCCACGGTCGTCGTCGCCGAGCTCCATCCGCAAATCGTCGCCTGGTGCCGTGGCCCGCTCGCCGAACTGACCGCCGGCGCCGCCAGCGATCCCCGGGTCAGCGTCGAGATCGCCGATGTCGCCGAACTGATCGGGCAGTCGCCAAAGCAGAGCTTCGACGCCATCATTCTCGATCTTTATCGCGGTCCCCACCCGCAGACCGATCGCCTCCACGATCCGATCTACGGCAGCCGCGCCATCGAGCGCAGCCGCGCCGCGCTCAAGCCCGGCGGAGTCTTCGCGGTCTGGGGCGAAAATCCCGACGCCGGTTTCGAAGCGCGGCTCGCCGCCGCCGGCTTCACGGTGCGCTGCGAACGTCCGGGCAAGGGGGGCTACCGTCATGCCGTCTGGGTGGCCGAAAATACCGCCGCCGGCAGAACGCAAAGCCGCCGGCCAAGGCGCTGAAGCACTGCATTGTCACTCCCCCTTCGCCGGCACACATTTACCAGTAAAGATTGAAGAGCAGGGTGGTATCAGTGAGGGATTGAGCGTTCGACCTAAGCCGGGCGAGTTCGAGTATCAGGCTGGTGTTGGCGGTCAACTGCCAGCTCTGCTTGACCGAAAGCTCCATGGCGCGCTCAAGATCATGCTCTGCATACCAGAGCTGGCGCCCGGACAGGTGAATCTTCCAGTCCGGAAGCGGGTTGGTCAACAGCCCGACCGAGCCCCCGAGGCCGAGGGCGAAGCTGTCATCGAAACGACCGCCAAGCAACAGGTCGGTCTCCATCAGGCCGTAAGCCATGAGCCGCTGATCCCCCCAGGTAACGCCCCCGCCGGGATTCAGGCGGTAGATCAGGTGCTCGCTCCGGTCGCCGAACAGCAGTCGATCGAAGCCGGTGGTCACTTTCCACGACACCGGTTTGTAAAAGGCATGACGCGGGGTGAGCGAGACGATATTGATCAGGTCAAAGCGCTGCAGGTGGAGTTTGTTGCGTTGCGGGCTGTAGCGCAGGACCAGGTTGGCGAAATCGATCTGAGAGCCGGGCAGATAGCCATGGTCGGCATCAATCAGGTTGTGGTAGGCGGGGCGCAGCCGAAGCTCCTGATACCAGTTTCCGGCCCGGCGTCCGACGCCGAGGGCGAACCGGTTGGAGCCGTGCCCCAGGTCCGGGCGGCCAGCCGCGGCGATCTCGACCTCGACCTGCTCCGCCAGTCCTAATTGGCTGCGGTTCCTGAGCAGGGCGAGGGACGCTTTGCGGAATGCGTTGCGTTCGATCTCCTGGCGATAGTAGCGGAACTCAAGGGTCTCGGCAGCGACATCGAGGATGCGGATCTTCCCTTGCCGGGGCAGGTCGCTCTGCAGCACCTGCTCCGCAGTGATGCGGTTGTCGATCAGGGCGAGGGCCGTATCCGTTTCCCTGCGGTCCATCTGCCCGGCCAGCGCCTCGATCCGGGTCGCCTTCGACGGCCGGTAGCTCACCTGTTCAACCAGCTTGGCCTGCTCGATGATCCGGACCGTGTCGATGGGGATTACCCAGGGGCGACAGGGATCGGTCAGGTTAAGACGGGGGCGTCCGGCTTCGAGCAGGAACAGCAGGTTGTAGGAACAGTTCTCGTCGAAAAAGAAATACTCGGAGGCGATTTCGCGCAATTCCCAGATGTGCAGGGTCATGCGGCGGACCTCCTCCGACGTCAGATTGAGCTGGTACTCCCAGATGTCGCGCCGCTCCAGGTCGTTGTACTCGCGGACCTTGGCATAGTAGGGGAGCAGCGAATAGTAGCCGGGATAGAGGCCGAAGATTCCCTTGACGGCGTAGACGAAGCCGTTGGTCTCGTCGGTGTGGGCGGCATAGTTGACCGCATAGGAGAGCAGGCGGCTGCGATATGGGCCTTCGATGCTGAGCAGGGTGTGGCCGAACATGGAGGCCGGGCTGTTGTTGTGATTGCCCGGAAAAATCAGTACCGCCGAGCGGGGCTTGACATGATCGAGGGTCTTGTCCAGCTCTTCGCAACTGACCGGCGGCAGCGCATCCGGGTCGATTTCCAGACTGTCGATCAGCCATTGGCTGCGGGCCGGAAAGCGACAGCGGACATGGCGCTGCGGCTGCCGGTCGTCCTGCGGCTGCCAGAGTCCGGCCAGGGTGGCATCAAATTCCGCGGCGGGGTCGCTTTGCCCCTGTTCGGCCAGGAAGAAAGCCGGATCATCGATCAGGCTGACTGGTTTACCGAACAGATTCGGCTTGTAGTGCAGCAGGATCTGCCAGTAACGGCTGTCTGCCAGCCCTTGCACCGCAGCGTTTCGCCTGAATGTATCCAGCCCGCTGTCCCGGGCATGGCTGACGCAGGGGGTTGTGAGGTGCAGGCCGGAGATTGCCAGCAGAAACAGAAAGCTCAAGAGAGCGCCCGCTCTCTTGAGCTTTCCGGGGTGGAGCCAGCCGGTGGCCGGCGGGTTGCCGAACGTCATTAGAGGGTGAAAACCGCTATCCGGTCGAGGACCACACCAGCGGTCTCCTCACCGGTGACGAAGATCTGATCGAAGTTGGCCTGCAGGGTCGCATAGAGGCCCGGACGGTCGGCGGTCGGGAAGTTCATCAGCTCGGCCAGGGTATAGAGGGTTTCGCCCTGACCGGAAGCGATGTCGCGGGCCAGCAGGTCCATGTTGTCGGCGGTAAAGGCCAGGGACCTGTCGTTCTTGATGATGTTGGCGGGCTGCTCGCAGCCCAGGGTTCCTGAGGTGATGCCGAACGTCTGGTTGCCGAAGGTGCCGTTGGTTGTCGCCTGCAGCGACTGGGAGATGACCGAGTCGTCCGCCTTGCCTTCCCAGAGCAGGGTGCCGAGCCCGCAGCCGGTATTGTTCTGCGCCTGGCCGGAAAAAGCCGGTACCGCCAGCAATGTGGCCGCTATTGCCGCGACCGCGATCAAGCCTTTTTTGTCCATGTTGACCTCCTTGAAGTGTGAGTGAGTGGGTCCTGACAGGGTACCATTAAATACAAAATCGGAGGTCTGTCAAGCTTCAATTTCCAACAGGTTCACCTTCCATCCAGCATCCGGCCGATGCCGCCGAGCACCGAGCCTTCCCCCTTGTCCGAGCCGCCGGCCCGTGGCGCATGGGCGATGATCCGGTCGGCCATGCGGCTGAACGGCAGACTCTGGATCCAGACCCTGCCGTGACCGCTCAGGGTCGCAAGGAACAGCCCATTCCGCCGAAAAGCATGCTCTTCAGGTTTTCGGCCCGTTCGATGTTCGATGTTCGATGTTCGGGGTTCGGGGTTCGATGTTCGGGGTTCGATGTTCGGGGTTCGATGTTCGGGGTTCGATGTTCGGGTCGGAGTTTATCGTGAGCGCTGCGATTTGACAGCGGTAATGCCGGCTGCGGGCGACAGATGATACACTGCTCTCAGGAGTGTCCGCGATGAAACCGAAACTGCCGGTGGTTCCGCCCGAACGATTCGATACGCTGCGGCAGGCGATCGTCGTCCTGCTGCGTCAGCGGACGCTGACGGCGCTGGAGATCTCCGAGGCGGTCGGCGCTTCGGTGCACGATGTTGACAGCCATCTCCGCCACATCCGCCGCAGTTTGCAGCGCCACGGCGAGGTTCTGACCGTCCTGCCCGCCGCATGCCGGTGCTGCGGTTTCGTTTTCGTCAAGCGCGACCGCTTGAAGCGTCCGGGGCGCTGCCCGGTCTGTCGCGGCGAATCGATCAGCCAGCCGCGCTATACGCTGTCCGGCGACGCCTGACCAAACGCCGCAGGGGATATCATGCAAGAGCCATTATTCCGGATTCGGGTCGAATGCTACTCCGGTTACCGGGGCGAGGAGACGCCACGGCGGTTTTTCATCGGCGAAAAATGTGTCGAGGTGGCCGAGGTGCTCGACCGCTGGCTGGCTCCGGACCACCGTTACTTCAAGCTCCGCAGCCCGCCAGGGGATCGCTATATCCTGCGCCACGAGACCCGGACCGATTGCTGGGAGCTGACTCTGTTCGAGAGCGTCGATAACCCGCTCCGCTCATAACGGCCGGTTCCAGATCAGCATGCCGGCCCGGTAGACCTGGTGAACCCGGTCCGTGGATGTGAAGGTCGTTGAACCTTTGTGCGGCGTGGTCACCCCTTGCCGGCGCGAACGCCGAGGATATGGCAGATCGCATAGGTCAGATCGGCCCGGTTGAGGGTGTAGAAATGGAAGTCCTTGACGCCGTTCTCGTAAAGCACGCGGCACTGCTCGGCGGCAACCGTCGCTGCCACCAGTTCGCGGGTGTCCGGGTCGTCGTCCAGCCCTTCGAACAGGTCGCCCATCCAGGGCGGAACCGACGCGCCGCACATGGCGGCAAAGTCCTTGACCCGGGCAAAGTTGGTGACCGGCAGGATGCCGGGGACGATCGGGACATCGATGCCGGCGGCCCGCGTGCGGTCAAGAAAGCGCAGGAACAGCTCGGTATCGAAAAAGAACTGGGTGATGGCACGGGTCGCGCCGTTGTCGATCTTCCGTTTCAGGTTGTCGGTGTCCGCGGCGGGACCGGTGGCTTCCGGATGCCCTTCCGGGTAGGCGGCGACGCTGATCTCAAAATCGGCGACCCGCTTCAGGCCGGAAACCAGATCGGCGGCGTAGGCATAGCCCCCGCTGCAGGGCCGGTATTGCTGCTGTCCTTCGGCGGGGTCGCCGCGCAGGGCGACGATGTGCCGAATCCCTTCCCGCCAGTATTGTCGGGCGATTTCGTCGATCTCTTGCCGTTGTGCATCGATACAGGTCAGGTGGGCCGCCGGTTCCAGGGTGGTCTCTCTTTTCAGGCGCGAGACCGTGGCATGCGTGCGCTCCCGGGTGGTTCCGCCGGCGCCGTAGGTGACCGAAACATAGGCGGGTTGCAGCGGTTCAAGCCGCTTGACCGCAGCCCACAGGGCGGTTTCCGCTTTTTCCGTTTTGGGCGGGAAAAATTCGAAGGAGACCTGCACATCCCGAGGCAACGGGGTGGCCACGGCGAGATTCAGGCGGTCGCCGGTGGTCGCAGCGAAGAGGTCGGTTGCAAAGCTGTTCATGATTGATACTTTCGCAAGAAAACAAAATGGAAGACGGCTAAGCAAAAAGCGCCAAATGCAAGGCGTGCGATTGTCGAGCAATGAGGCATACTTACCTACGTCGAAGCAGCGAGAACAAGTGCAGCAACGCAGCAGTTGGTGCGTTTTTGCGACGCCATCATGATTGTCTACAGATACTCGGTACGAAGAGATAACGAACCTGGTCGCGCTGCCGATGCGGGGTCCGCTGGAGCGCCGACAAAAAAGAGCGGTTGCTTTCCCCGGTGCTCCGGTCCGCCCGGCGGCACGGATTACCGGAGGCAGCAGGATTTATGCCGCAGGCTAGAAAAGGTGAGCCGTCGTTCCGTCGTTCCGCCGTTCGTCTCCCCGGTACGGAGTACCGCCCATGCCGCGAATCGGGTCGAGTCCGACCGTGATCCAGCCGTCGGAGCGCTGAAACTGGACGATCTCCCTGGCGTCGATCAGTGCGCTGAGCAGGCCGGGAACGATTTTGTCTCTGGAGCCGTTTTTATACACCACCTTGATTTTCGGACTGCTGCTGAAAAGGCCCATACGCCTCCTTTTAACTTCCGGCAAGGGGTTGAATGTCACAGTTATCCATCATCGAAAGCGGCCGAAAAACACTTTTTGAATTCTACATTGTTTGCGGTTCTTTGCAAGGGGGAATGAGCAAGGACCGGGCTTGCTTGCCGGAGGTTTTCCAGCGTCCGTCCCGGCCCTTGAGGTTGCTTCCCCGCGCGCCGCACGCTCACTTCAGGGTTGCGGCGAGAAAATCACTGAAGCGCGCCCAGGATTTTCGGTCGGCGTCCTTGCGGTAGCGATCGGAATCGAAGACGGTAAAGGCATGCGGCGCGCCGCCGTAGGTGATCATCTCGTGGGGTACGCCGTGCCGTTCCAGTTCGCCGGCCAGTTCCGCAAACTGCTGCATGGTGATACTGGTGTCGGCGCTGCCGTGCATAATCAGCAGTTTGCCCCTGGTCTGCGCATAGTCCTGTCCTTCGGGGGTGCTCAGGCCGCCGTGGAAGGTGACAAAGCCTTTCAGGTCGGCCCCCGCCCTGGCGAACTCAAGGACCGCCGCGCCGCCGAAGCAGTACCCCGCCATGACGGCATTTTTGGTGTCGGCATGCCGGGCTTTCGCCGCATCCAGGCCGCCCTGCAGCAAACGCCGCATCTTGTGCCGGTCCTGGTACAGTTCGCCGGTGTGCTGACGCCTGTCCTTCAGCTCGGCGGGTCTGATCCCGGCGCCGAACAGGTCGACGGCAAAGACCGCGTAGCCCAGCTCGGCGAGCATCCCGGCCCGCTTGATTTCATAATCGGTCAGACCGTCCCAGTCATGGACCAGCAGGACCAGCGGAGCGCCGGGGGCAGGGCTGATAAAGTACCCTTCATAGGCTTCGCCATCCACCTGGTAGGTGACGGGTTTGCCATCGGCCATGGCTCCGGTCGCCATCAGGATCGTCAACAGCAATGCGAGTGCATAGTTCATGATCGTCCCTCTTGTCGCGAAAAGGTTGATGAGCTTTCGCCGCTGTGCGTTGCGCTATCCGGATCAATTTTATCACCGGTTTTCGAAGGTGCAAAACATCGGGATTTTTCATGTCGGGATTTTTCACCGGCCGGCGAACGTTGCTCTGCCGCTTCGCGTGCCGGCGCTTATGGCGCTCTCACAGGACCACCGGGATCCGTTCCCCCAGCCGGTTCTCTTGCGGGCTGACCGAGGTTTTGTAGGCCAGGGCTTCCACGCCCTGCGCGACCGCCCGCCGCAGCAGGCGGCCGTACTCCGGATCGATGTCGTCGGCGGGCGAGAAGGTCGTTGCCTCGCTGCGCTGCACCAGGAAGAAGATCACCGCCCGGTAGCCCTGCCGGGTCGCGGCGGTCAGTTCGAGCAGATGTTTCTGGCCGCGGACGGTGACGGCATCGGGGAAGGCGGCGACCCGGTCGGCGCTGCAGAGGGTCACGTTCTTGACCTCGACCAGCACCTGTTCCCGATCGT
>DASWJX010000138.1:0-4077 GCA_036396915.1 Geopsychrobacteraceae bacterium | reverse complement strand
CATAAAGCTCGCATGCTTGCTGTGCAAATTCTTGGGGCCGGCTCTCTGTTGCCGGCCGAGACCTTCCGAATCTCTGATAATATAGTATAGTAGTGAATCAATAATCCTTTTCTGCCGGCGCAGTAACCGGAGGTACGATGAAAGACGACTCTATTAAACGTCCGAATACAGGCAATACCGGTCCCAAATATCTCGCCGAGGAGATCCTCGACACCCTGTGGGAGCCGTTGCTCGTCCTTGAAGAGGATCTGCGCGTGCAGTCGGCCAATGACGCCTTCTATCATCACTTCAAGGTGGAACCGGACGAAACGGTCGGCCGGAAGGTGTACGAGCTGGGAAACGGCCAGTGGGATATTCCCCTTCTGCGCAAGCTGCTGGAGGAAGTGCTGCCGAAAGAAACGTTCCTCGGGAACTTCGAGATCGAGCACGCCTTTGAAATGATCGGCCGGCGCACCCTGCTGCTCAATGCCCGGCGCATCGATCATCTGCAATTGATCCTGCTGGCGATGGAGGATGTCACCGACCACAAGGAGCATGAGGCGTTATGGGCGGCCAAGGCCATCGCAGAGGAGAGCAATCGCGCCAAGAGCGAATTCATGGCCAACATGAGCCATGAGATACGCACCCCCATGACGGTCTTTCTGGCGGCCCTCGAACTCCTGCAACTCGACAAGGATCCCGAACGTCGGAAAATCCTGGAGATGGCCGATCAGTCGGCGCAGCGCCTGCGCGCCCTCCTCGATGATATTCTCGACTTCTCCAGCATCGAGGCGCAGGGGGTGCAAATCGAAGAGAAACCGTTCGACCTCCAGGCCTGCGTGCAGAACACCGTTCAGGAGATGGGCGCCAAGGCCCGAAAGAAGAATCTGCAACTGGAAACGGAGATTTCCCCGGCGACCCCTGTAGCGTTCGCAGGCGACCAGGGAAGGCTGGGACAGGTTCTTCTCAATCTGATCGACAACGCCATCAAATTCACCCAGAATGGTGAAGTGCGTGTTGCGGTGCGTCCCTGCGGCGACCACCTGGAGTTTTCGGTGAGCGACACCGGCATCGGCGTCCCGGAAGAAAAAAGGGAGATGATATTCCAGCGCTTCAGCCAGGCCGATGGCTCCTTCACGCGCAGGCATGGCGGCGTCGGGCTGGGGCTGGCCATATCCAGGGGGCTGGTCGAACTGATGGGGGGAGGGCGGATTGGAGTAAGAGACCGTCCCGGGGGCGGAAGCATCTTTTTCTTCACTTTGCCGCTCAAGACGGCGGCGAAAGGGACGGCTTCGGCCCAGGACCGGGACAAGGCGGAGGCCGGGTTTCCCGGCGCCCGCATTCTTCTGGCCGATGACGACCTGTCGATCTGTAAGCTGATCCAGCTTGTCTTGACCCGGCGCGGCTGGCGGTCGGAAACCGCCGGGAATGGCCGGGCGGCTGTCCGGAAATGGAAAGAAGGGAATTTCGATCTGATCCTGATGGATGTACAGATGCCGGAAATGAACGGCCTGGAAGCCACTCGGCTAATCCGCGAGGCCGAAGAGGGGAAACAAATCTGCATCATCGGACTGACCGCCCATGCCCGTAATGAGGTCAAGGAGGAGTGCCTGGCGGCCGGAATGGATAAGGTCCTGATAAAACCGGTGGAGATCAAGGAGCTTTGTTCGGCCATCGATAGCTGCCTTGCAGCCACCTGACACAACATATGAGCTGAACCGCAAGGTCAGGGTGAAAAAGGCCGGTAGTCCGAGAAAAATACCGGGAGTTCAGTACCGGTTCAGGGGACAGTATATTTATCTTTACCATCTTTTCAGTCTCTGCTAAGGTCGCTCATGGCTAGAATCGCAAGGGTCGTCGCCCCCGGTTACCCTCACCACATCACCCAACGCGGAAACCGTCGCCAGCAAACGTTTTTTTGCGACGAAGATTATCTCACTTATATCGACCTGCTGGCCGAATGGTGCCGCAAGTACGAGGTTGACATCTGGTCATGGTGCCTGATGCCCAACCATGTCCACCTGATCGCCGTTCCTCAAACAGAAAACGGATTGGCACGCGCTGTCGGCGAGGCGCACCGCCGCTACACCCGCCGCATCAACTTCCGCGAAAAGTGGCGGGGGCACCTGTGGCAGGAACGTTTCTCTTCCTTTCCGATGGGTGAAAGCCACGCCTTGGCCGCCGCCCGCTATATCGAAATGAATCCGGTAGCGGCGAAGCTGGTGGCAAACCCTCAGGATTATCGTTGGAGCAGTGCCAGGGCACATCTGGAGAGCAAGGATGATGGACTGGTCAGGGTTGCCCCGCTCCTGGAGATGGTCGGTGACTGGCGAAGCTTTTTATCCTTAACGTCCGACGAAGACGTTGACCTGTTTCATCGGCACGAACGAACTGGACGACCTTTGGGGTCAGAGTCCTTTCTGGACCAGCTCGAACAACAGTTTGATCGGACTTTCCGACCGCAAAAACCTGGGCCCAAAAAACGAGCTTGAGTTAGATATACTGTCCCCGGAATACCTGCCAACCAAAAACACAAGAATAACTATCAAGGCAAACACCAATTTTTTTTCATTGTCGTCCCTTTCTATGAATAGATTCAGGCTTTAACCGAACACAAGTTGACCAGCAGACCATCTGGTTGAAAAGTCGGGGGCGAGCAAGCCCTGTACGCACAGGGAAGTTTAAGTACCTGCTGCCCTGTTGTTAATTCCGCAAGGGTTGGTAAAATGTGCAGATATGACAGCGACAACAACAAATCGAGAACTGTGGCGGGAAGCGATGCGAATAACTCTGGCTCATCGCGCCGGGAGTGCCGCTGATGCGAGCGCTATTGCCGAAGCCACCGCCAGCACCTGGCGCCAGGTGGCCGCCCTGCTTACCCCGGTGATCGGCGCGCAGGGTGTCGACGTTATCTTTAGACGCGCACTGTCCCTGACGAGCAAAGCTTTCCCATGTTTGGCCTTCGGCGAGGAGCATGGAGACAGTGCCGCGCTGCTGGTGAGTCTCAAGGCGCAGTTGGCGAGTCGAGATACGGCTACCGCTGCCGAGGCTGGCTGTACCCTGATGGTGACCTTCATCGAACTGCTGACAACGTTGATCGGAGAATCCTTGATCGAGCGGCTAGTGAGTCCCGTCTGGGCCTCCCCTTTACCGCCATCTGAACAGGAGACCGAATCATGAGCTCCAAAGTGACTATCCATCGGCTCGACACCGGTGTGCCTGGTCTCAATGCGATCCTGGGCGGCGGCCTGCCGGAATTTTCCTTCAACCTGATTACGGGGCCTCCCGGCTCCGGCAAGACGACGCTGGCGCACCAGATCATGTTCGCCCTGGCGACGCGGGAGAAGCCGGCGCTCTTCTTCAACGTGCTGGGCGAACCGCCGTTGAAGATGCTGCGTTATCAGCAGCAGTTCTCCTTCTTTGACCTCGACAAGCTCAATGACGCGGTTCGCTTCGTCAATCTGAGCGACGACCTCGCGTCGGGCGGTTTAGACCAGGTGCTGGCGCGCATCACGCAAGAGGTCGAGGCCTCCTCTCCGGCGCTGGTCTTCGTCGATTCGTTCCGTTCGGTCATCCAGGAGGCGCAGCAGCAAACAGAGGGGACGTTCAGCATGCAACTGTTCATCCAGCAGCTCGGGACACAACTGAGCGGCTGGCAAGCCACCTCCTTCCTGATCGGGGAATTTCTGTCGGAGCGCGGCTCGCATCCGATCCTGACGGTGGCCGACGGCCTGCTGTCGCTGGAGCAGAGCGTTCAGCGCAATTCCATGGTGCGCAAGCTGCAGGTTGTGAAAATGCGCGGGCAGGCGACCCTCCCGGGGATGCATACCTTTCGCATCAGCGGCGACGGCATCGACGCCTTTCCGGCGGTGATGGTCAGGGGCGATACCGGAGACGAGCCGCTGAACTCCGGGGCGTTGCGCAGCAAAACGCGGCTGACCATGGGCGTGCCGCGGCTGGACGAAATGCTGGGCGGCGGCTTGCCGTCCGGTTATTCCCTGCTGGTTGCGGGACCCTCCGGATCGGGCAAGACTATCCTCGCCACATCCTTCCTTGCCGAAGGTGTGCGCCAGGGGGAACCCGGGGTGATCGTCGCCT
>DASWJX010000137.1:0-10350 GCA_036396915.1 Geopsychrobacteraceae bacterium | reverse complement strand
CAGGGAGTGCAGCGCGGCGAGCAGATCGAGCCGTTTCAGGTCGTTGCGGTTTTTGCAGCGGCCCAGATACGGAGCCAGCCATTGGTCGAGGGTTTCCAGCAGTTGGTCATCCGCGAGTTGCGGCCAGCTGTCGGTTTGCTGCAGCGCGGCGAGGGTGGCGACCCGCGCCCGCAGCGTTTCGACCTCGCGGCTCCAGTTGAGCAGGCCCAGCCCCTCCGTGCGCAGAACCTCAAGCATGACGCCGGTGGTCTCTGCTGCTGAAACGGCGCACGGTTTTTCGGCGAGGATCAGTTTGCCGAGCAGCTGTACGCTTCGCCCGCGCACCCGGCCGTCCCGGTCGTCCCAGAAAATCTGCTTCTGCCAGGGGCGGTTCGGATAGAGGGCGACGATCTCGGCCAGCTCCAGGCGGCCGGCCTGAAGGATTTGTCCTTCCTCCCCGCGGCGACCGGTGAGCTCCGTCGCCACCAGGAACTCCTCGTTGCGCAGCGCCGAGCGCGCCGAAAGCCGGCCGCCCCGCCCCGAGGCAAACAGGTAGCGATCGCTTCCCTCCTCGCGCCGGCGGCCGATCCGGTCGGGAAAGGCGCAGGCCAGCAGCGTGCCGATCAGCGCCGCGCCGCACTCGGGGCACGGCTCCGCGGACTTAAGGTTGAAGTGCTTTTTCCAGTAGCCCGCCGTCCGCTCGATGGTCTGAAACGCGCCGGGCTCGCCCTGCCGGCGCTGTTTCCACAGCAGCTCCAGCCGGTCCAGAAGATCGTTTTCGCTGCGCTGCCGCGCTTCGCCGCGCTGGCTCCGGAGGTCCGGCTCGGACAGCAGCGCCAGCAGATCGCAGGCCAGCGGCAGGCACTCCAGCTGTTCAGCCAAAAGCAGCATCCGCCCCAGCCGCGGGTGGACCGGCAGTTGTGCCAGGCGTTTGCCGAGGGGCGTCAGCTGCAGCGCATCGTCAAGCGCGCCGAGCAGCTGCAACAGCTGTTTGGCCGCGGCCAGGCCCCCCTCGGGGGGCGGATCGAGCCAGGTCAGTTGCAGTGGATCGGCGATGCCCCAGTTGGCCAGCTCCAGCGCCAGCGGGGCCAGATCGGCATTGCGGATTTCCGGCGGGGTGAAGGGGAGCAGACTGCCCTGGGTTCCCTCGCTCCAGAGGCGATAGCAGCTTCCCGGTCCGAGCCGTCCGGCCCGCCCGGCCCGCTGCACGGCGCTGGCTCGGGAAATGCGCACCTTGTCCAGACGGGTCAGGCCGCTGGCCGGATCGAAGCGCGGCTGCCGGGCATAACCGCCGTCGATCACCACGCGGACGCCTTCAATGGTCAGACTGGTTTCGGCGATGTTGGTGGCCAGCACCACCTTGCGGCGGCCGCCGGGCCTGATCGCCTTTTCCTGCTCCGGGTAGGGGAGGCTGCCGTAGAGCGGCCGGATATCGACCGCGCCTATCTCCTTGAGCGCTTCCCGGCAGCGGTGGATTTCGCCGGCGCCCGGCAGAAAGGCCAGAATGTCGCCGGCGGTTTCCCGCAGGGCGCGGCGGATCGCGGCGGTCGTCGCTTCGACCAGAGAGCCCTGCTCCAGTTTGGCGTACTGCACGGTAACCGGGTAGCTGCGCCCCTCGCTGGTCAGCAGCGGCGCCCGCAGCAGTTTCGCCAGCGGCGCGCCGTCAAGGGTGGCGGACATGATGAGAATTTTCAGGTCCTCGCGCAGACCCTGCTGGGCATCGCGACAGAGCGCCAGTGCCAGATCGCTGTTCAGGTTGCGCTCGTGGAACTCATCGAAGATGACCAGGCCGATGCCCTGCAGTTCCGGGTCGGACTGCAGCCGCCGGGTCAGGATCCCCTCGGTCACCACCTCGATACGGGTCTGCTTCGACACCTGCCGCTGGTAACGGATCGTATAGCCCACCGTCCGGCCGACCTTCTCCCGCAGCAGCTCGGCCATGTAGCGCGCCGCATTGCCGGCCGCCAGCCGCCGCGGTTCCAGCATCAGGATGGTTTGGCCCCGCAGCCAGTCGGCATCGAGCAGCGCCAGGGGGACCCGGGTGGTTTTACCCGCTCCGGGGGGAGCCTGCAGGATCACCGCCTGATTCTCGGCGAGGACGGTTTTGAGTTCGGGGAGTATGTCGAGGATGGGGAGCTGCATAATTTCTGCTGAATATGCCCTGATAGATGTTGTCGCCGCTCAAACAACTATGAGTCACGGCCTGGCGTTCTGTCAAATTGTCTTTTGCGCGGGAGAAATCGGCAGGCACGGGCAATCCCGCCGGAACATCGCTACGGGCGAAGGGGAGGCCATGCCGCGCGTCCACCTGGGGACCCGCGGCGGAAGGTTCCTGAAAACCCTCCATCCGCTTCGGCAGGGTCATGTTGATGGCGGGCGTTTCTCGCTGAACTGCGTGAATCTCTGAACCGCATCACTGATCTCATCTTCGCGAAGATTGCCGAACGCCAGCCGCAGATGGCTCTCCAGGCCCGGGCCGAAGACTTCGCCGGGCAGGCAGATCAGATTCGCCTCGTCAACCAGCCGTTTGGCCGCTTGCCGGCCGTTCAGTTCCGGCCAGGGGTGACGGACCCAGGCGAAAAAGGAACCGCCGGCGTCCCAGGTGAAGGGGTTTTCGTCGCAGCGAAAGGCGCGCCGGAACAGGTCGTGACGGCGCCGCATCATCCGGGCGTTGTCGGCCACCCAGGCGTCGAGATGGCGGCAGCCGTAGGCGACGGCGTGCTGGGTGATGCGCGGCTGACAGACGACCATGGCGTCCTGGGCTTTGAGGGCCTGATGGATGAACGGCTGCGCCGCGATCAGGGCACCGGCGCGAAAGCCGGTCAGGGCAAAGGTTTTGCCGAACGAGGCGAGCTGCACCAGCGTGTCGCTCCAGTCTTCCTCCGCAAACAGACCGTGGGGTTGCGCGGCGCCGAAGGCGTTGTAGGTTTCGTCCAGCACCAGGGCGATGCGGCGGCTGCGGGCCAGCAGGAACAGTTCTCGCAGCTGTTGCGCCGGAATCACCGCGCCGGTCGGGTTGCTCGGCGTGACCAGCAGGATGGCGCGGGTTCTCGGCGTGATCAGCGCGGCGATCCGCTGCGTCTCGGGCAGCCCGCCGTTGCTCATGTCGCAGGGGGCGTAAACCGGTTTGATCCCCATCGCCTGCAGGCCCATCGGGTGATCGAAGTAGGCGGGCAGTTGCAGGATGACCTCATCCCCCGCGCGGCAGAGCACCGTCATCGCCAGCCAGAAGGCCTGACTGGCGCCGATGGTCAGGCAGATCTCGTTACGCTCCGGCCCGGCGGCGTAGCGCCTGACGTACCAGTCGCAAATCGCTTCGCGCACTTCGGGCAGCCCTTCGTCCGGGCTGTAGATGCAGACCGACGGATCGTCCAGCTTTTCCTTCAGGTGCTCCAGCAGTTCCGGAGCGGGGGGGTAGTCCGGAATCGCCTGACAGAGATCGACCAGCGATTTTTCGGCAGAAAAGGTGCGTCCCGCCAGCCAGCCCTTGACTTCGGAGATGGGCGGGAAGTGGACCTTGCGGATCTGTGGTGAAATCGTGAAATTCATCGAAGGGTTGCCCTTTGCTTGCGAACCTTGCCGCGCTACGGGAACGTCGGTCGAACCGCATCACTATGGCTCCGGAGCTGCGCCGAGTCAATTGCGATGGCGTCGTAAAAAACTGAAGAGGATGTCAGCGGGATGACAGTTCGACGCGCCGCAGCAGAGCGCCGTCGGCGTCGACGAAGCGGACCGCCCGCAGGCCGGCGGTCCGCTCGACCCTGAGCAGGGCGTACGGTTGCGTCAATACCGTCGCCGCCGCGTTTTCGGGCGGCGGGTGATGAAAGGCCAGCCGCAGGATCAGGGTATCCCCCTGCCGCTCGGGAGGAAAGAGCTCGATCCGGTGACCGGAACTCGGCTTCTGCGCCGTGGCGACAAAGAGCACCAGCGCGCGGGAAAAGTCGACGGCCGGCGGCGCGGAAGGGGGCAGGCGGCCGGCGAAGAGCTGCCGGTGGAGCGCAAGTAAACGCTGCTGCGAGCTGATCACCTCGAATTGCGGTTCGCTGAAGGCCGCGGCGGTGTGGACCCCCTGCGCGAGGATCTGGTAGGCGATCGGCTTCGGCGCGGCCGCGCAGGAACCGAGCAGGGCCAGGGCCGCTATCAGAAAGCAGATCGGTTTCAACATTTTTGCATTCCTTTTACTGGTGATCCACTGATCTTTTGATGAATCGCAATTGGCAATCATTTCACCCCAGAGACATGCGATCAACAGAAGAGACGAAATCAAAATCTTGACTCACGCAAAGCCGCAAAGCCGCCAAGGATAAACCTATAAATTCATAAACCCAAGCTGTTCTTTACGACTCGCCTCAGGGCGTCTACTTGCTGGTGAGTGAGCAATGCGTGTGCCCTTAGTCAAGTTGTGTTTTCGTTAAGGCATTGTGGAGCGAAGCAGATAATATATATTCCTTTTCGCAACCGCTACTCCGGCGCGAGCGCAGCCCGGAGGCTTTGCGGGGCGATCGAGGCGCCGATGGCAAAGACGATGTCTTCCGTTTCCGCTCCCGCGGTCACCGTCACCATGCCGGGAAAGGTCCCGCAGGCGTCTTCGATGTCGCAGATCAGGCCGTCGCCGTCCCGGTCGGTGCCGGCGGAGACCAGGTAGGAGCCCGGCGGCACGGCCGGGATGCGGAAGACGTAGCCCTGTGCGAAGTCGGTCCGCGCCTGGGCGACGGTCTGCAGCGTTGTCTGATCGAGAAGCAGCGCGAAGGCCGGCCCGATGTTGCCGAGAATGCGGTCCCCCACGCTCATGGCGATCTCGACCGCGGCGGTCGGACTGTTCAGGGTGGCATCCGAATGAACGGTGACGATGCCCCGGTAGTCGCCGGGCGCAAGCCCGCGGCGATCGGCCGTGACCTGGACGGTAAAGGGCGCCGTCCCCGAGGTCGGGGAGATGCTGAGCCAGGGCACGTCGCTGGTGATCGAGGAGACGGTCAGCGCGGCCGTGCCGCCGTTGGTGACTTCGAAGGAGGCGGCGCTCAGAAAATCCTGCAGGTCGAGGAAGGGGAGCGAGACATGCAGCAGCGAGCCGATCGCGAAATTGCCGTCCGCTCCGGCCAGAGCGGAGGCGGCTCGGACGGCCAGGTTGGCGTCGATGAGCCCGTGGCCGAACAGGTCGTCCCGTCCCGCCGGCGCCAGATCCCGGGTGATCCGCAACGGGGTGCCGGGATGGCTGCCGGAGAGCAGCAGGTCGACATCGTTAGGGGAAAGGGCGGGGTAAACGGCCTTCATCAGGGCGATGACGCCGGCGACGTGAGGCGCGGCCATGGAGGTGCCGGCCTGGAAGCGGTAGAAGGTGGCCCCGGCGTCGTTGCCCAGGGTACTGAGCACGCCGTCCGGCTGGCCGTCGCCGTTCAGGTCACGGCTCGTGTCTCCGCCCGGCGCGGCCACGTCGACCGTGGCGCCGAAGTTGGAGTAGGGCGCGCGTTGCGCGTTCAGGTCGACCGCCGACACCGAAATCACCCCGTCGTGGGCGGCGGGGAAAAAGGGGGCGGAGCTGTTGCCGTTGCCGGCGGCGGCCACTACCACCGTGCCGGCGGCGCGGGCCTCCTGGATGGCGTTGCCGACGGTCTGGCTGGCAGCGGGGCCGGCGAAGCTCATGTTGATGACGTCGGCCGGGCGGGCGGGGAGACCCCCGGAATTGTTGGGCTGGCCGGCGGCGTACAGGATCGCCTGGCTGATGTCGACGGAACTGGCGCCGGCGACCCCGATGACGCGCAGCGGCATGACCCGCCCCGCCCAGCCGGTGGCGGCCACGCCGATGAGATTGTCGGTGGCGGCGCCGACCAGGCCGGCGACGTGCGTGCCGTGGAAGCTGCTGCTGGCCCCGGCCGGATCGTCGCCCGGGTCGGTCGGATCGGCGTCGATGCCGTCGCCGTCGTTGGCGCTCGCCGGATCGCTGATGAAGTCGAAGCCGGGCGTCAGCCGCAGGCCGAGATCGGGATGACCGGCAAGGGTTCCGGTGTCGAGCACCGCCACGACGACGGCGTCGTCGCCCACGGTGATGTCCCAGGCCTGCGGCAGGTTGATCAGTTGATAGTGCCATTGCAGGGGGAAGAACTGGTCGCCGGGGGTCAACTGGGGCCGGTAGATGTAATTGGGCTCGGCGTAGGCCACGGCGGGATCGAGGCGCAGCCGCCTGATCCGCTCGATGGTGGCCGCTTTCAGCCCCTGCGGTCCGGCGCCCCGCGGGCGGAACTTGCCGGGTTTTTCCTCGGTCTCCCCGGCGACCTTCAGCAGCCGCAGCCCGCCGGGGTAGGTCCCGTGCTCGCGCAGCAGGAAGCGGCTTGCCAGTCGCGGCGGCGTCATGCCCCTGACGGTGGCGGACGCCTTCATCTTCACCAGAACCTCGCCCGGAACGAACTCCGCCTCCGGCGGGATGACGGCGGCGCCGAACAGGTCACCGAGCGGATCGATGGAGAGCAGATAGGCGCTGCTGCCTCGAAAGGCCCGCACCCCGACCAGAAGCGGTCCGGGGTCGGCGGTTTCCAGCACTTCCGTCGCCACCCGCCCTTCGGAAACGTCGAGCACGTTGCCGGTGGCATCCATCAGAAACAGGTCGAGATCATCGAGCAGGGGAGCGGCGGCGGCGCTGGTGAGAACGATGCGCACCGGCCCGTCCGCCTCCAGCAGAAAGAGGTCCTGAACCGTGAGGTCGGCCTGATCCGGAGGCAGCCCCGGAGGAACGAAGCCGGGGTCGCCGGCCGCGGCGTTTCCCGAGACCTTGGTGTTTTGGGAGACCGGCTGGGCCTGGGCGACGCTATCGTTCGGTTCCGCTTCCAGAGACTGATTAGGGGGCACGATCAGCACGCCCGACAGCGTGCCGGTGGCGGCCGTATCCCCGCCGCCCCCGCCGCAGCCTGCAAGCAGAACCGTCAGCAGCAGGACCGTCAGGGTGGCCCGGGCACGGTTTATGTGAGTTAAGAAAGGCATCGGCTCCGATCTCTTTCGGCTGTTGATTCAACACCGCGTATGTCAACTATAAATCCTCGGTCCCCTGCTGCCAAGGGGCGCGGCAGCACTGCCTGTCGATAATGTCATCGGAAACGGATCGAAACATTCCGGAGCCTGGCCGGAGATGACGCTGCCGCGGGTGCGGCGCTATTTTCCGACAGGGGATGTCCAAGGCGGGAAAAAGGGGGGGAGAAAGCGATGTTTCTCATTGTTTAGCGGATGCTTGGGCTGGTCCAAAGGTCTTCCGGATCAAGCCGTGGTGACGTCCCCCTCCTGCCCCGGACTTTACAGCCCGTACTGCTTCATCTTTTCCCAGAGATTTTTCCTGCTTATTCCAAGCAGGGCGGCGGATTCCGTCTTGCTGCCGCCGGTCTTTTGCAGCGCCCGTTGAATGCACTTCCTCCCGGCATCGGCTATGGCGGCCGCGAGATTGTCTTCTTCGCTTTCGCCGCAAGAGCCGCCGCCACGAATCTCCGCGGGCAGGTCCCAGTGCTGGATTTTCGGGGCGGGGGCGAGAACGGTAACCCGCTCCATGATATTACGAAGTTCGCGAACGTTGCCGGGGTAGGAATACTGTTCCAGCGCCCGGCGTGCATCAGCGGAGAGCTGAAAGGAAAGCCCTCTCTCGCGGCCGAACTCCCGCAGGAAGAAATCGGCCAGTTCAAGGATGTCCCCTTCGCGCTCCCTGAGAGGAGGGACCTTCACCGGAATCACCTGCAACCGGTAAAAGAGGTCCTGCCGGAAAGTACCTTTTCGCACCTCATCGGCAAGATCCTTTGCCGAGGCGCAGATAACCCTGACATCTATGGGAATGGGGTTCTTCCCCCCCACCCTCTCGATCTCCCGCTCCTGCAGAACCCGCAGCAGCTTCACCTGCAGATCAAGGGGCATGTCGCCGATCTCGTCCAGCAGAATGGTTCCCTGGTCCGCCAGTTCGAATTTCCCGATGGCTGATTTATCGGCTCCGGTGAATGCGCCTTTTTCATGGCCGAACAGCTCCGATTCCATCAGTCCGGCGGGTATCGCCGCGCAATTGACCCGGACGTAGGGCTTGTCGGCCCGCCGGCTTTCGAAATGGATGGCCGCCGCCACCAGTTCCTTGCCGGTGCCGCTTTCTCCATGGATCAGTACCGAGGAATCCGACAGCGTAACCTGGCTGACGACTCTGAGCATTTGCTGCATGGGTGCGCTGGAGCCGATGATCGGCCGGCGCTGGCCGCAGCAGGACTCCAGCGACACGCAGCGCGCCTTGATGGTCTGCATTTCAAGCAACCGGTTGATGCGAAAGGTCAGATCGTCCAGGTCGAAAGGCTTGAGAATGTAATCCGCCGCTCCCTTCTTCAGGCAGTTTACCGCGTTGTCGGTGCTGCCGTGGGCGGTCATCATGACCACCTCCGTTCGCGGTGACAACCTCTTCACTTCGGCAAGCAGGGTCTCGCCGTCCATCCCCGGCATGCGGATGTCGGAGAGGAGCAGCTCATACCGGTTCTGCTTCACCAGCCTCAGGGCCTCGGTTCCGGTCGCTGCTTCATCGGCCAGCCACCCCTGGCTGCGCAGGTGGTCGAGCACGGTGATGCGCATGATCTCTTCATCTTCGGCGACAAGGATTCTCGGAATCATGGTTTGCTCGCTCCTGCGATTGAAGGTTCTGCCGTCAGGGGAACGGTGACGGTGAAGATCGCGCCGCCCTGTTCGCCGTTGCGGACCGTCAGTTCTCCGTCCATGCGCTTTGCCAGCGAATGGGAGACGGAGAGCCCGAGACCGGTTCCCTCGCCGACCTCCTTGGTGGTGAAGAAGGGTTCGAAGATCTTGTCCATGTGCCTTGGATCGATTCCCGGTCCCGTATCGGCAATCTCTATGAGCAGCTGACCGTCTTTAAGGCGGCTCGTCGCCCTGAGTGTACCCCCTTTTTCCCCCATGGCCTGAACCGCGTTGCCGGCCAGATTCATCACCATCTGGCGCAGGGCCTCCATGCTGACGAAGACCGGTTTCTTCACGTCGAGCCTCAGATCCACGGTGATGGCCAGCCTTCCCATTCCCATGCAGGTCAGTTCCAGACAGTCGCGAATCATCTCGTCGACATCGCCCCGGCGGAATTCGAGCGGTTCCTTCCGGCCGATATTCAGCAGCTGCTGAACCGTCCCCTTGATCCGGTCGACCCCCTGAGAGAGCAGGTTCAGGTAACGGACCTGCAGGTCCGGCTGGTCCGGGCTTCTTTTCATGGTCTGGATGCAGTTCTGCATCCCCCCCAGGGGATTGTTGATCTCATGGGAGATTCCCGCCACGAGCCGGCCGAGGGCCGCCTGCTTCTCGCTCTGGAAGACCTGCTCGCGGCTGGCGTCCAACTCTTCCTGAGAGCGCTCCAGGCGCTGACACAATTTGCGGTAATGGCCTGCCAGCGTACCGATTTCATCGTCCTCTTCAGACGGCAAAAGGTTTTCACTGCTGCGCCGCTGCGGATATTGATCCATTTCCCGGGCCAGGATCTTCAGCCGTTTGGCCACCAGAATGTCGAAGAGAAAGAATATCGTCAGCGAAACGATGATGATGGTGGCCAGGGCGATGTTCAGCAGCATCCGATTGTTGGTTCTGATCTCGGCAAAGGCCAGATCCATCGGGATGGTGACATTCATCCCTCCCCGAATATCGCCGAGCTTATATCCCTGCTTCGCATGGCATTGCAGACATTGATCGTCCACTTTCAGGGGAGCCATGTAGCGCAGGCGGTATTTCCCCGCGATCTTTTCGATCTCCACCACCTCTCCGACGCCGTTTTCAAAATCCCGAAGGGTGCGCCGTTCGAACTCATCTGGAGCATTCGCCGGGTTCACCAGCTTAAGGCTGGTGACGTTGAACTGTCCCATCCCTGCCTTGGCGGCATAGATGGAGAGTTCGCGAGTGACCATGGCGGGGTTGCGCTTGACCAGCCAGTTCCCCCGCGCATCCAGGATCTGACCCTCATCGAGGAAGGGGTTGCTCTCGACCCCCGGCCCCTTCATGAAAAAGAGACCGTTGTGGTCCGAGACCCATTGCCGTGTCAAACGAATCTGATTAAAGAGCATCTCGGCCTGGCGGGTGGCCTGCTCCACGACCAACTCCTCCTGGAAGCTGGAGGTGCGATAGAAGGTGACGCCGTAGGAGCAGCAGATCACCAGTCCGATGAGGAGGATGAATTTCGTTCTTAGCTGCATGGTAATAAAATCTTCGGCTGGATGGCAGGGTCCGCTTCTCCCCCTGGGATCATCGGGAAGATCGAACGCTACCACCGGGTAACAACCGGGTCAAGAAAGAATCTCTCACACACCCCCAGGCGACGCCCTCTCCCGTCAAGAAGAAAATCGTCGCGCTGGAAACTGGGAGGCGCTGAAGGCGGCGGCG
>DASWJX010000136.1:0-6401 GCA_036396915.1 Geopsychrobacteraceae bacterium | reverse complement strand
GGTTCATGCTCTCCTCCACGTTTTTGCAAAAGCATCAATGTTGATGCCTTTGCAAGAAAGCAAAACAGCCGATGGCTAAGCAAAAATTTCGTCCTACAAGGCCTGGTGGTTTTTCAGGGGCGAAGGCATACATCAGGTATGTCGAGGTCCTGAAAAAACGCCGTAACGCCGTAGGGCGGACTTTTTGCGACGCCATCAATCCTATTTTTTCCGCCGGAACAGATCGGTCTTCAGACTGGAGACCCGATCGAGAAACAGCTTGCCGTCGAGATGATCCAGTTCATGCTGGATGGCGATGGCCTCGAAGTCTTCGGAACGGATCACCTGGAGCTGCCCGTCGCGGTCGATGAACTGCACGACGATCCGCTCCGAGCGGGTGACATTGCCGGTATAATCGGGGACCGACATGCAGCCCTCGCGAACGACGGTTTCCCCTTCGCGCTCGATAATCTCGGGATTGGCCATGCAGAGCAAGCCGTGGTTCTTCTGCTTCTTCCCCAGCTTGCTGGCGGAGACATCGACCACCACCGCCCGGCGCAGCTCGCCGATCTGCGGGGCGGCCACCCCGACGGAATGCCCGGCGGCGACCATGGTATCGACCAGATCCTGCAACAACTGACCGGCACTTAGGTCGAAGGTTTCGATGGGACGGCAAACCTGTTTAAGCAACGGATCGGGGTAAAGCAGGATCTCCCTGACAGCCATCGATTACAGCTCCAGCGCGGTGATGGAGCGCACCGAGATATCGACCCCCAGCTCCGCCTTGAGCGACTCCATCCAGCTTTCGACCGCTTCGACCTCCACCCCTTCGGGCAGCAGCGCCTCGATCATCATCACATAGACCGGCCGTGCTTCCCCGCCGATCAGCTTGGTATTGAGATCGGTGATATTGATCTGCCGGCGACCGAGCTCGTTGGTCACCCGGTAGACGATCCCCGGCTTGTCGGCCCCGTAGACCGAAATCATGCACAGCTCGCCTTCCAGTTCGGGACGTTTTTCCCCGTCCGGCAGCAACGTGCGCAGGAAAACCGACAAGTTGCTCTCCTCCAGCGGGACGAAGGCGTCGCCGAAGCTCTCCCGGTTCCGGTATTCGGGATGGGAGATGATCAAAATCATGGAAAACTGGCCGCCGAGGATCGAGCAGCTGGAATCGGCGATATTGCAGCCCAGTCGGTAGAGAATTTCGGTGACCTGGGAAACGATTCCGGGCCGGTCGCGACCGATAATGGTCAGGGCGAAATGATGCATGAATGCTTCTCCTTGGGTGTCCGGTGGCTGAAACAGTCTGTTATTGTAGCCTGTCGCCGGCGACCCGGCAAGACGCAAAATGGGTTCCACCAGCCCCTCCGGATCGGCTATACTTGCGCCATGCGCATTCTGATCCTCACCCTCATCTGCAGCTGCTGCCTGCTGCTCGGCAACGCCTTCGGCTGGTACCCCGCAGCGGCGAACGAATCGCTGCTGCCCGCCCGCTGGCAGGGGGCGCTGGTCGGCCGCGACGATTTCTGCATCATCGACGGCGGGGATTCGCTGATCGAGGTCGCCCACTGGGAAGGGCTCGGCTACAACAACCTGCTCGCCGCCAACCCCGGCGTCAACCCCTGGCTCCCCGAGGCGCGGACGCGGCTGCGGCTGCCGTACGCGACGCTCCTGCCGGCCGAGGCACAGGCGGGCATCACCATCAATCTGGCCGAGTTTCGTCTTTACCTGATCTGGCCGCACGGCGACCGAATGCGGGTCCGCATCTACCCGATCGGCCTGGGCCGCGCAGACTGGGACACGCCCGAGGGGGATTTTCATGTCACCGGCATCATCGAACGCCCGGCCTGGGTCCGGCCGGCATCGATGCGCAGCGAAGCCGCCGAACTGCCGACGGTCATCGGACCCGGCCCGGACAACCCGCTCGGTTCGCACTGGATCGAACTGTCCGCCGCGGGCTACGGCATCCACGGCACCAACCGACCGTTGGGCATCGGCAGGCGGGTATCGCACGGCTGCGTCCGTCTCTATCCGCGGGACATCATCGACCTTGCCGAACGGGTCAAACCCGGAACGCCGGTCCGGGTGATCTACCGGCCGGTCAAAGTGGGGAGTGACGGCAAAAGATTGCTGGTGGAAATCCACCAGGATTTTCTCGGCAGGATCAAAGACCCCCTGCTGGAGATCCGCCGGGCGGCACAAGCGCTCGACTGGCAGGGTCTGCCGGGGGACCGGGAACTGCTGGAACTGGTGACGCAAGCCCGCGGGGTGCCGGTGGCGATTTCCGGACCTTGAGGCCGCGCCATGACCCGACAACAACGCAGCGTCGCCGGCACCGGCGAGCGCTTCCGAAAAAAAAAGCGCCTGCGGATCTTCCTGATCCGCAGGCGCTTTGCGTCAGTCCTCTTCCGCTTCCGCCAGGCCTTCAGCGTCCCGCGGTGGCTCCGGCCGACTTTTCAGATCGACCAGCCGGGTGCCGGCGAGGCGGTCGTTCCAGCCGCGGCCGTCCCGGTCGAGCAGCACGCTCAGGGAACCGAGTCCGGCGGGCAGCACCTGAATCAGTCCGCCGACACTGCGCATAAAGGCCTCGGAGAGGGCAAGGCTTTCGCCGGAGGTCGTTTCGACCTGGATGTCGGTGACCATTTTGCCCGGTGTCTGTCCGGTCAGGAAATGGAACAGGGTGAAATAGCCGAAGGTCAGGCAGAAGACAACCAGGAAATAGGGGATCGAAAGATCGATCAGGGTTTGCAACGACGGGAAAACGCCGTCGGGATGTTCGGAAAGGGCCGTTTCGGCGACGATAACAAAACAGAAACCGACCAGCCCGAGCAGCAGCATATCGCAGAGAAAGGCGCTGATCCGGCGGGCGAACGGTGGCGGCGTGCTGCCGGGCTCTTCAGTCGCGTCCGCTGTTTGGTGGGAGGCGTCAGCGTCCTGGTCGGGACGTTCCGACTCTTCCATCTCCTGGGCGGCGGACAATGGCGCGACGGGAAGAGCCCCCAGCGAGAAATCGTCGGACTCTCCCGCCGACGGCGCGCCTGCAGAGCTCTTGCCGAAAGAGCTTTCCAGGGATGCCAGCGGCGGCTCTGCGTAGGGCGTACCCTGCAGCGGGAGCAGGTCCCCGTCGTCGGCAAATAGATCCGTCTGAAAATCATCGTCGTCAAGCAACGGATCGTCCGCCGGCACCGGCCGAGCGGGCGGCGGCTCGCTTGCCACCTCCCCCTCTGGTGCAGGGATTTCGCCGGCATCGGCGGGCCGCAAATCCTCGCGCGCGGCAAGCTCCTCAGCGAAAGAGTTTTGCGGTGCTGCCGGCGGCTCTGCGCGGGGTTCCTCCTGCGACAGGGGCAGCGCTTCGTCGTCGGCAAACAGCTCCGCCTCAAAATCATCGTCGCCAAGCATCGGATCGTCGCTCGGGGGCTGTTGTTTCAATTCCGGAGCGGTCGGGGGAGTGTCCGGCAGCTGCGCGGCCGATGCAGGGAGATCGTCGTCAACGGCGGTCGGAGATTCCCCGCGCGCGGGAACCTCCTCACAGTCAAAAGGGCGGTCGGGGTCCTCCGTGGTCCCCAGGATGTCATCCTCGTCAAAATCGGCAAAATCGATTTCGCTGTCCAGTTCCAGATCCGCATCCGCAGCACTGCTGCCTGCGGGGCTCTCCGTTTCGTTCAGGTCAAAGATCGACGCGTCGCTGCCGCCGGGAGAAGCGAGGTTGAAGTCGGAATCGAGAGTTTCGGGTTCGCCCGGATCGAATGCCGTATGAGCATCCGGCAAGCGGTCTGTCGCCTGGTCCGGGGCGGGCAGAGTCTCATCGATATCGTCTTCGAGAGAGGTCTCCTCGAACAGCTCGTCAAAGGCGAGACTCTCTTCGTCTTCGCTGTCCCCCATGAAATCGAAACCAAGATCGTCGGTTTCGGAAAAGGACGACTCAGGCGGCGCTTCGGGTGTAATCGCAACAGGTTCCGGGGCGACATCAAAATCGATCGATTCCTCTGGCGCCTCGGCTTCCCTCGCGGCCATGACCACACCGGAAAGAAGGATATTTTTTATTCCGAAACGGGATTTGTGTTCACTGAGGTCCTTGCCGCACTTTTTACAATTCTCCAGATGGTCAAAACTGTTGTAACCGCATTTCGGACATCTCATCGCAATCCCTTTCCCTCAAAGGAAGGTTGTCTGTTCATTCCGCCGGAGGCCAAATCACCATAAAGATATTGTAAAATACTGATTATCGCAAGCCCGGCGGTTTCGGTCCGGAGAATCCGCGGGCCGAGACGCACGCCGATAAAGCCGGCGGATCTGGCCAGATCCGCCTCCGCGGCCGTCAGGCCCCCTTCCGGGCCGACCAGCAGACTGATCGTCGCGGGGGCCAGGGCGGGCAGCACGGTCGGCAGGGGCTGAGTCTCTTCTTCCCAGAGCATCAGCTTGAGTTCTCCCCGGCACATGGCGAGCGCCTCGGCCAGGGACGTTGCGGTTTCGATGGCCGGCAGCCGGGGCTGGCCGCACTGGCGGGCGGCCTCCTGAACAATCCGCTGCCAGCGTTCAATTCTGGCCGGCAGCCGCTCCCCTTTCAGCTTTCCGACACTGCGTTCCATGGAACCGAGGATGAAACGGCTGGCGCCCAGCTCCGTCCCTTTCTGCAGAATCAGGTCCAGTCTGTCCCCTTTGGCGATCCCCTGGACCAGTTCGATCCGCAGCGCAGGCGGCGGCGCCTGGCGGATGCCGAGCACCAGCGCCCGACCCTGTTTGGCGGTCAGCGTCTCCAGGCGGCAGCGGGCGATGGTCCCGCAGCCGTCGAGAAGCTCGATTTCCGTCCCGACCGCAAGGCGCAGAACTTGGCGGATATGCTTCAGAGCCTCGGGCGTGAGTTCGATGGCGGCGCCGGTTTGAAATGCTGCGGCCGGGAGAAAAAAACGGCGCATTCAGGATGGCCCGGATTGATAGATGAGGCAGATCCAGTCGTCGTGATAGCGGGTCGGCAAGACCCGCAGGGGATATTGTGCAAACCCCTGCCGGACGAACGCTTCCTTCTCTTTCAATATTCCGGAAAGAATCAGATGGCCGCCCGGCGCCAGTCTGTCGAGCAGCGCCCGGCCCAGGCGGACATTCTCCTCGGCCAGGATATTGGCGACCACCAGATCGAACTGTCCGCTCAACTGCTCCAGGGGTTGCGAGGTGACTTCGATCTGTCCGCTGTAGTTGTTGGCGGCGATATTCTGCCGTGCGACCCGGCAGGCTTCGTCGTCAATATCGCAGGCCAGAATGCGTTGACAGCCAAGCGCCGCCGCGCCAAGCGCCAGAATGCCCGATCCGGTCCCGACGTCCAGCAGACTGGCCGGAGGGGTCTCGCCCTCAAACAGCTCGGCGATGGTCTCCAGACAGAGCAGCGTCGTGCCGTGCGTTCCCGTGCCGAAGGCCATGCCGGGATCGATTTCTATCACCCGGTCATCCGACCGTGGCGAAAAAGCCTCCCAGGTCGGCTTGATGACCAGCCGTTTGCCGATGCGCCGGGTGGAAAAGTTCTGTTTCCAGTTCTCGGCCCAGTCCTCCTGGCGAACCGTTGTCGCTGCCCCCAGGCTGAAGTGCCAGGAGGGATTCAGGGATGTCAATGCATCGAGAGCTTCCCCGACCCGCCGGAGCAGTTCGGCAGGTTCGCCAGGTTCTTCGAAATAGGCCTTGAGCTGATAAACGGCAGCCGGGTCGAGATCGGGATCCGGCGGGATAAAGGTGTCGAGGTGCGTATCCTCAATCACGGTACCGCCGCAACCGAGTTCGGTCAGGGCGGCGCAGACCAGGTCGACGGCCGCCGCCGGAGAGCCGATGTCTATGGCGATCCATTCTTTATTCATGATGCCTTCGCAATAACTTAAAAACTTAAAGAGGATGGCGACGCCATCTATTCATGGAAATTAATTAGTGTCCATCCGAAAAACCCGGATGACACGCAACACGTTTCTGATTCGGAAACGAGCAATTTTTCGCAAGGCCAAGGAAAGCAAAGATTTGAGCGGAGGCGTAGTACTTTACGCCGCACAATCAAAGCTGCAGATTGACGCCGGGATTGCGGAAAAGGGCCGTTTCCGGACAGAAACTAATTAACAGAGAGGCGGGCCGAATGCAACAGGAGAAATCCAGGTTGTCGGGATTTCGGGGTGCCCAAGGGAGCCGACCGATACGGGGCAGGTTGCGCAACGATGAGTGAAAAACGGGGACACGGCTTTTGATTAAAACTTTCTTTTATACTCTTGCGAAGAAGATTGCTCTTTGTTAAGATGTTATAACTATTTTCATGAGGAATATATTATGGTCGCAGCACAGGCGGTTTTTCTGTTGTCCGATGCGACCGGCGAGACAGCGGAACATATGGTGGCGGCGGCACTCAGTCAATTCCGGGACCGCTCGATACCGGTGCGCCGTTTCTGTAATGT
>DASWJX010000135.1:0-5907 GCA_036396915.1 Geopsychrobacteraceae bacterium | reverse complement strand
GCAATGAATTGAAATAGTTCTGACCCATGTCGCGCTCTCCTTTTCTTTATGGTAGATGTGAATGACGATCTGAAACCGATTTTGCGCACCATAACCGATATTCGATATTGCGTAAATTGATTTGTTTTGCATACAATATTGTGCCAAACACAATAAAAGTCGAGGGCCGGTCCCGCTCGCGATAAGCGCCCATCAAAAACAGAGCATAGCAAAAATCGGGGATTTGGATAGCCACTTAACTCAAGTCGCTGACCAAAAAACCTCTCACCACAGAGCACATAGAGAACACAGAGGGAGGCAATAATCGAACCCCGGATTTTCTCTGTGCGCTCTGTGCTCTCTAGGGAGCGAAGCGAACGGGTGGTGAGAAGGATTTTCCGATTAGTTCTCTCCTCTTGAGCCAGGTGCATAACCGGAATCGGGGACTTTGCCCTGCCCATTTCTGGTCGTTCACCGCCGGGGACGGGGGACGATCTCGAGCCTTGCCGCCGGGGAAACCATGGACATCCGCGAACTGGAAATTTTTCTTACCGTCGCCGACCTGCTTCATTTCGGCCGGGCCAGCCAGGCCTGCCATCTCAGTCCGTCGGCGCTGACCCGCACCATCCAGCGCCTGGAAGAGCAGGTCGGACAGCCGCTGTTGCTGCGCGACAACCGCTCGGTTCGCCTGGCGCCGGCCGGCGAGCAGTTCCGCAACTACGCCCGGCAGGCGGTGCAGGAATGGCAGCGGTTCCGCACAACGCTCAGGCAGGAACAAACGATTGCCGGCACCCTCTCCATCTATGCTTCGCTCACCGCGGTCTACAGCCTGCTGCCGCACCTGCTGGAAGCCTTCCGCGCCGCGTTTCCCGAGGTGCAACTGGAACTGCGCACCGGCGCCGCCGAACAGGCGGTGGAACGCTTGCAGAGCGGGGAGATCGACCTGGCCGTCGCCGCCCTGCCCGACAAGCACCGCTCGCGTATCGCGTTTCTGCCGATCACCACCACCCCCCTGGTCTTCATCGCGCCGAAGCACGGCGCGCAGCCTCTGCCGACCGTCGACGGGCAACTCGACCTCTCGCACGCCCCGCTGGTTCTGCCGCAGGCCGGACTCTCCCGCCGCCGCCTGGATCAGTGGCTGAAAGAACAGCGCATCACCCCGAATATCACCTCCGAGGTGTCCGGCAATGAAGCGCTCATCTCCATGGTCCGCCTCGGTTGCGGCATCGGCATCGTGCCGCTGCTGGTGCTTGACCGCAGCCCGTTCCGGGACGCGGTGATGATTGTCGAGCGGGCGCCGCAGCTGGGTTTTTACCAGGTCGGGCTCTGCACCGGCAAGCGCAATCTGCAGCGCCCCGCGGTGCAGGCCTTCTGGCAACTGGCCCGCCAACATTCCGCACCCTGAGCAAAAAAAACCAGACGGTTCCATGAACAAAAGGCGAGGATCCGCATCTTTCAGGCGACAGGTACCGCAGCAAAAAGGGCAGGCCGCCTCATCTGAAGCAGCCTGCCCTATTTAGTCCTACCGGCGATACCGGCGCGTTTCCTTGCCGCGCTCGACAGCAATCAACAGCTGCCGGAAACGGCACTGATGGTGAACCCCTTGCCGCGTTCGGAATCGAGATAATCGATCACGCTGCCCCTGGCATAGGGCAGCACATTTTCGGCAATCAGCAGCGCGACATCGTTAATCGTCACGATTTTACTCTCTTCGTTCGGCTCATCCAGAGCCAAGCCCAAACGGGGGCCGCCTCAGCCGAAGCCTTCAAAAACCACCCGCAGACATTTATCCGGATTCTGCTGCATGATCTGCTTGAACTGCTCACGTGCCGAATCGGTAATCATCAGCATAGCTCTCCTCCTTCCAGTAATGTATTTTTCAATATATATACTGTTTAATATGTCTAGTGTCAACAGCTTTCCCCCCTCGGCAAAGACTCACGCTACACGCAGCAGGCCCGGCGCAGGAGCGCGGGTCCGCGCAGGGTCACCGGTCAGGCATTGATGAACGACCGGGAAGCGACGCTTATGGTTTTTCGGGCTGGCACAAACCGTCGAAAATCGCCGGTATCGCTGCCGTCAGGACCTCTTCGATCCGCGTGGCAAAAATCAATTCCATTTCGGCCCTGACGTGCTCGGGCAAATCGGAAAGATCTTTCTTATTTTCCTGGGGAAGGATGACCCGGCGGATTCCTGCCCGCCTGGCGGCAAGCAGCTTTTCCTTGACCCCGCCGACCGGCAGAACCAGCCCGCTCAGGGTGATTTCCCCGGTCATTGCCGTATCGCTGCGCACGGCCTTGCCGACATAGAGGGAGGCCAGGGCGGCGGCCATGGTCACACCGGCGGAGGGTCCGTCCTTGGGGATGGCTCCGGCCGGCACATGGATGTGCACAGCCGGCAGTTTCTGCTTGATGCCGAGCGACTGGCAGTGGGAAAGCACGCAGCCGTTTGCCGCCATGGCCGACTCCTTCATCACCTCTCCGACATGGCCGGTCATGGTGAACTTTTCCCCCGCGGGCAGTTCGATCGCTTCGACATACAATACATCCCCGCCCGCTTCGGTCCAGGCCAGACCGGTGGCGACCCCGGGCGGGAGCTCCTGACGGATCTTCTCGACGAAAAACCGTTCCGGACCGAGCAGTTCGGAGAGATCGGCGACCGCAATCCTGACCGCGTCGGCCTCGCCTTCCGCAACCCTTACCGCCACCTTGCGCGCCAGCCGTCCCAGCATGCGCTCAAGTTCCCGGACCCCGGCCTCGCGGGTGTAGCGGCGAATGACGGCAACCAGCGATTCTTCCGGCACACGGAACTGATCGGCCAGCAGTCCCGCCTCGCTGCGCTGCCGCGGCAAAAGATACTGCTGGGCGATCACTATTTTTTCTTCATCGCTGTAGCCGCTCAGAACAATCGTCTCCATTCTGTCCAGCAGCGGCCGGGGGATGGTGTCGACGCTATTGGCCGTGGTGATGAAAAACACCTTTGACAGGTCGAAGGGAAGATCCAGGTAATTGTCGCGGAAAGAGTCGTTTTGGGCGGGATCGAGGACCTCCATGAGCGCCGCAGCCGGGTCGCCGCGAAAATCCTGGCCGAGCTTGTCGACTTCGTCGAGCATCAGCAGGGGGTTCATGACTCCGGACCGGCGCAACGCCTGGATGATCCGTCCGGGCATGGCTCCGATATAGGTGCGCCGGTGACCGCGCAGCTCCGCCTCGTCATGCATCCCCCCCAGGCTGAAACGCTCGAATTTTCGCTCCAGCGCCCGGGCAATCGATTGCCCCAGAGAGGTCTTGCCGACACCGGGCGGGCCGACAAAGCAGAGGATCGGCGCCTTGGCCCCGGGGTTGAGCTTCATGACCGCAAGCTGCTCGACGATCCGCTCCTTCACTTCCTTGAGATTATAGTGGTCTTCATCCAGCACCTGACGGGCATTTTTCAAGCTGAGGTTGTCCGTTGACGCATTATTCCAGGGAAGCTCCAGGATCAGCTGCAGGTGGGACTGGGTGACCTGGTACTCGGGAGACGCGGGAGGGATTTTTTCCAGCCGGGCCATCTCCCTTTCCACCTCCGCGCGCACCGTTTCGGGCAGGACGGTTTCTTCAAGTTTTTTCCGCAGTTCCACGACTTCCGAATCCGGCGCATCTTCTCCCAGTTCCTGCTGGATGGTCCTGATCTGTTCGCGCAGGACATAGTTCCGTTGCTCTTTGCTCAGCTTGTCCTGCGCCCGATCCGAGATCTTCTTGCGCACTTCAAGAATCTGGATTTCATGACTGAGATATTCCCTGAGCAGCGTCATCGCCTGCTGGTTGCTGGCGGCGGTCAACAGGGCCTGCTCCTTGTCCAGATCAAGCTGCAGCAGCTTTCCGACCGGATAGACCAGCTGCATGAAATCTTCCCCGGGGCCGGCCAGGGAGGGAAAGGCAAGCTTCGTCTCGGGATGGGCCAGCGCAAAATACTTGCCGGTCAGCTCCAGCACTTCCCGCTGCAAAGCTTCCGTTTCGATGGTGTCGATCACGACCAGGGGCCAGGGTTGGACCTGCGCCTTGAGAAAGGGACGACTCTGGATGAAATCGACGATCGTTACGCGCTCCAGACCATGAATAATGATCTGCACTGTCGCACCGAAGCGGGCAACGAGCTTGATGGTTGCCGCGGTTCCCGTTGCACAGAGATCCGCCGGCCGCGGATTCTCTGTTGCCGGATCTTGCTGGGCAAAGGCGGCGATCATTTTGTTTTCGCCGGCCAGGGCAGCATCAACGGCCTTCACCGCCGCCGGCTGCTGAATCGAGAGCGGCATGGCAAAGGCCGGAAACAGCACGGTATTGGCTAACGGCAAGATCGGCAATGTGTAGCTCTGGCTCTCTTTTCCCATAGGACAAACCCGTGGCCGCCGGTTCTGATGATGCTGATGATAGGGACCTTCGCCTTAAAATTCATTCTATCACGGAATGTCGGGGGTTGGAGAGGAGCCGCTGATGACCTGCAGGCTCATCAGCGGCAATCAGGGATGCTTGCCGGCTACGCCCCGGTCGGCCTGCAGCAGGGCCATCTCCACCGTCAGTCCGGGGCCGAAGGCCATGGCGCAGACCTTCTCCTGACCGGCCAGAGCCGGTTGAGCCAGCGTCTCCTTGAGGACGAAAAAGATGGTGGCACTGCTCATGTTGCCGCAGTTTTTCAGAACCTCGCGGGATGGCAAAACCTGCTCAGCGGTCAATTCCAGGCGTTTCTCAACCTTGTCGATAATCGACTTGCCGCCGGGATGCACCGCCCAGCGAGCTATGTCCCGCCTGGTCAGCGCATTTCTGCCGAGCAGCGGCTGAAGCAGATCGTCAATTCCGGCGCCGATAATTTTCGGGACATAGCTCGACAGGGAGATGTCAAAACCGAGGTCGCCGATGCTCCAGGCCATCGCCTCGTGTCCCGCGGGAAGCAGGGCGGATTCGAAGTCGTCAATCCGGTAGGTATCGATGCCGGGCCGCGGCGGCCGTGCGCTGACCAGCACCGCGCCGGCGCCGTCGGCAAACAGCGCATTGGCGAGGATCGTGTCTTCGCTGCCGTTGATCTGCAGATGCAAACTGCACAGCTCCAGGCACATGACCAGCACCACCGCATCCGGGTTGGCCCGGCAGAACTGGGCGGCCATGCTCAGCGCCGGAAAGGCCGCGTAACAGCCCATGAAGCCGAGATGAAAGCGCTGGGTATTGCCGGCCAGCCCCAGTTCCCGGCAGAGAAAGTAATCGATGCCCGGATTGAAAAATCCGGTACAGGACGCAGTGACGACATGGGTAATATCGGCCGGGGCGAACTCGGGAGCAGCGGCGAGCAGTGTGCGGCCGAGATCGACTGCGAGCTGTTTCCCTTCGCGGCTATAGATGTCGTTGCGTTCCGCCGTGCTCGGTTGCCGGAAACCGCCATTCCCGGTGGGGATAAAGAAGCTCTCGCCCCAATCGGGGATGACGCTGTGGCGCGTTTCGATCCCGGAACTGCGGTACAGCATCCGGACCAGACGCTTGTCACGCTCGTCAACGGTCCACTCCAGCATCCGTTCGCCGATCTCGGCCTGGCGGTAGCGACCCCGGGGCACGCTGGTTTCGATATGATGAATCCGGACGGACATAATAGTTATCCTTGGCAGTTCATGCAGAGCGTTGAGCGTCGCGCCGGTCATGCCGAACAGAAACCGCCGGACCGGGAGTCGCTGTCGCCATGATAACCGATGCCACCGGCACCGACCAGAAGAGAATCGTTCCACAAAAGTTCGATCGTTGCCGAACCGGCAGGGGCAGAGCAGCCGCAACCGGCTGGCGGCGCATTAAAAAAGGGCCTTGCGGCCCTTTTTCAACTCTGCGTCCCACTCCCGATTATTCGTAAACCAGCACCCGGATCAGGCCGATGGTCTTGCCGGCCTCCATGGTGGTGCTGTCGCTGACG
>DASWJX010000134.1:0-2624 GCA_036396915.1 Geopsychrobacteraceae bacterium | reverse complement strand
GTCGCAGCCTTTACACGGCGATCAAGAAGGGCATCGCCTTCGCCGATGTCAACCAGGAGAAGAAGAAGAGTTACGGCGGCTATGACGGCCTGCTCAACCTGGCCGAAGACCTCAAGAACACCCTGCAGAACCCGGTCTTTAAAAACGTCGCCCGGAGGGCGCCATGGGAGCAGTAATTCGTAAAAAAAATAACCCGCTGCAAGTCAATCCGTTCAAGCTCAGTCAGCCGATGGGTGCCACCCTGGCCTTTCTCGGCGTCGACGGCTGCATGCCGCTGATGCATGGGGGGCAGGGTTGCGCCAGCTTCACCAAGGTCTTTTTCACCCGGCATTTCTGTGAGCCGATCGCCATCCAGACCAGCGCGGTCACCGATGCCATCGCGGTGCTTGACGGCGGCGATTACAGCATCGTTGAGTCGGTCAGGAATATCACCGCAAAGGTGACGCCGAGTCTGATCGGCCTGCACACCACCGGCCTGCCCGAAACCAAGGGTGACGACATCCGCGGAATCTCTGCGCAGATCGATTATCCTCTGGTGTATGTCAATACGCCGGACTACGAAGGTGGATTAGAGAGCGGCTGGGCGCTGACCTGCAAGGCTTTGATTGAACAGCTGGTCGAACCGGCCAAAGGAGTCGACGATAACAAGCTGGTACTGTTGCCGCACGTCAGTCTGACGCCGATTGAGGTCGAAAAAATCAAAGAATTCATCGAAGGCTTCGGTTTTATCGTGTTGGCGCTCCCCGATCTTTCATCTTCCCTCGATGGCCACCTGGGCGACAAGCAGGCGGCTCTCTCCAGCGGCGGCATCAGCTTGGAAGACCTTCGCAAACTGGCTGATGCCGGTCTGGTTGTCAGCGTCGGTGATTCGATGCAGGGCGCCGCCACGGCGCTGCTGAAGAAGAACCCCGAGATGCGCCATCAGCACTTCACGCACCTCCAGGGGCTCGAAGCGGCTGACAAGCTGGCCGAACTGCTGCTCGCCGAAACCGGCTTCAGCGGCCCACCGGCGGCTGTGGCACGTTGGCGTCAACGCTTGCAGGACGCTATGCTCGACAGTCATTTTTCTCTCGGCCAGAGCCGCTTTCTGGTTGCTGCCGAACCGGACCAGCTTGTCGGCATCTGTCAGTCGCTCTATGACGCCGGAGGCAAGGTCGCCGTAGCAATCTCCAGCGTTGATTCACCACAGCTGGAGAAAATCAATGCCGAGAAGGTGCTCATAGGCGATCTGGAGGACGCTGAGCAGCTGGCTGACTGCTACGATCTGATCGTCGGCAACGGTCACTGCGAGGCTTTGGCACACCGGCGGCACAAAGGCCTGGTGCTGCGTGGTTTTCCCAACTGGGAGCAGGTGGGCAATCAAATGAAGAATGATGTGTTGTACGAGGGGGGTTGTTATTTCCTTTTTGAGGTGGCGAATGTCGCTTCAGTGACGCATACCACGTCCCGACTTTTCACGTGACCACAGTCAGGTCCTTATTAAGAGACAGGGTGTGGAAATCATGATCGGATACAGCGACACCATTCGCCGGTGGGCCACCGACACCCGCCGCGCCGGCACTTTGCAGGATGCCGATGGCACCGGAGAGATCGGCCTGGATACACAGGAACCCGGCAGCCGTCTGGCCGTACGCTTCACTCTCAAGGTTGAACGTAACCGGTTGACCGATGTCCGCTACCAGGTCTTTGGCTGTGGCTTCTCCATGGCGGCCTGCGCCATGGCTGCGGACCTGTCGATTGGCTGTACGCTTGATGATGTCCAGGCAATCGACGCGAAACGCCTTGATGCCGCCCTGAAAGGGATTCCTGCGGAGCGCGACTACTGTGCGCAGTTGGCTGTGCTGGCGCTTCACGCTGCGATCAAGAGTGCCAGAAATAATCGCCGTACGGTCCAGGCCAGCATGCCGCAGGAAGCCGAACACGAGGCGCGCGTGACGGCCGCGGATCCGGTCTATGCAGCCCTTGTCAGTTCACGGAAACCCGATCGGGTCACGGATGAGGACCGTCACCTGTTCGCATGCCTGTTCGCTGTCGTCGCCCAGGAGCCATACGAAACGGCTGCAGCTCTCGGCCTGGACGAAGGTGACCTTGTCGCTATTCTGGCGGCATATTTCCCGGGTGTTGATCACAGCTTATTCGTGAAATCTGCAGAGCCGAGCGAAACACTCCCGCCCTTACGCAACGGCGAGGTCCTGGCGATTCTGCTCTCACATGTTGCCGTCGAAGCCGATAACCGCAATCTGCACAGATCTGTGTGGCTGGCACATATTCTAGCCGCCCGCGCCGCACTTCCCGGTCACCTCTGGATCGCCATGGGGCTGTTCGAGCGCCCGCAACTGACTGCCGCCATCCGCCGTTATTTGCCCTCTCTGGCGGTCGCCAATCATCAGAACATGCGCTGGAAGCGATATCTGTATAAACAGGTTTGTGAGCGCAATGGCGGGGTGATGTGCAAGGCGCCGAATTGTGGTGTGTGCAGCGACTACGCGCTGTGGTTCGCGGTTGATGAGTAAAATCCGCTTCCTGAGTCCTCACTGCGCATCAAGCGCTGATGCTGGACCATTGCCAATTCTTCGAAATAAAGATCGCAGTAAAATCTAACCGAAACGATAAATACTGCGGCC
>DASWJX010000133.1:0-16770 GCA_036396915.1 Geopsychrobacteraceae bacterium | reverse complement strand
CCGACGGTTACTCCGGCCATGGAAGAAGCTCCGGCCATGGAAGAAGCTCCGGCCATGGAAGAAGCTCCGGCCATGGAAGAAGCTCCGGCCATGGAAGAAGCTCCGGCCATGGAAGAAGCTCCGGCCATGGAAGAAGCTTTTGCCGAAGAGGTTGAGGAAGATATCTGGGGTTCCGTCTCTTTCGAGGACGAGGAGCTGCAGGACTTCTCGGCCGCGCAACAGACGGAAGAAGCCGCCCCTTTTGCCGCTCCGTTCAGCTTTGCCGACGACCAGGAGGAGGAGTCTCCGTTTTTTGCTGAAACGGAACCGGTCGCCGAGAGCAACGGTGAGATCCTTGAGCTGGCGGATGATGATATCTTTGAACTGGAAGAGGATGCCATCATCGCCGAAGAACCTTTGGCACAGCCCGAGCGCGCGGCCGCGGCCGAAGCGTTGCCGGCAATGGAAAGCATCTCTTTCGAGGCGCCGGTCGAAATCGCCAAGAGCGGATCGACCTTGGCGGATGCTTTCGTGGTTGGTACGCCCGCGGCAGAAGAGTCGGCATTTTTTGATGAGTCCGCCTTCGCCGAGGAACCGGCCGCCGCGGCGCCTGCCGCCTTTGCCGTGCCGGAGGAGTCTTTAGCAGCGGAACCGGAGCCGGCATTTTTTGCCGAGGAGCAGCCGCTTGCCGAGGAGCAGCCGCTTGTCGAGGAGCAGCCGCTTGTCGAGGAGCAGCCGTTTGCCGAGGAGCAGCCGCTTGTCGAGGAGCAGCCGCTTGTCGAGGAGCAGCCGCTTGTCGAGGAGCAGCCGTTTGCCGAGGAGCAGCCGTTTGCCGAGGAGCAGCCGTTTGCCGAGGAGCAGCCGTTTGCCGAGGAGCAGCCGCTTGCCGAGGAGCAGCCGCTTGCCGAGGAGCAGCCGCTTGCCGAGGAGCAGCCCCCGGCTGCGGTCGCAGCTGTTTCCGCCGCGACGGTCGAGGAAAACCTGCGGATGCTTTCGGACGACCAGCTGCTGGCGGTTGTCGAGCGGGTCGCCGGTCCCTTGATCGAGAAGCTGGCCGGTGAGATGCTCGAGCGGATCGCCTGGGAGGTCGTGCCCGATCTGGCGGAGAACATGATTCGTGAGGAAATCCGCAAGATCAAGGAAGGCTCTGCCTGATCCTGAGTCTTACGACCCCGACAGTTGTTTATATCCGGGGGGATGGTCATGGCCGTCTCCCCGCTTTTTATTGCCGGACGAGCTGATGACAGCATCCGGGGATGCGAGCAGATGAAGGAACGCAAGCATGGATAAACAGTTACCCAAGGGCTACGATCCCGCCCAGGTTGAGCAGAAATGGTATCGCATCTGGGAAGCGCGCGGAGATTTTCGCGCCGACGAAACAGCGGCGGCGCCCCCTTACTCCATCGTGATCCCGCCGCCCAACGTGACCGGCGTGTTGCACATGGGGCATGCCCTGAACAACACCCTGCAGGATATCCTTTGTCGCTGGAAGCGGATGACCGGCCATGAGGTGCTCTGGATGCCGGGTACCGACCATGCCGGCATTGCGACCCAGAACGTGGTTGAAAAACAGCTGGCCGCTGAGGGCAGGGATCGCCACGAGCTGGGCCGGGACAAGTTCGTCGAGCGGGTCTGGCAGTGGCGTGAAGAGTCGGGCGGGCAGATCATCAATCAGCTCAAGCATCTCGGCGCGACCTGCGATTGGGAACGGGAACGTTTCACCATGGACGAGGGCCTGTCCAGGGCCGTGCGCGAGGTTTTTGTCCGCCTCCACGAGGACGGCCTGATTTATCGGGCCAATCGGCTTATCAACTGGTGCCCGCGCTGCCATACCGCCCTCTCCGATCTTGAGGTGGAGCATCAGGACAAGAAGGGGCATCTCTGGCATCTGCGTTATCCGGTGGTCGGCACCGATCGCCATCTGGTGGTGGCCACCACCCGTCCGGAAACCATGCTCGGCGACAGTGCGGTGGCGGTTCATCCCGAGGATGAGCGCTACCGGGAGCTGATCGGCAAGAGCGTGCTGCTGCCGCTGGTCGATCGCGAGATTCCCGTCATCGCCGACGAGTACGTCGACATGGAGTTCGGTTCCGGGGCGGTGAAGATCACGCCGGCCCATGATTTCAACGACTTTGAAATCGGCAAGCGGCATGGTCTGGAGCTTGTCAATATCCTTGACGAGTCGGGCGTCATCAACGAGAACGGCGGCCGTTACCAGGGGCAGGACCGGAATGCGGCGCGCCAACAGATCGTGGCCGATCTGCAGGACCGGGGCCTGCTGGAGCGCATCGATGATTATGCCAACGCGGTGGGCGAATGCTACCGCTGCAGGACGATCATCGAACCTTACCTGAGCAAGCAGTGGTATGTGGCGGTCAAGCCCCTGGCCGAGCAGGCCATTGCCGCGGTGAAGGACGGTCGCACCAAAATCCTGCCCGCCCAGTGGGAAAAGACCTATTTTGAATGGATGAACAATATTCAGGACTGGTGCGTCAGCCGCCAGATCTGGTGGGGGCACCGGATCCCCGCCTGGTTCTGCGACGACTGCGGGGAAATCACCGTCAGCCGCGAGGATGCCCGCGTCTGCGGCCATTGCGGCAGCGACAAACTGCAGCAGGAGACCGACGTCCTCGATACCTGGTTCTCGTCGGCCCTCTGGCCGTTCTCGACCATGGGCTGGCCGGAGCAGACCACCGCACTGAAGAAATTCTATCCGACCTCCTGTCTGGTCACCGGCTTCGATATCCTGTTCTTCTGGGTCGCGCGGATGATGATGATGGGCCTCAAGTTCATGGGCGAGGTTCCGTTCAAGGAGGTCTATATCCATGCCCTGGTGCGGGATGCCCAGGGCCAGAAAATGAGCAAAAGCAAGGGGAACGTCATCGACCCCCTGACCGTCGTCGAAGAGTACGGCGCCGATGCCTTCCGCTATACCCTGACCGCTTTTGCCGCCATGGGGCGCGATATCAAGCTTTCCACCGAACGGATCGGCGGTTATCGCAATTTCGTCAACAAGCTGTGGAACGCCAGCCGCTTCGCGCTGATGAATCTGGAGGATTTCGATCCGGCGACCGCCGATCTCAAGCGCTTCGAGTTGAGCCTTGCCGATCAGTGGATTCTGGATCGGTTCGCCGCGACCGCCAGGGGCACCAACCAGGCGTTGGCCGATTATAAGTTCAACGATGCGGCCGGTTTGCTCTATTCCTTCACCTGGCATGAGTTCTGCGACTGGTACGTGGAACTGATCAAGGACGATCTTTACGGCGAGAACACCGCTGCCCGGCTGCGTGCCCAGACCGTCCTTTATACGGTCCTGGAGGGATTGCTGCGGCTGCTGCATCCGGTGATTCCGTTTGTCACCGAGGAGATCTGGCAGGTCCTGCCCGGCGCGCGGCCGACCGCTTCGATCATGCAGGCCGATTATCCCCGGGATGGCTATGTCGCCGTCGATTCGGCAGCGGTCGCCAAGATGGAACTGCTGATGGATGTGATCCGGGCGATCCGCAACCTGCGCGGAGAACTGGATGTGGCTCCGGGCCGCAAGATTGCCGTGGTGCTTGACTGCCAAACCGCCGCTTCCGAGTCGGTGATCCGCGAGGGCGAAGCCTGTATCCGCTCCCTGGCCCGGGTCGGGGAGTTGCGCTGCGGGGTCGCCATCGAGCATCCGGCGCAGGCCTCAACCCAGGTGGCCGGAGACGTGGAAGTGCTGATCCCCCTGGCGGGCCTGATCGACGTGGAGGAGGAGCAGGCGCGGCTGCAAAAGGAAATCGCCAAGCTCGACAAGGACGTTCAGTTCTTCACTAAAAAACTCTCCAATGAAAAGTTTGTCGCCAATGCGCCGCCTCAGGTGCTTGAGAAAGATCGCGGCAAACTGCAGGCCGCGGAAGAAAAGCTGAAGATACTGCGGCAGGGTCTGGTTAAAATTCAGGCGCTCAAGTAACATCCGCACGCTGTTCTCCAGCCGCAGCACTCGCTGCGGCTTTTCTTTTACCAGGTCACAGCATCTTCAGGGGGTATCGACAGATGACGTCAGCACATCGGTTCGCACCGTTTGCGGAAAAAATGGCGGCGGAAGGTCTGCCCGAGGTGGTTATTCGAAGCTTTGCCCATTCCTATGCACTGCTGGTCAGCGGTGCAACCGGCCTGATCCCCGAAACTGACATCCGACCGGTGGCCGGCCTTCCCGATGCCGAGGCCCTGCCCGAAGAGTTCGAGCGCAAAGGCCGGGATGCCCTGCCGCGGACCGTATTGCTCAAGCTCAACGGCGGACTGGGTACCGGGATGGGGCTGGACCGGGCCAAATCGCTGCTGAGGGTCAAGCAGGGTCTGAGTTTTCTCGACATTATCGCCAGGCAGGCTCTGGCCGCGGGGATTCCGCTGCTGCTGATGAACAGTTTCAGCACCCGCGACGATTCGCTGGCGGCCTTGCAGGCTTATCCCGGGCTGCAGGGGAGCATCCCGCTCGATTTTCTGCAGCACAAGGTGCCCAAGATCCGGCAGGACAATTACGCCCCCGCCGAACATCCGGACCATCCGGAGTTGGAGTGGAATCCGCCGGGACATGGCGACCTCTATACCGCCCTGGTAACCGGCGGTCTGCTCGATAAGCTGCTGGACGAGGGCTATCGTTACGCTTTCGTTTCCAATGCCGACAATCTCGGCGCCGTGGTGGACACCTCGATCCTGGGCTATCTTGCCGGGCTGCAGCTGCCCTTTCTGATGGAGGTTGCCGACCGGACCGAAGCCGATCGCAAGGGCGGCCATCTGGCCCGTTCTCTGGACGGGCAACTGCTGCTGCGCGAGTCGGCCCAGTGCCCGGCGGAAGATGCGGCGCATTTCCAGGATGTTTCCCGGCATCGCTATTTCAATACCAACAGTCTGTGGCTCGATCTGCAGCGCCTGAAACTTGTGCTGGAAGAGCAACAGGGCGTTCTCGGCTTGCCGCCGATCTATAACCGCAAAACCGTTGATCCGCGCGATCCGCGGTCCACCCCGGTTATTCAGATTGAAACCGCCATGGGCTCGGCGATCTCGGTGATCAGGGACGCCGCGGCGATCAGGGTGCCGAGATCGCGGTTTGCCCCCGTCAAGACCACCGACGATCTGCTGGCGGTCCGTTCCGATGCCTATCTGCTCACTGACGACTATTGCGTTGTCCCCCATCCGCAACGTCTCCAGGGTCCGCCACTGGTGCGACTTGATGAGCGTTATTTCAAAATGATCGAGGATTTCGAAGCCCGCTTTCCCGAGGGCGCTCCGTCGCTCCTGAACTGCTCCCGGTTCAGTGTCAGGGGCGATGTGCGGTTCGGCGGAAATGTCGTCTGCCGCGGCGCGGTCGACCTTGAAAATGACAGCGAACAGCAGATGGTTATTGACGATTTTGCTCGGCTGGGGGAATAGGATTTTCCCGTCCCTTGCTCTGTTGCCGGCCGCTGCGGCCGGGTCGATCGGGCCGGAGAAAACATCGTTCCGGTTGCTTTTTTTTGTTTAATTTTGCACTGAGATTTAGTATACAGTATACGATTAGATTGGCCCGGGGCAAAGCCCGCCGGGAATTGTCCCGGTCCGCGGGCTGGATTGTCGTTTAAGGGATTTCGGTTTTTTTCGCAAGGAGGTAACAGCAGTGCCGGCGCAATGCGCCAGGAGAGAGCAAGGCTCATTTTCAGGAGGATTACGTGCGGGTTCTGAGCCGATCCATGCCAGACACGTAGCGATTGGGTCAGCGGGATGGTCCCCCTGGCAGGCAATCAGTTCACATTCCAAGGGATATGAATTATGCATTTGATTAAAAGCACTGTGGGACGAAAGATTCTGATGGCAGTGTCCGGCGTGTTGCTGGTCGGTTTCATTACTGTCCATCTGATGGGTAACCTGTCACTGTTCGCAGGTTCCGACGCACTTAACATCTATGCACAAAAGCTGCATAGTCTGGGACCGCTGGTCTGGATTTTCCGTTTGGTCATGCTGGGCCTGTTTGCCGTGCATATCGGCTTCGGCATTCAGCTGGCCATGGAAAACCGCAAGGCTTCGCCCGAGAGTTATGCGATCAAGAAGACGCTGAAGACGACCTTTGCCGCAGAGTCGATGCTCTATACCGGTCTGATCCTTCTGGTGTTTCTGCTCTACCACCTGCTGCATTTTACCGTTCAGGTCACCAATCCTGAAATCTCGGCTCAGAATCTGCCTCTGGACGCAGCGATGCGGCCGGACGTCTATTCGATGGTCGTGCTGAGTTTCCAGAAGGTCTTCATCTCCCTGGTGTACATCGTCGCCATGGGTGCGCTGCTGCTGCACCTGAGTCACGGTCTTTCCAGTTGGGTGCAGACCCTCGGCTGGAATAATGGTGACAGCCAGGACAAGGTCCTTGCCGTCGGCAAACTTGTTGCTGTTGTTTTCGGACTGGCTTATATCGCTATTCCGTTTCTTATCCTCGTTCGCTTTGTGAAATAGGGGGTTTATTGTGATTCTCGACGGAAAAACACCCACCGGACCTATTGAGAAAACCTGGGACAAGCACTGCTTCGACATGAAGCTGGTCAACCCTTCCAACAAAAGAAAATTCAAGGTGCTGGTTGTCGGAACCGGTCTTGCCGGCGGCGCCGCCGCCGCTTCGCTGGGCGAGCTCGGCTACAATGTCGAAGCGTTCTGCTATCAGGACAGCGCCCGCCGTGCGCACTCGATCGCTGCTCAGGGCGGTATCAACGCGGCCAAAAACTATCCCAACGACGGCGACAGCATCTATCGTCTGTTCTACGATACCATCAAGGGCGGCGACTTCCGCGCTCGTGAAGCCGACGTCTGGCGTCTGGCTCAGGTGTCGAACAACATCATCGACCAGTGCGTGGCTCAGGGCGTGCCCTTTGCCCGCGATTATGCCGGTTATCTCGACAACCGCTCTTTCGGCGGCGCTCAGGTGTCCCGGACCTTTTACGCGCGCGGCCAGACCGGTCAGCAGCTGCTGCTCGGCGCTTATTCGGCCCTCAGCCGCGCGGTCAAAAACAAGCAGGTCAAGCTGCATCCGCGGACCGAGATGCTCGACCTGGTTGTCGTCGACGGTGTTGCCAAGGGCATCACCGTCCGCAACCTGATTACCGGTCAGATCGAGTCCCACTGGGGCGACGCGGTGATTCTGGCGACCGGCGGTTTTGTCAACGTCTTCTACCTGTCGACCAACGCCATGGGCTGCAGCGTGACCGCGGCCTGGAAAGCGACCAAGAAAGGCGCTTTCATGGCCAACCCCTGCTACACCCAGATCCACCCGACCTGTATCCCCCAGCATGGCGACAAGCAGTCGAAACTGACGCTGATGTCCGAGTCGCTGCGCAACGACGGTCGGTGCTGGGTTCCCAAGAACGCAAAAGACTGCGATAAACCGGCGAACGAGATTCCGGAAGCGGATCGCGATTACTATCTGGAGCGGAAGTACCCCTCCTTTGGCAACCTGGCTCCGCGTGATATCGCGTCACGTGCCGCCAAGGAGCAGTGCGACGACAACCGCGGTGTCGGCCCCGGCAAGCGCGGTGTCTACCTCGACTATGCGACCGCCATCGGGCGTGTCGGTGAAAGCACCATCAAGGAACGCTACGGCAACCTGTTCGAAATGTACGAGAAAATCACCGACGAGAATGCCTACAAACAGCCGATGCGGATCTATCCCGCACCGCATTACGCGATGGGCGGACTCTGGGTCGATTACAACTGCATGAGCAATGTCCCGGGTCTGTTCGTACTCGGTGAAGCCAACTTCTCGGTGCACGGCGCCAACCGCCTCGGTGCTTCGGCTCTGATGCAGGGTCTGGCCGACGGCTATTTCGTCATTCCCAACACCATCGCCAACTACCTGGCGCAGATCACTCCGGGGACGGTCACCGACGAGCATCCGGAGTTCAAAAAATCCGCTGAAGAGGTTCAGGGTCAGATCGACAAGCTGCTTTCGATCAAAGGCAAGAAGACCGTCAGCGAGCTGCATCGTGAACTGGGCAGCGTCATGTGGGAGAACGTCGGCATGGCCCGCAGCGATGCCAGCCTCAAGGAAGCGCTCAAACGGATCCCCGAGATCCGCGACGAGTTCTGGAACAACGTCAACGTGACCGGAGAGCCCGGCGAGATCAACCAGCAGCTGGAAAATGCCGGCCGGCTGGCCGATTTCCTCGAGTTTGCCGAGATGATGACGACCGATGCGCTGCATCGTGAGGAATCCTGCGGCGGTCACTTCCGGACTGAGCACCAGACCGAGGATGGCGAAGCGATGCGTGATGATGAGAACTTCACCTACGTCGGAGCCTGGGAGTACAAGGGTCTTGACAAGGCGCCCGAGCTGCACAAGGAGCCCTTGAAGTTCGAAAATGTCCACCTTGCCGTGAGGAGTTATAAATAATGAACCTTACATTGCATGTATGGCGCCAGAAGGGGTCTCAGGATAAAGGGAAGCTGGAGACCTATCCGGCCAAGAATGTCAGCGAAGATCAGTCTTTTCTGGAAATGCTCGACGATGTCAACGAAGACCTGATCAAGTCCGGCAAGGACCCGATCGCCTTCGATCATGACTGTCGCGAAGGAATCTGCGGCATGTGCTCCCAGGTGATCAACGGCCAGCCGCACGGCCCTCAGGCAAAGACCACGGTCTGCCAGCTGCACATGCGGCAGTTCAAGGACGGCGACGAGATCTTCATCGAGCCGTGGCGGGCCAGGGCCTTCCCGATTCAGAAAGACCTGATTGTTGATCGCACGGCTCTCGAAGTGATCATGCAGTCCGGCGGGTACACCTCCTGCCACACCGGTGGTATCCCCGACGGCAATGCCACCCTGATTCCCAAGCCGGCTGCCGATTATGCCATGGACGCCGCCGAATGTATCGGCTGCGGCGCCTGTGTCGCCTCCTGTCCGAACAGCTCGGCAATGCTCTTCACCGCCGCCAAGATTGCTCAGCTGGCGGTCCTGCCCCAGGGCAAGGCTGAAGCCAAGGCCCGGGTCAAGAACATGGGCGACACGATGCTGTCCGAAGGCTTCGGCAACTGCACCAACCATTACGAGTGCCAGGAAGCCTGTCCGAAGGGGATCAACGTCAAGTTTATCGCCACCATGAATCGCGAGTATCTGAAGTCGCTCGCCTAGTCGGCGGCAGCAACCTGCACCAACCCGGTAACGCAAAAGAGGGGTGGATATCCGTATCCACCCCTCTTTTTTTTTGGGGTTTGCCCGGCGGCGCGGTCAAAGCGGGCCGTTGCCCGTGAGGCGGCAGGAAAAAGGGAACGTTTTTTTCAGGCGCGGGGAAACCTTCGGCGGCTCTTTCCGGCGCTCAGTTTTTTTGCAGAAGGACCGTACTGAATTCCTCCAGCATCCGGTTTTTGACCAGGGTGCAGCCCAGCCTTTGGTAGCGCATGCGGACGTCGTAGTTGTATTCCCAGAGGATGCCGGAGAGCAGCAGATGGGCGCCGGATTTGGCTCTGGACACCAGGTCACCGGCCACGTCGAGCAGGATGTCACCGTAAATATTGGCCAGGATCAGGTCGAATTCCTGCTCGGCCAGCTGATCGAGAGTGCCGCGGAGATGAACAACCTTCTGCTCGACGCCGTTGCGTCGGCAGTTCCGCTGACAGGCGCGTACCGCATCTTCTTCGGGATCGACGCAGTACGCTGGTCCGGCACCGAGCATCAGCGCGGCAATCGCCAGGATACCGGTCCCGCTGCCCAGATCGAGAAGCTTCGCGCCGCTTAGTCGCGGCAGATTTCCGAGAAGTTCCAGACAGCTGCGGGTCGTTTCATGCTCTCCCGAGCCGAAGGCCCCGCGGTCCATGATCAGATTGATGCGGCCATCGTCCGGCGCCGATTTTTCCGGCGGCAGAATCCGCAAGCGGCTGCCGATGGTAAACGGAATGTAGTCTTCTCTCACGTCGCTCTCCCATGCTCGTGTCGCGCCTTAGCTGACGCAGACGAAATCCGTGCCCTCGTCCAGCCCTGCCTGTTCTGCCCAGCGGCGGATCTGCTTGCGGGCGCCCCTGGCGCCGACGGTAATCAGCATCGGGCCGAACGCCTCTTTTAACCGGTCAGGAGGGAAGACCGTGGCGTCATGGATTCGTTGGCCGATTTTGCGGGCATCGACATCGATCCAGCGCTCGACCCTGACACCTTCGCGCAGCAGGACTTTCCTCCAGGCCTTCCCCTCCTGTCCGGCCCCCCAGAGCGTGACTTCGGAACACTCCTTGAGGTAACCGCGCCGCAAAAAATGGGCTTTGCAGCTCCGGAATGCCGCCAACGTACAGTTGGCGGCGGTTCGGGTCAGACGCTGCGGCCGGTCGCGCCAGAACAGCAGGGTCTCCGGACGTTTCGCGAAGCGGGCTCCGCGCTCGACGAGGCGCAGCCAGAGGTCGTAATCCTCGGCCCAGGGTTTCTGCCGGTAGCCGCCCGCGGCGATGATGGCGCTGCGGCGGAACATGACACTGGGGTGAACAAAGGGCGATTCGACAAACAGGTTGCGGCAGATGTCGTTATGGTCGAGAATCCCGTTCTGCCACTCTTCGTACGCAAGCATGCCGCCCTGAATCCCGGCCCGGGGGAAATGCCGGACGCAGGCCGCAACCAGGGTCAGCGAGGGATCTTCCCGGAATGATTCCAGCTGCCTGGCCAGTCGCTGCGGATGACAGACATCGTCGCCGTCCATGCGTGCCACATAGCCGCCGCGGCAGGCTTCAAGGCCGAGATTGAGTGCCGTCACAACGCCTGTGGCAGCTTGCTTGAGGATCCGGATGCGCGGGTCCCGGTCGGCAAAAGAGTGCAGGATCTCCGCCGTTGCATCGGTCGAGCCGTCGTCGACGGCAAGCAGTTCCCAGTTGCGCAGCGTCTGTCTTTGCAGTGAACGGAGCGCGGCGGGCAGGTGACGGGCTTCGTTGCGGACCGGCAGCAGGATCGAAACCGGCGGAGTCGTCACAGCCCGATCCCGCGGAGCAGCAGCAGGCACAGGGTGTAGCTGAACACCGAACCCAGGGTGGAAAGCATGACGATCGACCCGGCCAGTTCCGCATCGCCGCCGAGTTGATGAGCCATGATATAGGTCGCGGTTGCGGCCGGGGTTCCGGCGAGCAGAATGCCGATGGCGAAATCGGTGCCGGTGACGCCCAGTGCGTGGAGGATCACGGCGGCAAGCAGCGGCAGGAGCAACAGTTTGATGGCGCTGGACAGCCCGGCCCGGCGCAGATCGCCTTTCAGTCGGGCCATGGAAAAAGAGCCGCCGATGGCGAGCAGGGCCAGCGGCAGCGTGAGGCCGGTGGTGATCTGCAGGCCGCGGTCCAGCAGCAGCGGCAGCGGCAGCCTGAAATAGCTCCAGAACAGTCCGACCAGGGAGGCCAGCAGCAGCGGATTGAGCAGCACCTGGGTCAGCCAGTTGGGCCGGTTGCCGGCGGCGGTCTGCTTGCGGGCGGGGAGCAGCAGGGCCAGAACGGCGAACAGGTTGAGGACCGGCACCAGAAATCCCATCAGGATGCCGGCCCGGGTCAGACCGTCGTCCCCGTAGGCATTCAGGCAGATCGACAGCCCGATGTAGGCCAGATTGCCGCGAAAGGCGCCCTGGCAGAAGCTGCCGTGAACCGGCGGGGGGTAACGGCGCAGGCCGGCATAGAGATAACTGACCAGAAAGCCGACAGCGATGACCAGCGACGAGCCGACCACCAGCGGGCCGTTGAAATAGCTGAAAAAATCGGCCCGGCTGATCTTGTAGAACAGCAGCAACGGCAGAAAGACGACATAGACCAGCCGGTTGGTCTGAAACAGAAAGGCTTCGTCCAGAAATTTATAACGGCGCAGGAAATAGCCCAGGGCAATGACCAGAAAGACGGGCAGGACGATCAGGACGGTATCGATGAGAAGTGCCATGCAGACTCCGGAAAAAGGGCAGGATAGACCAGAACCTCGCGTTTGTCCATGGTCGTTCCGCTCCGTTTTTCCTGTTGCACAGCGGCCCGGGCCTTGTTTCGAGCGCGAAACGGCTCAGGCCGGGATGGGTGCGGAAAATGGCCTGATAGGACTTGTTTTGTTCTGTGGAATATTCAACAATAGACGCTTACCCGTTTGCAGGAGAAGATGGACCTTGAGCAAGATCAGTATGTTATACGCGAGCCGCTCATGAAAAGAGAATCTCTGCTCAGGGTTGTCGTCCTGTTGTCCATGGTCGCCCTGATCACGGCGCTGCACTATCTGACGGCGACGCAGCACTCGTACCTGCACAACATCCTGCGCAGGCTCTATTATATTCCGATTATCCTGGGCGGGCTCTGGTTCGCCTTGCGCGGCGGGCTCGGCGTGGCGCTGCTCGCCTCCAGCCTCTATGCGCCCCATGTGCTGTTTCAGTGGGGTCGGCTGCCGACGGTTCATCCCGAACAGTACCTGGAAATCCTGCTCTACAACATCATCGGTCTGCTGACCGGTGTTCTGGCCTCCAAGGAGCACACCCAGCGCTTGCGTGCCGAGCAGACCGCGGAGCGGCTGACCGGCAGTTACGCCAAATTGCGCGAGCAGGCCGACATGATCCTGGAGATCGAGGATCAGTTGCGCCGGGCCGACCGCCTGACGGCCCTGGGGGAGCTTTCCGCGGGGATGGCGCATGAAATCCGCAACCCGCTCGGATCGATCCGCGGCACCGCCGAGATCCTGCAGGATGCGTTTGCGCCCGATGATCGTTATGCGGAATTTACCCGGATTCTGATCGGCGAAGTGGATCGTTTGAATCAGGTTCTGGAGGATTTCCTGCGTTTTGCCCAGCCGGAAAAGGGCGAACAGCCCTGTTTTTCACCCGATACGGTGCTGCGCGACGTGCTGCAATTGACCGGTCGCCAGACCCTGAAAAATGGCATCGAGGTGACCTTGCGCAGCGGGCCGCTGCCGGACGTTCGCGGCGACAGCGGACAGTTCAAGCAGGTTTTTCTCAATCTGGTGCTCAACGCGATCCAGGCCATGGGGCGGGGGGGGCAACTGACGGTTGACGCCGGTTTGGAAGCGGACCAGGTGATGATCAGGTTCAAAGACAGCGGCTGCGGGATCGCGGCGGATGACCTCGATCGGATCTTCAATCCCTTTTTCACGACAAAACAGGACGGGACCGGCCTCGGCCTGGCGATTACCCACCGCATTATTCATAACCACGGCGGCAGTATCTCGGTACGGAGTGCTGTCGGCAAGGGGACGGAGTTTGTCCTTTGCTTGCCGGTTGCCGAGATGACCGACTTTTCCGGAGATGCTGATGGCTGAAAAAGTATTACTGATCGATGATGATGCATCGTTGCGCCGGGTTGTGGAGTTCACCCTGCAGGAGGCGGGTTATCAGGTGCTGACCGCGACCAACGGCGAGGAAGGGCTGCGGATTTTCCGCCAGCTGCGGCCGGCCCTGGTGATTTCCGATGTGCAGATGCCGGGGATCAGCGGTTATCAGGTGCTGGAGCAGGTGATGCAGATCGAGCCGCAGGTGCTGGTGATTATCGTCACCGCGTTCAGTACCGTGGAGCAGGCGGTCGGCGCCATGAAGTCCGGCGCCTACGACTATCTGACCAAGCCGTTCAGCCGCGACCAGTTGCGTCTGGCGGTCGCCAAGGCTTTTGAGTACCGGGGTCTGAAGCAGGAGAACGTTCGCCTCAAGGATGCCCTGGCTGAGAAAGACAACGATAAAACGCGCATCGTCGGGGAGTCGCCCGGCATGATCGCGCTCATGGACCGTGTCGAGCGGGTTGCCGCAAGCCAGGCTTCGGTGTTGCTCACCGGCGAGAGCGGCACCGGCAAGGAGGTCATTGCCCGGGCATTGCACCGGGGTTCACCGCGCTCGGACGGGCCGTTCGTGGCGGTCAACTGCGCGGCAATCCCCAAGGATCTGATCGAGAGCGAACTGTTCGGTCATCTGAAGGGTTCCTTTACCGGGGCGCTCAAGGATCGGCGCGGGAAATTTTCCCTGGCCAGCGGCGGCACCCTGTTTCTCGACGAGATCGGTGAATTGCCCCTCGATCTGCAACCCAAACTGTTGCGGGCACTGCAGGAACAGGAGATCGAACCGGTGGGCGGCGGACCGGAGTCGATCGATGTCCGGGTCATCGCCGCGACCAACCGTGATCTGGAGCAGGCGATGGAGACCGGCCGCTTTCGCGACGATCTTTACTATCGTCTGGCGGTGGTGCCGATCGAGCTGCCGCCCCTGCGCGAACGACGTGAGGATATCCCGCTGTTGCTCGAATATTTTCTGCGCAAACACCAGGCCGGCGCCGGTGTCAGCGTGGCCGCTGATGCCCTTGAACAGCTTTGTGCCTACCACTGGCCGGGAAATGTCCGCGAACTGGAAAATGTTGTCGAACAGATGCTGATTCTTCGCCAGGAGGACCGGCTCAGCGCCAGGGACCTGCCGCCGCGGATCGGCCGTTCCGCTCCGGCGGCGGCCGGCGTGCTCAATCTTCCCGAGGAGGGGTATTCCCTGGAAGCCCTGGAGCGGGAAGCCGTGGAGCAGGCGCTGGCCCGCTGCCGGGGGAACAAGACCAAGGCTGCGGCCTTTCTGCGGATTCCGCGGCATACGCTTCTCTACCGGCTGGAAAAGTATGCGATCAAGTAACCCCGGAAGCAGCATAGAGGTTTTTTCGATGCCGGGCTTCGGGCGGCGGATGTTCTCATCGCCATCGATGATATCCCGGTGACCTCAAGGGAGGATTTTTATTCCCTGCTCGCGACCTACACGCCCGCCGACAGGGTGGAATTGACCCTGCTGCGCGGGCTTGCAGAGTTAAAACTGACGGTCCGGCTTCGTGCCTTGCCTGACGGCTATGTGATGGCTTATACTCGCAGGGTTTTCGGCTTCGAGCTGCGCCAGGCACGCCAGGGGATGCTGGTCGCTGCGGTCGAGCGCGGTTCCGCGGCCGATCTGGCCGGGATCAGAAGCGGCGACCTGATCGCCAGGCTTGCCGGTCATGAACTTGACAGCCTTGACCAGTTCGAGGAGCTGATGGGCCGGATGCTTGGGCGCGAGCCGCTGGAGTTCCTGGTGGTTCGCAACAATCGGGGCTATCTGGTCGAATTGCCGTGAACCGGCCTTAACTCGTGGCCCATTGACAACAAATCCCCGTAACCGCATGGCAAAGAGAGAGATCAAGACCTTGAAGCGATTTGTGAAATGTACCGTTCTGATCGTGACCGCCCTGCTGCTGTCGGCCGGCGCCGGTTTCGCCGCCGGCCAGGCCAACCGGAAAGCCCCCGATTTTACGCTGGAGGATATGCAGGGGAATAAGGTATCCCTCTCCGACTTCAGGGGCAAGATCGTCATGATCAATTTCTGGGCGACCTGGTGCCCCCCCTGCGTTGAAGAGATGCCGTCCATGGAGAAGCTGCACCAGCGATTCAAGGGTGACGACTTCGTCCTGCTGGCGATCAATGTTGAAGCGGACGCCCGACCGATTGTTGAAAACTTTCTGAAAAAGAACCACTATACCTTCCCGGTTCTGCTGGACGGCGACGCCAGGGTTCAGCAGTTGTTCGGGGCCTATCGCTTTCCGGAAACGCTGATCATCAATCGGCGCGGAGAGATTGTGACCAGGGTTATCGGCGGCCGGGACTGGATGGACGAAGAGATCATCAGTGTTCTGGCCTTTATGGTCAATGGCTAACAGCATATCGGCGGGTGGCTGACTATGGAATCAAGTGCCGACATTTCAATCTGGATCGCCTTCACCGGGGGGATACTCTCCTTCTTCTCCCCCTGTGTCCTGCCGCTGATCCCGTCCTATCTGACCTATATATCCGGACTTTCCTTCGGTGAACTGAAAGAAGCGCATCCGGGGGTCAAGATCCGCATGACGGTCGTCCTGCATTCGCTGGTTTTTATTGCCGGGTTCTCGCTGGTATTTATCTCGCTCGGCGCCCTTGCCGGGTTCGCCTCCGCCTCTTTTCAGGCCGGTTTGCGTGAAGGGCTGGGGATCATTCAGAAGGTCGGCGGTGCCCTGATCTTCATGTTCGGCGTGCATCTGAGCGGCCTGTTTCATTTCGGTCTTCTGCTCGGAGAAAAGCGGATCCATCTCCGGAATAAACCGACCGGTTTTATCGGGACGCTGCTGGTCGGAATCGCCTTTGCCGCCGGCTGGACCCCTTGTATCGGCCCGATTCTCGGCGCGATTCTGGCCCTGGCGGCCGGCAGCGCCGGCGGAGCCGGGCAGGGGATCCTGCTGCTGTCGGTCTACTCGATCGGTCTGGGGGTGCCGTTTCTGCTCTCCGGCCTGCTTTTCCACACGTTTCTGAGCGTTTTCGATCGTTTCAAAAAACATATCCGGATGGTCGAGATTTTCACCGGTGCGCTGTTGATGATTGCCGGCGCTCTGCTCTTCTTCGACCAGCTCACGGTCATCACCCGCTACCTCTATATGTGGATGCCGTCTTCCCTCGGGTGAAACCTGGCCGACAGTTTTGCCGTAAAAGCGTAAAAGCGTCGCTTCGGGACCCGAAGCGACGCTTTTTTTGTCCGACAGAAGCGGCGATGGCGATGGAGATGTCGGTTAGCGTGCCGGTAGTGCCCCGTCGATCAGGGTCAACAGGTCGTCCAGCTTTTTATAGCCCGGCGCGATCTGCCCGTTGGGCAGCAGCAGGGTGGGGGTGCTGCGGATGCCGAGATCGCGGGCCAGCAGGATGTTCTGCTCGCCCTGGTCCGTTTCACAGAGCGGCGGCGGCAACTGTTTCCCGGCAAAGCTGTCTTCAAGCATCGCCAGCGATTTGTTGCAGAGGATGGTTCGGGTCGGAATTTTGGAGGATTGTTTATAGGGCAGCAGTTTGATCAGAAATGCA
>DASWJX010000132.1:0-10020 GCA_036396915.1 Geopsychrobacteraceae bacterium | reverse complement strand
ACCGGCGGGAGGCACAGGATGAAAGTCAAATCGACCATGCAACGCCTGGCGGCGCTGATCGAGTTTGTGGTTGCGGCGGGAATCGCCATTTTTTTTCATATGGTTCTTGAGGAGAAGGAGGCGGCGCTCTCCATCTTCGGGGTCGGCATGCTCATTTCGCTGGCGTCCTGGCTGCTTCGGGAAGACCTCATCGGTGTGCGCGAGAAGATCCTGGACGACTACCGCGAATTTCATGAACTCCCCGCCGCGCTGCACCGCATCGATGATCCGGACTGCCTCGCCAAGGCCCGCCAGATCATCGATCGGGTCACCCGCAACATGACGCTGCTGCAGCGGGGCTTCATCCCCCTGGAGGAGACGGAGTTCATGATGGAGGCGACCAGGGCCGCCGCTGCCACCGAGAAGACCATCAAATCGGTCAACCCGCTGACCCCGGGGTGGGATACGCGCGGCTCGATCATCAGGTACTACCAGGCGAACAAGCAGGCGGTCACGCGGGGGGTGAAGGTGACGCGGATCTTCGTGTTGTGGCATTCCCAGCTGACGGAAGGGCCCGTGCAGAAGATGCTGCGGACGCACTACCAGGACGGCATCGAGGTCCGGGTGATCCTTCGGGACGAACTGCCGGCCTGCGGCGAAGTGGGCTGGGCAAAGGACTGCTCGTACAGTTTCGGCATCTTCGACGAGCGCCTGGTGGTGGACATCTCCGCCCCCATCCCCTATTTCGGCGTCAAGACGACGCAGCGCGAAGAGCTGTTCCGCTACCTGCATCTGTTCGAACTGGTGGACCATGCCTCCCACCCGGTGGCGCTCAACGACGACCGGATCGTGCAGGCCTGACGCCCGGCTGTCTTTTTCGGTTTCCGTCCCGGAGGCGAAGCCGGAACCGATCCGTTTCGATCCTGTCTGTAGGGCCCTGATCCGCTCGGGGCCTTTTTTACGCCCGCCATTCTATTCCGTCACCGCCGTGCTTTGTGCTATAACAATCCCCCGACTTGAAAGCAAAGGAATCCGCGGAACATGTTACAGCTCAGACAAATTATCAAGGACTTCGCCGACCGGCGGATTTTCAACAAGATCGACTGGCATATCCGCCCCGGCGACCGGATCGGTCTCTGCGGCGAGAACGGCGCCGGCAAATCGACGCTGCTGAAGATGCTGGCCGGGCGGGTCGAGCCGGACGGCGGAACCCTGCAGTCGGCCAAGGGCACGACCTTCGGCTATCTGCCGCAGGACGGCCTGGCGCACAGCGGCCGGAATCTGTTCGACGAGGTGCACAGCGCTTTGCAGGAACTGCTGGAGACCGAAGCGGAACTGCGGCGGCTGGAGACGCTGATCGCCGCCGGCGCCGCACAGGACGATCTGGAGCGCTATGCCGATCTGCAGGAGATGTTCCAGCAGCGCGGCGGCTACACCATGGAATCGGAGGTCGGCCGGGTGCTGTCCGGTCTCGGCTTCAGCCGGGAGGAGTTCGACAAACCCTGCGAGCAGTTTTCCGGCGGCTGGCAGATGCGCATCGCCCTGGCCAAGCTGCTGCTGCAACGTCCCACCCTGCTGCTGCTCGATGAGCCGACCAACCACCTCGATCTGCCCGCCCGCGACTGGCTGGAGGATTACCTGCTGGCCTATCCGCATGCCGTGGTGCTGGTCTCCCACGACCGGTTTTTCCTCGACAAGGTGGTGGGGCGGATCGTCGAAATCTGGAACGGCGAGCTGACCGAATATCCGGGCAACTACAGCAAGTACCTGGTGGCGCGCAACGAGCGGGTCGCCGCGCTCAAGGCGGCCAAGAAACAGCAGGACGAGGAGATCGCCCGCACCGAGGCGTTCATCAGCCGCTTCCGCTACCAGGCCAACAAGGCCGCGCAGGTGCAGAGCCGGATCAAGCAGCTGGACAAGGTCGAACGGATCAGCCTGCCGCCGGAGCGCAAGAAGATCGCCTTCACCTTCCCGCCGCCGCCCAAGGGGGGGCGGATGGCCATCGAGCTCAAAGGGGCGGCGCAGCGCTACGGCGAGCTGCAGGTGCTGCGCGATGTCGACCTGCAGATCGAACAGGGCGAGCGGGTGGCGCTGGTCGGGCCCAACGGCGCCGGCAAGTCGACCCTGATGCGGCTGCTGGCCGGGACCGAACGCCCCAGGTCGGGCAGCCGCGAGGAGGGGCACAATCTGGCGCTGGCCTATTTCGCCCAGGATCAGGCGGCGGAGCTCGATCCCGCCCGCGATGTCTACAGCGAGCTGTGCGCCGATGCCCCGGTGCCGATGGTGCCGAAACTGCGCAATATCCTCGGCGCCTTCCTGTTTTCCGGCGACGATGTGGAGAAGCGGGTCGCGGTGCTCTCCGGCGGCGAGCGCAACCGGCTGGCGTTGGCCAAGCTGCTGCTGCGCCCGGCCAATCTGCTGCTGCTCGATGAGCCGACCAACCACCTGGATCTGCAATCGAAACAGGTGCTGCTCGATTCCCTCAAGCACTACTCCGGCACCATCGTCTTCGTCTCCCACGACCGCTACTTCGTCGATCAGCTGGCCGGCCGGGTGCTGGAGGTCGGCAACGGCAGGGTGGAGAGTTACTTCGGCAATTACGAGGATTTCTTGCGGGCCAAGAACCGGCTCGGCGATCACAGCCACAGTCAGCAGCGCGTCGAGCAGGCGTCCTTGTCGACCGCCACCGACGAGCCGCCGGCCGACAAGGACGCCCGCCGCCAGGCCCATGCCGAGCGCAAGGATCGCCAGCGTCAGGAGCAGCGGCTGCAGAAGGAGCTGGCCGCGCTGGAAGGGCGCATCGAAACCCTGGAGGGGCGGGTGGCCGCGCTGGAACAGCAGATGGCCGATCCCGATCTGTACCAGGATCAGCAGCGCTGGAAGCAGGCGAGCAGCGAGCATGTGAGGCTGCGGGAGCAGCTGGACGCGGCCTACGGACGCTGGGAAGAGCTGCAGGACGCGCCATGAGCGATGGGCCTTTCGTGGTGGTGGTGGCGGGCGCCGCGCCGCAGGTCGGCAGCTCAACCATTGCCGGCAATCTGGCCGTCTACCTGAAGGCGCTGCGCGAGGAGCTGCCGGTCGCCATACTCGGCTTCGGCGGCGGCACCGGCCTCGACGAGATGTTTTCTCTGGGCGATGGCGCAGCCGGAACGCCTGCCGACCTCTTCGCCGCCGATGAGCCGGCGGCGCTGCTGCGCACCGGCCAGTTCGGCGTCTCCTACCTTTCGTCCCGGGGGCTGCCGCCGCGCGTTGCGGATCCGACCCGTCTGCGCCGCATCCTGGCCCGGGATCGGCGGCAGGGGGTGGTGGTTATCGACGCCGGGAACGCCGCCGGCGAGCTGTGGCGCAGCGCGCTCTGGGCCGCCGATCTGGTGCTGGCGCCGGTGGGCGATCATCGGACGCTGCCCGCTCTGACGGCGCTGCGGCGGACGCTGCCGGACGGCGGCGGCTGTGCGGAAATGCTCTGGCTGCTGCCGAGCCGTCTCGACGCAGCGGCGACGGCTGAGCCTCGGGCGGATGCACAGCAACTGCTCCGTCTGGCCGCCGCTGAACGGGGCTGTCAGGTGCTGGAACAGCAGTTGGACGAGGACCGGCGGGTTCAGCTGACCGCGGCGGGGCCGGGGCGCTCGGTGTTGACGCGCCTGCCCGGCAGCGCTGTCCATGAGCAGTTGCGGCAGCTCGCCGCCTTCGTGCTCGACAAGTTCGCCGCGGGACCGGTCGCAACCTGCCGCATCCGGCGAATGCTGGATGACGGCCGGTTGCCGCCGCGCGCGCGGCGGGTCGATCCGCTCTGTCCGCTGTGCGGCACACTGGCCGTCGGCCCGGCAACGCACTATCTCGAATCCCTGCCGCAACGCTATCGCTGCCTGCTGCACGCCGCTTGTCTTGAGCTGCTGCTGCAAGGGACCGCTCTGCGGGCGTTCCTGCCGCTGGACGGGCAGCTGCTGGTCAAAACCGGCATCGAGGGGCGCGGGCTGCGGGGTGAAATCCGGCTGCTGCTGTCGGCGGCCGGTGACGCGTTTGTCGAACAGCAGCAGTTGCTGCCCGCCACCGGTTCCGGCTGGGATGCCCTGTTGCGCACCGTCACCGGCCGCGGCTTGAACGAACAGGAGCCGGGCCTGTTGGCGATCTCCGTCGCAGGGGACGCGGCTTCGCTCCTGACGCCGGCCCGCCATCGGCGCTTCGCCGTCCGCCGCCGCCGGGCCTTCCGCGCGCTGCACAACGGCGAGGGCTGAGCGTTTTATGATGGCGTCGAAAAAAGTCCGCCCTACGGCGTTATGGCGTTTTTTCAGGACCTCGACATACTTGATGTATGCCTTCGCCCCTGAAAAAACGCCAAGCCTTGTAGGACGAAATTTTTGCCTGGCCATTCTCTTACGTTTTGGCGACGCCATCTATTTATGTTCGGGTCGCGTAGCGGTTGGACGCTCTGGTATGCTTTTCAGCGGCCGCCGGGCAATAAGATTGACAATTTCTTATCCCTGATTCTAAATGATGTGACACACTCTGTTCGCCCGCTGCTTCGATGAGGTCTTGCATGCTTTTTCTCCCACGGGGAAATCCGGTTAAGGAAAATGTCAATCCCGCCAGGGTCAATCTGCCCGAGGCCATGGAGAAGCTGCGCGGCGGTTCCTTTACCGGCTATCTGCGGTTTGACGCCGACCAGGGCAGCGGCATCATTATCTTTGAAAAGGGCCGTCTGATCAGCGCGCTGTATCAGTCGGGCCTGAGCGGCAAGCGCTTGATCGCCTATGACGCGATTACCCGCATTTTCGAAATGTCGATCCGCGGCGGCGCGGTACTCAATATCTATCGGATCGAACCGGAGCTGGCGACGCGCATCCACAATTTATTGCACGGGGATTGCGTCTACCAGGGGCAGGACCTGGGGCTGATCGATATCCGCGCCTTGCTGGCGACGGTCAAAAGGACCAGCCTGAGCGGTTGTCTGCGCATCTATGCCGCGCAGAAGACGGCCCTGATCTTTTACGAAAACGGCAATCCGCTCGGATTTTTTCATGACGGCGGCACCCGCCTGCAGACCACGGCGGATCCGTCGCGGTCGGTCGCCCGGCTGCCCGGCGCCAAGCTGGACCTGCTCGCCACCCGCAACAGCGAAGAGGTCATGCTCGCCGACCTGATGGCATCCGCCGATCTGGGCCCGATGTGGCGGAAACTGCGTAAATCGGTGCTCGAAGAGCGTCGCCCCCTCCAGACCTGAACAGGGCTTTTTGCCTGGACATCCTCTTAAGTTGTAACTAATCACCACGCTACCCAATGTCGTCATCCCCGAGTGGTTATGTCGGGGATCCGGGGAGACAATCTGGATTCCGGCCAAAAGCATGCCGGAATGACGGGGCAGAGATGTGGGATGCGGTTCGCGAACTCGTCACATCCTGCATCGCTGCCCGCCGCAGCGGTAAGGCGCTTTGGTGCTCTGCTTCTCCGCCGGGCTCCGGATGGCCGATTTCTGCCGCTTCCGGCCGAAATCGGCCATCCGGAGCCCCGGAATTTAAGGTTTTTTTTGTGCAACGGCTTTGTTCTTGACCCTTCCGGAGGTTTCAATTATATCTAGGCGGGTATGTCAAACATTGTTTTCTTGTTACTAAAATTGATGCGGAGGTTCCCCCATGAAGAAGATTTCAGCACTTTGTATCGCCGTTGCCCTGACCCTGGTCCTGACCGCCGGCGGGTTTGCGGCGGACACCATCAAGCTCGGCGTCGCCGGGCCCCACAGCGGTGACCTTGCCCCGTACGGAATTCCGGCGATGAAGGCCGCTCAATTGGTGGTCAAGGAGATCAACGCCAAGGGCGGTGTGCTCGGCAAGCAGGTTGAGCTGTTGATTCAGGACGACCAGTGCAAGCCCGAGATCGCCACCAACACGGCCACCAAGCTGGTGACCCAGGGGGCTCATGTGGTTCTCGGCCATATCTGCTCCGGCGCGACCAAGGCCGCCATGGGGATCTACAAGGACGCCAATATCGTTGCCATGTCCCCTTCGGCCACCAACCCGGCCCTGACCCAGAGCGGCGATTATCCCAACTTCTACCGCACCATCGCCTCCGACGACATGCAGGCCAAAATGGCGGTCGACTTCGCCATCAATAAGCTCGGCGTCAAGAAGGTTGCCGTGCTGCACGACAAGGGCGATTACGGCAAGGGCTTTGCCGAGTTCGCCAAAAAGTACATCGAAGAGTCCGGCAAGGTCGAGCTGGTGCTCTACGAAGGGGTCACTCCCGGCGCCATGGATTACTCCTCGATCGTGCAGAAGGTGCGCAGGGAGGAAGCCGACGCCCTGATCTTCGGCGGCTATCATCCCGAGGCCTCCAAGCTGGTTGCCCAGATGAAGCGCAAGCGGCTCAAGACCCTGTTCATCTCCGATGACGGCGTCAAGGACGAGAGTTTTCTCAAGGTCGCCGGCGCTGCTGCTGAAGGCGCCTACGTCACCGGCCCCCGCGATCTGTCCAGCATTCCGCTCAATGTCCAGGCCACCGAAGCCTTCAAGGCGGCTTACGGTTCCGATCCCGGCGCCTTTTTCCAGGAGGGCTACTCCGCGGCCCTGGCGCTGCTCAACGCCATCGAAAAAGCCGGCTCCACCGACTATGCCGCGGTGACCAAGGCCCTGCAGAGCGAGTATGTGGAAACCCCGGTCGGCACGATCAAGTTTGACGCCAGGGGCGACGCCGAAGGCGTCGGCTTCTCGGTTTACCAGGTCAAGGACGGCCAGTTCGTCGAGCTGAAATAAACAGTGATTATCTGAGGAGCATCACCGTGCTTCTTCAGGAATAGCACACCTGGAATTTCCGTTCAGGGGGCCGGCGTCAGCTGGTCCCCTGAAGCTTTGATGGCGTCGCAAAAAGTCCGCTCTACGGCGTTATGGCGTTTTTTCAGGACCTCGACATACTTGATGTATGCCTTCTCCCCTGAAAAACCACCAAGCCTTGTAGAGCGAAATTTTTGCTTAGCCATCCATCTGAGTTTTTGCTAAACATCAAGCTTTGTTCACGGCAGGAAGATTGCACGGCCATTCACACCCGTTGCGGCGGAAATAAACAAACTATCATCGGCAGCAGGTCGGTTTTGCCGATCATCGCAACTCTTCAGGAAGCGGTTTTTTCATGGAATATTTTTTTGAGCTGTTTTTAGGCGGACTGACGCGCGGCAGCATCTATGCCCTGATCGCCCTCGGCTATACCATGGTCTACGGCATCATCCAGCTGATCAACTTCGCGCACGGCGAGATCTACATGATCGGGGCCTTCGTCGCCCTGATTGTGGCCGGGGTCTGCACCATCTACGGTTTCAGCGGGATTTCCGTGTTGATCATGGCCGGCATCATCGCGGTGATCTACGCCTCGGCCTACGGCTATACACTGGAAAAGATCGCCTACCGGCCGCTGCGCGGCGCCCCCCGCCTGTCGCCGTTGATCAGCGCCATCGGCATGTCGATCTTTTTGCAGAATTATGTGCTGCTGGCGCAGACTTCCGACTTCCTGCCGTTTCCCCGCCTGATCCCCGAATTCGCCTTTATGGAGCCGGTTGCGCATATTATCGGTTCCCCGGAGCTGGTGATCTGGGCGACGACCGTGGTGACCATGATCCTGCTCACCCTGTTGATCAAGAAGACCAAGGTCGGCAAGGCGATGCGGGCGACCCAGCAGGACATGAGTATGGCGCGGCTGGTCGGCATCAACGTCGACCGGATCATCTCCCTGACCTTTGTCATCGGCTCGGCGCTGGCGGCCATCGGCGGCGTGCTGGTCGCTTCCTATATCGGCCAGGTGAATTTTTATATCGGCTTTCTGGCCGGGGTCAAGGCGTTTACCGCCGCGGTTCTGGGGGGGATCGGTTCGATTCCCGGCGCCGTGCTCGGCGGACTGGTGCTCGGTTGGACCGAGAGCTTCGCCGCCGGTTATGTCTCCAGTGATTATGAAGATGTCTTCGCCTTCGGTTTGCTGGTTCTGATCCTGATCCTGCGTCCGGCCGGTCTGCTCGGCAAGGCGCGCAAGCAGAAGGTTTAGGGGTGACGGAAATGCTGAAAGAATTTAAACAATCAATTCTGGTGTCGCTCTGGTTTGTCTTTTTGACCTTTCCGCTGATGGTCGTGCGCGTCAACACCACCGATAGTGTGGTGGAGTGGCGCTGGATGAACATGCTCTGGGTGGCGCTCGGCAGCTTCCTCCTCTCCTATGCCTGGCGCTACATGCTGGCGCGCCGGCAGGCCAGGCAAAAGCATGACGATGCCGCCGGCGGCCGACAGAGTAAGGTTCAACTGCTGCTCGAAGATATGACTTTTCGCTACAAGGCGATGGCGGTATTGCTGGGCCTTGCCCTGATCTTCCCGCTGGTGTTCGACACCTACCAGAGCACGATCATGATCTCCGCGCTGATCTATGTGGTGCTGGGACTGGGGCTGAATATCTCGGTCGGTCTGGCCGGTCTGCTCGACCTCGGCTATGTCGCCTTTTTCGCCGTCGGCGCCTATTCCTATGCGCTGCTCAACTATCATTTCGACCTCGGTTTCTGGGCCTGCCTGCCGGTCGGCGGGATCCTCGGCTGTCTGTTCGGGGTCATCCTCGGTTTTCCGATTCTGCGCCTGCGCGGAGACTACCTGGCCATCGTCACCCTCGGTTTCGGCATGATCGTCAAGATCGTTCTGGAAAACTGGAGCGCGTTCTCTTTCGGACCGAGCGGCATCGCCAACATCGACCGGCCGGGGCTGTTCGGCATCGATATGGATCTCAGCCAGTCGACGATCTACATCTACTACATCATGGTGGCGCTGGTGGTCTTTACCATTCTGGTCACCATGCGCCTGCGCAACAGCCGCATCGGTCGGGCCTGGATCGCCCTGCGCGAGGACGAGATCGCCTGTGTCGCCATGGGCATCGACATGGCCCGGACCAAGCTGTCGGCCTACGCCCTCGGCGCCTTCTGGGCCGGCATGGTCGGCGTGCTGTTCGCCGCCAAGACCACCTTCATCAACCCGGCCAGTTTTACCTTCATGGAATCGGCAATTATTCTCTCGATCGTGGTTCTCGGCGGCATGGGCTCGATCCTGGGGGTGATTCTGGGAGCATTTATCCTGATCCTGTTGCCGGAATATCTGCGGGCCTTCTCCGAATATCGCATGCTGGCGTTCGGCGCGGCGATGGTGCTGATGATGATTTTCCGGCCGCAGGGGATCATCAGCAACATCCGTCAGAAATATGAATACAAGGGCTTGAAGGAAGAGACCGACAATGGCTGACAAGCATAAAATACTCGAAGTCAAAGGGCTGACCATGGACTTCGGCGGCCTGCGCGCCGTCGACAGCGTCTCGCTGGAAATCCATTCCGGTGAGATCGCCGCGCTGATCGGACCCAACGGCGCCGGCAAGACCACCTTCTTCAACTGCGTGACCGGTATCTATACCCCGACCGGCGGGGATGTCCTGTTGCACCCGAAGGGGCAGGCGACCCGTCGTCTCAACGGTCTCAAACCGAATCAGGTCACGGAAATGGGGCTGGCGCGCACCTTTCAGAATATCCGGCTGTTTCCCGATATGACCGTACTGGAGAATGTCATGATCGGCCGCCATTGCCGGACCCGATCGGGAATCTTTCGCTCGATCATCCGCGGCCGGAGTGTCCGCATCGAGGAGCAGCAGATTGTTGAAACCAGCTACCAGCTGCTGCAAAAGGTCGGTCTGGGCAAGTTCGCCAACGAGTTCGCCAAGAACCTGCCCTACGGCGCGCAACGCCGCCTGGAGATCGCCCGGGCGATGGCGACCGATCCGTTCCTGCTCCTGCTTGACGAACCGGCCGCCGGCATGAATCCGCAGGAAACCGCCGAGCTGGACCAGCTGATCTGTAAAATCAGCGAAGAGGAACGGATCGCCATCCTGCTGATCGAACACGACATGAAGCTGGTCATGAATATCTCCAATCCCATCTACGTGATGGAGTACGGCAAGAAGATCGCCGAAGGCAGCCCGGGGCAGATCAAGGAAAACCCCAAGGTGATCGAGGCCTATCTGGGGGAAGAGACGGAATAAACA
>DASWJX010000131.1:0-5817 GCA_036396915.1 Geopsychrobacteraceae bacterium | reverse complement strand
TACTCGATGAGCGCGACCACCTCGTCGGTGAATTCGATCGGCCGCGGCCGGCCGGTCAGCTGATAGATCTCTTTCTGCAGCTCTCCGATCTCCTTGACCGGGACCTTGTGCTTGATCAGTTCGCGTTTCAAATCCTGATGCTTTTCGTTGATGGCGATCCCCCGTTCGGTGACGATCACGTCCACCGTCTGGCCGGGGGTGGTCACCGTCGTCACCTCGTCCTTGATGATCGGCAGCCGGCCGCGGATCGAGGGGGCGGTGATGATCGACAGTTTGGCGCCGGCCGCCGCATCGCTGTGTCCGCCGGTGTTGTGCAGCAGGTAGCCGTTCGATTCGGTGTTGACGTTGACGTTGAAGTTGACGTCGATCTCGGTGGCGCCGAGGATCACGCAATCCAGCTGATTGACGACCGCCCCGGCGTTGAAGGGGTTGGCGTACATGTCGGCGCCCATCTCCTGGTGGTTGAGGTTTTTGCCGATCGATTCCACCGCCTTGAGATCGAAACACTGCACGTCGAACAGGGAACGGAACAGACCCTCCTCCAGCATGTCGACAAAGTAGCCGGTGATGCCGCCGCAGCCGAAGCTCCCCTTGACCTGCCCCTGGCGCATCATCCGGCGCACCTGTTCGGCGACGGCCAGCGAGATGCCGCCGGCGCCGGTCTGGAACGAGAAACCGTCGCGCATCAGGCCGGAGTACTGGATCACCTGTCCGGCGTACTTGGCGATCTGCAGTCCGACCGGATCGCGGGTGACGCGGGTGGTGGTCGAGACGATCTTCCGCGGATCGCCCAGGGTGTCGACCTGCACCACATAATCGATCAGCGACTGATCGATGGCGATCGGGGTCACCGGGAACTCCACCAGGTTGTCGGTGACGGCGATGACGGTCTTGGCGTAGCGGGCGTCGGTGTGGGCGTAGCCGAGGCTGCCGCAGGCCGACGGCCCGTAATAGCCGTTCATGTTGCCGCAGGCATCGCAGGTCGGCGCGGCGATAAAGGCGGCATCGACGGTGACCTCGCCGCTGATGATCGATCGGGCCCGGCCGCCGTGGGTGCGGACGATGATCGGGCAGCTCAGTTCCCCTTTGGAGACCAGCTCGCCGATCGGCCCGTTGACGCCGCATTCAAAGCCGCTGATGACCCCTTTCTCGATATAGGGGATCAGTTCCGCATGCACCGGATGCACCGAGCTGGAGGCGATTTTGATATCGCGCAGGCCCAGCGCGTCGAGTTCCCGCACCACCCGGTTGAGCAGGGCGTCACCGTTGCGCAGGTGGTGGTGGGTGGCGATGCACATGCCGTCCTTCAGCCCGGCCGCTTCGATCGCTTCGCGCAGGCCGGAGAGCAGCTTGCTGTCGCCCGGATTGACCCGGCGCAGGGGACGACTGGCATGATCTGTCTGCGGCAGACGGCCGAAGGGATCGCTGTAGGGGATGGTCGGCTTGCCGGCAAAACTGCGGGGGATGGCGCGTCCCAGACTATTCCTGACCATAGATGACCTCTTCGTCCAGTTCGATATCGATCAGGCCGTGGGCCTGAGCCGTTTTCAGGGTGCGCACGGCGCGTTTCACCACCGGTGCGTCGACCATCCGTCCTCCCAGCGAGATGACCCCGGTGCCCATCGCGCGGGCCTTCTGGATCGCTTCCACCACCTCCAGCGCGTAGTCGACCTCTTCCTGCTTGGGCGCGAAGACCTCATGCACCGGTTCGATCTGGCGCGGGTTGACCAGCGACTTGCCGGAAAAGCCGAGGGTCTTGATCAGCTCGGTTTCCCGGCGCAGGGCGTCCATGTCGGCGGCATCGGCGAAGATGGTATCGATGGCCTGGATGCCCGCCGCCTTGCAGGCCCAGACGACGCGGGTGCGCGCGGCGAACAGTTCCTCGCCGCGCTTGGTCCGCTCGATCTCCAGGCTGGCGGTGTAATCCTCGGCGCCGAAGGCCAGGCCGATCAGGCGTTTCGAGCTCTTGGCCGTCTTGATGCAGTTGATCACCCCTTCGGCGCTTTCGATGGAGGGGAGGATCTTGAAGTGACCGATGGGCAGCTGCAGTTCCTCCTCGAACTCGGTCAGCATGGTGTCGAGGGTCTCGACGATCTCCGGCGTGTCGGCCTTGGGCAGCCTGATACCGTCGGGCATGGCGGGCAGGACGACCTTCAGGTCCTCTTCGCCCCACTTGGTGTCGAGACCGTTGATGCGCACCAGGATCTCCTTGTTGTGATCCCGGTAGGTTGCCAGGAAATTGCGCACCAGGATCCGGGCCGCGTCCTTTTCGCTGAGCGGAACGGCATCCTCCAGGTCGATCATCACCCCGTCGCTTTCGAAAATCGGGATGTTCTGCAGCATCGACGGCATGTTGCCGGGAACGTAGAGCATCGAGCGGCGTAATTGAAAATCGGACATCGTCAGGACTCCTCGTCGATAAAGATGGTTGACGTGCCGCCGCTCTTCGAAGGGTAGCGTTCGACCCCCGCGACGATCATCTCGGTCAGCAGGATTTCGCAACTGGCGAACACTTCGGCATCGAACAGATGGCCGCCGATCACCTCGCCGGAACTCTTGCCGAGCAGGACATGCAGATGGCAATCGATGTCCCCCTCCTCGGTGGAGATCAGGTTGCCTTCAAGACCGAGCAGTTCCAGCGGGCCGACCACCTCGTGCTGGCGCATGCGCGGCTCGGTGATCGGGCGCTTGGCGCCGGTCTTGATGCCGCGAAAATGGACGTTGAGAACCGAGCCGACGGCGGAGACGATCACCGCATTGTGGACCTCGGTCTGGCGGGCGAACTCCAGCAGCCGCTCGCGGAGCTGTTCTTCCGGTTTGATCTTGATGATGAAACGTCTTCCCTGGGCCCATTCCTTGTACCAGGCGCCTTCCATGTGTGCCTCCTGTAACTGCTGCCGTCATGCGCTTATTCGCAGGCCCTTTTCAGCCCGGCTTCGACGCGGGCGATAATGGCATAATCGAGGGCGCCGCGATCATTGATGCGGATATGCCCGGTGGTGACGCCGTGTCTGGCGAGGACCGTTTCGACCTGCTGGCGTATCAGGTGCTCGAACTGTTTTTTGACCGTCGAGTCGATGTCGATCCGGAGCTCGTCGCCCGGTTCGAGAAAGACCATCAGGTCGCTTGACTGCATGGTTCCCGCCTGAGCTTTCTGCCTGATCCGCATTAGTGCCTCCTCTGTTGGCTTTGTAATCGTTCCAGTATAGCGCGCGCCTCGCGGGAGCGCAGAAACTCCATGGTGGTCGGCGGAACCAGGCGTTGCACGGTTTGATAGGCTTCCCGGCGCAGCGCCTCGCGGACCCGAAACGCGCTGATCGCTTCGCCGTCGCGCGTTTTTCTCTGCAACTGCACGGTCTCCAGGCCGAAGGGCGCCAGAACCCGATGCATCTCCTCGCTGTAGAGGCGGGTGGTCCGGCAGTAGGGCTCGGTGCCGATGAAGCGTTTTTTGATGTTGAAGGCCGGGGCGATATGCTTGGCGAACAGCACCAGGTCCAGTTCGATCTGCAGGGCCTGCGAGTCGTCGTCCGCTTTCAGGAAATAGGAGGGGAAGGTCACCCCGCTGACGGCGTAATCGGAACTGTCGAGCACGCTGACCTTGCGCAGGTGTTTGACCCCCTCGCTGACCAGCCGGTAGCGGACCTCGAACGGAAAGATTGAACGGTCCTCGCGGACCACGAAGATGTACAGATGATCAACCCGGCGCGCGGCCTCCTCGATCAGATAGAGGTGCCCCAGGGTGAACGGGTTGCAGTTGACCACCACGGCTCCATTTTGCCCTTGGCGAACCAGCGGCCGGTGCTTTTCCAGGTAGTCGGCCAGCCCGTTGCCGTACTCGAGCAAACTGACCTTGTGGTGGTTGAGCAGGGGCGTGAAATTCAGAGCCCGGAACGAGGGGGCGGTGCGCGGCGGGGTGAAGACGAAGAACGACTGGAATCCGGCATGGTAGCCGCCGCGGACCAGCTCCGTGACCAGTTCGCCGAGCAGCGATCCGCCCTGAAAGTCGGCGCGGACCGCGAACATCTTGAAGACGTTGCGGTCGCGGGCGGCGGTGGCGACCAGGGTGCCGCCAGAAAAAACTCCGACCAGGGTCTGGAAGTTCTCCTCGAAACGCAGACCGCTCTGTTCGATCAGTTCTCTGGCCCGCGTCCGGTCACGGCTGCTGATAAGTTCGACGACCATAGTCAACAACGTATCACTGAAATTTTGTATACCAAATCTTTTTGTGACGGCCAAAAGCAACTTTGCGGCGTTATGCTTGAAAGCAGCCCGAAGCGAAAATCGGCCGGCAGCCACGGTATATTGGTCAGACCAATATCGGTATAATTTAGCACCGCGGGGCCTGGATGTATATCACTTTTGCCGGTCTTCAGCTGGTGAGCGGCACTCACCGGGAAACTCGGCTGTGCGGAGGTCTTATGAACGAAGCGCTGTTTTATGAAAAGCTGGCAAAAGACCGGGTCCATTGCCATCTGTGCCCGCACGAGTGCGTCATCGCCGATGGCAAAGCCGGCATCTGCAGCGTGCGCGGCAACCGGGGCGGGGTGCTTTATGCGCTGACCTACGGCAAGATTATTTCCAGCTGCGTCGATCCCGTCGAAAAAAAACCGCTGAATCATTTCTATCCCGGCTGTTCGACCTATTCCATCGGTTCCATCGGCTGCAACCTGCGCTGCATCCATTGCCAGAACTGGCAGATTTCACATCCGGAAATCGCCGCCGGCGACCGGCCGCTGGTCGACCTGTCGCCGGCCGCCGCGGTGCAAAAGGCAAAGCAGAACAATTGCCGGGCGCTGGTCTGGACCTATAACGAACCGAGCATCTGGTACGAGTATGTGCTGGACAGCGCGCAACTGGCCCGTAAAGAAGGGCTGCTGACGGTCCTGGTGACCGCGGGGATGATCAACTCCGCGCCGCTGCAAGCCCTGCTCGAATGGATCGATGCCTATCGGCTCGATATCAAGGGCTTCAGCGAGGATTTCTATCAGCGTTTGACCGGCAGCCGGGCTTTGGGGCAGGTTCTCGAAAACGCCCGGGCGGCGTATGCCTCGGGCGCACATGTCGAAATCGTGACCAATGTGATTCCGAACTGGAACGATGCGGAACCGCAGTTACGCGGGCTGGCCCGCTGGATGGTCGACAACCTGAGCGCCGATGTCCCGTGGCATGTAACCCGTTATTACCCCTATCACCAGCTGGCCGAGCCGCCGACGCCGCTAGCGACCCTGGAACGGGCCAGGGAGATCGGCCTGCAGGAAGGGTTGAACTACGTCTATGTCGGCAATGTTCCGGGCCACCCGTTCGAAAAAACCCGCTGCCCGGCGTGCGGCAAACTGCTGATCGATCGCAGCGGTTACCGGATCGCCGCAAATCATGTGGTTCAGGGTGCGTGTGAATATTGCGGTCACCGCCTGGGTCACTATCGGGGCGATTGAACAGTTGACGGTTGTTTCACTCGCGGCTAACAGCCGGATAGATTCCGGGTCGTCCGTTTCGGCAGGATAAACCAGACCCGTGTCTGCCCCCCCGAACTCTCCGCACCGACCTGCCCGCCATGCGCTTCGATGAGTTCCTTGACGATGGCCAGGCCGATTCCGGCTCCGCCGCCCTCCCGGGAGCGGGACCGGTCGCCGCGGAAAAAGCGTTCGAAAACGTAAGGCAGGTTCGTTTCGGAGATTCCGGCTCCGCTGTTGGTGAAGACGACCCGGATACCCGCTCCGGCCGGTTCGGTGGCGACCGTCACCCGCCCCCCCGCTGGCGTGTATTTGCAGGCGTTCTCGACCAGGTTGCGCAGCGCCTGCAGGATCTTGTCCCGAT
>DASWJX010000130.1:0-6400 GCA_036396915.1 Geopsychrobacteraceae bacterium | reverse complement strand
GTCGGGACCGCCAGGGCTGGGCAACCATAATACCGGACAGACAAACAGCGCTCGCGGCGATAAGCCGCGAGCGCTGTTGGTCTGCCCAAAAGCAGGTCGATGACCGGCTCAGAAGGTTTCGAAGCGGTCGTCCTCGTGCTGGTCCGGCCGGTTCCGGGGCAGCACCAGCTGGACTGCGGGCACTTTCTGCTGCGCCTTTTCTTCCGCCGCAGCCGGTGCCGCGCTCAGCGCAACCGGCTGCGGCCGGGACTCCTCGTCGGTCTCCCGACCGGCAATCTTGAAAACCGAGACCATGGTCTGCAGGGTGTGCACCTGGCCGGACAACCGCTCCGCCAGTGCCGACAGACCCTCGGCGCTGGAAGCGTTCTGCTGAATGATCCGGTCAAGCTGGATAATCGAGCCGGCGATCTGCTCCGAACCGCTTTCCTGCTCGCGGCTGGCCGCGCCGATCTCCAGAATCAGTTCCGCGGTCTTTTCGATCTTCGGCACGATTTCACCCAGCAGCCGGCCGGCGGTTTCCGCCACGTCCACGCTGGAACGGGACAGATCGTTGATCTCCGCGGCGGCGGTCTGGCTGCGCTCGGCAAGCTTGCGCACTTCCGCCGCGACCACGGCAAAGCCCTTGCCGTGCTCCCCGGCCCGCGCCGCCTCGATCGCCGCGTTCAGCGCCAGCAGGTTGGTCTGCCGGGAAATTTCCTCGACAATGAGAATTTTCGCGGCGATATTGCGCATCGCCGCCAGCGTTTCCTCAACGGCCTCACCCCCCTTGCGGGCATCGTTGGCGGCTTCGACGGCGATCTGCTCGGTCTCCCGGGCATTGTCGGTGCTCTGGCGAATCGTCGAATTCATCTCCTCGATCGAAGCGGAGGCCTCTTCGGCGGCCGCCGACTGGGAAGAGGCCCCGTCGGAAAGACTGGTGCTCGTCGACGAAACCTGGCCGCTGTCGCTGACCAGATTGCCGGCGGACTGGTGGATCTGGCCGATCAGACGATTGAGACTCTCAACCATCAGCTTCAGGGAAAACCCGAGCTGGTCCTCGTCGGAGGCCAGTTCGACCTGCATGGTGAGATCCCCCTGGGCGATCCGTTCGACCACCGCGGCTTTTTCTTCCAAGCCGTCCGCCATGGCGTTCAGGGCGTGCGCCAACTGGCCCAGTTCGTCACCCCGATCCAGCACCAGCCGCTGCGACAGATCGCCGCTGCCGATCGCCTGGGCCAACGCCATATCATTGCGCAGCGGCCGGACGATCATGCGGCTGAACAGCAGATAGACCGAGATGCTGACCAGCAGCAGGGCGATTACGGAAAAGAGGGCGGTCCGACCGACCAGCATCGCATAGGACGCGCTTTTGGTTTCGGCGAAAGCGAGCATCAACTGCTCGATGCGCCGGCTGATTTCCTGCTGCGCGGCCGTCAGCGAATGGTCGTTCAGCTTGAGCAGCACATGACCCAGCACATCCTCGCCGTCGCTGATCACTTGCTTGAGCGCACCGTCCAGTTCGGCATGCTCCGGCAGTGCCGTCAGGGGCTCCCCTTCGGCATTGAAAAAGACCACCAGATCGATGTCCGGATCCTCCTGGCCGTTCACCGCCAGGGTTTCCAGCGCCAGATAATCGTAATTGATGATCCGCTCGGCGCCGGTGTGAGCGAGCAGTCTGGCCAGCGATGCCCCCTTGGTTTCCAGTCCGCCGCGCAGCAGCTGCTCTTCGTTGCGCTGCTCTTCATGCAGGGTCTCGGCGGTCAGCGCGACCAGCCGATTCTGCATCGATTCGGTGGTACTGATGGTAATCAGCGCGTTCAGCAGCAGCAGAACGACAATCGCAACGACGATATAGGCATTGAACTTCTTGGTCAGCGATAAATTATAAAACATCCGCAGCGCACCCCTCTTCGAACAGCCATCAATCCGCAAGGGCAACCCGGAGGCGGCCCGTCACCCTGATTCGAAAAATCAGAAAGTAAAGTTGAACGACTTGTCGACACCGGCGCGCTGCAACAGCCCGAGTGTGTGTTCAAAGTCCTTTACGGTGGTTTTGGTGAAGACGCGCAGCTTCATCGCGTCCCGGACGGCTTCGGCTGCGGCGCTGGAGTCTTCGTTGATGCCGAAAATCGCGCTGCCGACCTTTGCCACCAGGGCCGAATCCGCCTGGTTGGCGATGATCAGGGTTCCGTCCGGGTTCTCGCCACGGTCCTGCCCCACCAGCTCCAGCTGCGGGTATTTTTCTTTCATCGCTTCCCAGACCCAGACCTTGACGATGGCGAGATCCGCGGCGCCCTTGGCCAGCGCATCGATGGCGGCGCCGTGATTGGCGGCGGGCAGATAGGTGGAATCAACATCCCCGATGCCGGGAACGGCACGGTAGAAGATCTCGCCGGAACTGGCCAGGCGGGCGGCAAGAACCTTTTTTCCTCGAAAAAACTCGCCGCTCCCGTCAAAGGCAGCGGTACCCCGGGGAGCGATCACCACCGCCCAGTAGGTGCTGTGCCCGGCCTGACTGACCGGCCGCAACAGCGGCGTCGCCAGTTCCTTGATGATCATCGATCCGGCCACGCCGGAGCCGCAGAACATCCCTTCAACCTGCCCTTCTGCGAACATCCGGGCGGCATCGGGATAGTCCCTGGCGGCCACGAACCGGACGTCGATGCCTTTGCTCTTGAGATAAGCTTCCAGCGGCCGGTATTTTTTCGCCGCGCCGCTCGATGCCTGCGTCAGAGCGATACGGAAGGTATCGGCCCACGCCGCCGTCGAGCCCAGCATGAGCAGTACCGCGATGGCCGCCAAGACCGGCCCTACCCTGCGCATTCCCTTAAAACCCTGCATCCCTCTTCCTCCCGGCAATGATCCAGCCGTACGTGTCCGGCTGTCCAGAATTGAACGGTTTTTGTCACGGCAGGCATCACAGCTGCCGCGACGCCTGTAGCGCTGAAATTCATTGCAAAATTCTCATTCAACGGGAAAAAGGTCAAGGACTTTTTTAACATTTCATTAATATGTAAATTCAAATATTACGGATTGCAAAACGGCGGTGGCCAGCGACGGGGAAGGTTGCGGCGACTAGTCGATCGCCACCAGCCGCAGGGCAAAGGTCAGATCGCATCCGGCCAGGGCATGATTGCCGTCAAGCGTGACGTCATCCCCTTCGATCCGGGTGATCAGCATCAGCCGCTCGCTGCGGCCGCCGAATTCGAGGCTCAGTTTCTGCCCGACCTGCAGCGCGCGCCCGGCGGGAAACCGGTCGCGTTTGAGGGTCAGCATGTTCTCCTTGAGCCGCGGGCCGTAGGCCTGCTCGGCGCTCAGCAGGATGTTCCTGACCTGACCGACCTTCATGCCGACAATCTGTTCCTCCAGCGCCGGGAAGACCTCGCCCTTGCCGAGGGTCAACACCAGCGGCGCATCCTCGTCCCGGCTGTCGAAGATCCTGCCGTTGTCGAGCGTTCCTATGTAGTGCACGGTGACCCGGTCACCGATTCCGGCCTGCTGCATCAGTATGACTCCTCACTGGTTAGACGAAATCGATGGCGTCGCAAAAAGTCCGCCCTGCGGCGTCATGGCGTCTTTTCAGGACCGCGACATACCTGATGTATGCCTTCGCCCCTGAAAAACCACCAGGCCTTGCAAAACGAAATTTTTGCCTGGCCATCCCCTTGAATTTTTCGAAAGCATCAAACCGTTTGGCCAAACGGCGCGCCGGGCTGCTCCGGCGCCGCGTTGCTTCAGCGTCGCGACCCGAGCAGCTCCGAGATGACCGCCAGCAGATAGTCGAAAACCTCTTCACGGCTTGCGATAAAGCGCGGCATCTCGTTGATCAGGATCTCTTCGAGGCGGTTGAGCACCGCGCCGTCGTCGCTGCCCAGCTCGTTCATGACCGCTTCGAACATGGGGATGACTTCGTATTGATCCTCACGATCAAACGGGTGCGGATCGGGTTTTCCGGAAAACTTCGGGTGTTCCCTGGTCTCCTTGACCCGGGGATATTTGTAATACAGATCGGACGGTTTGATGGTGATCGGCATAAGCGCCCCCTAGCCGCAGGAGGAGGCGCAGGATGAGTTTCCGGAACAGCCTTTGCGGCAGAGCGCGGCACTCTTTTCCCCGCCGTTTTCAGCGATGAAGCGCTCCAGGCTGTCCGCCAGGACAAACCAGCCGCCGTCGAACTCCTGCCCCTTGAGCAAACCCCGCTTGATGTGCATCAGGACATTGAGCGGCGTGGTATTCAGCCGTTGCGCGGCGCACTCGGCCGACAATAATGCGATCTTCTTTCCCATCTCAAAACTCCTTGGTGACGGTCTTGATCCGCCCGGTTTGGTTGCGCTGCCGCCCAGGGGGATCGGCTGACCAGTTGCGGCGCAATCTCCTCAATTTCTGTCTTGATCCGTTTATCGAGTTTTTTCAGCCAGCGTCCGGGCAGCTGGCGCGGACCGTAAAAGGCGCCGGCGATCATCCCGGCGATGGCGCCGGTGGTATCCGCATCCCCCCCCTGGTTGACCACCCCGACCAGACATTCCTCAAAACTGCCGGTGGTGAACAGGTAGTGAAAAACCGTCTGCAGGGTATCGACGACATAGCCGGTCGCCAGGCCTTTATAGTCGTTGAAGCGGAAGGTGGGATACTCCGCCACCAGCTCGCGGGTCAACGCATGCAGTGCGAAACGGTCGGCGCCGAGGATGGCCGCCTGGACCATCCGCCCGACACAGAGGCAGGCGGCATCCGAAAGCCGGTGATTATGGGTCAGGCGGGCCTGCTGCAGGGCACAGCGGGCCAGCGCCCGCTCATCCCCCAGCGTGAACAGGGCCACCGGAGCCATGCGCATGACCGCGCCGTTGCCGGCATCCCATTCGTTGTACGGGACTTCCAGCTCGCCCCGCTGCAGATAGAGCCGAATCCCCTTGCGCACCGTGGCGCCGATATCGATCGGCCGGCTTTTCATCCAGCCGACAAAATTGTCGGCAATTTGCGTCAGATCCCACTGCCCGTTCGGCAGCAGGGCGCGCGCCAGCGCCAGCGACATTTCCGTATCGTCGGTGACCTGCCCCGGCTTGACGCCCAGCCAGCCGCCGCCGCGCATTTTCCGGTGAACCTTGTAGCGGCCGCGAATCTCCGCCGGGGTCATGAACTCCGTGGTCGCACCCAGCGCGTCCCCCAGGGCCAGGCCGAGAAAGGCGGCGGAGGCGCGGGCATACTGGTCAGGATTGTCCATAGCCGTCTCTCCCCTCGCTCCCGGGTAACCTCGAACCTCGAACCTCGAACCGCCTAACCGCCTAACCGCCTAACCGCCGATCAACACCTTGACCTCGTATTCGCCGCCGATCACCAGCTGCTCCCCCTCCCCCTTGAACAGCGATTTCGGCAACAGCCCGCCGAGGAAGAAGATTTTGCTGAGCGGCACCTCGGTCTGCAGGACCCGGCTGCCGAATTCCCAGGCCCGTTCAAAATCGTTGGTGAACGAGTTGAGATTGTTCAGGCGCAGCAGATAATCGTGCCGGCCGTAGCGCTCCAGAATCTGGTGCTCGGCAAAATCGTTGATGCCCCGATAGAGGGTCAGATGACTTTGCCCGGGCATGCGCCTGACCAGTTCGTACTGCACGAAGGCATACAACATATCCAGCTGGGGCAGGATGGCACTGGTCCGCGACGAACCGTTCATCCGATCGACGGTGTAGCGGAAATAAGGCTCCGCATGAATATCGGTGATCGGCTCATGATGAAAGGTCGGCGGCAGGCCCAGCCGCGACTCCACCCACCCCTTGAGCACGGCGCCCTCGATGGAATTGCTGTCGAACAGCCAGCCGCGCAGAAAGCGCAGATAGCTGTTCTTGAGACTTTTCCGGCTGCTGCTGGAATTCGCTCTCTGCCACTGGTGCAGCTGAAACCGGACATCCATGAAATCGTGAAACAGCGCGCCCCTGAGATCCGCATCCGCCACCTGCGCCAGCCGCTCGAAGAGGGGGCGGCCGATCTGCTCGACCCCCTGAATGTCGAGGGGCTGCGGCCGGCGGTTGTAATGGTGTGAAGCGATGGCCCAGGGCGGCAGACTGCAACGATTCAGAGAATTCACCTGCATAATTTCACGTCACGCTCCGCTCGAAGCCACCGCCCGGGAGTCGGTTCTGGCCGACCTTCGAAAAAAAATGCCCCCTCGTTGAAGGGGGCGGCATTCTCGCTCAACAGAGAGGCAATGGGAATAACTGCTCGACCCTCTTTAGAACGCCAGGGAGATATTCACCCCCGCCAGTCCTTCGTCATCAAGCAGGCCGATATCTTCGGCATCGTCGCCAACCACCAGGGAATACTGGTAGGACAGATCGATACTCACCTGCTCGGTCGCGGCATAACTGAGGCCAACGCTGAGATCGGCGGTGCTGAAGTCGTCGAAAACCGCGCCGCCATCGAGATCGGCGAC
>DASWJX010000129.1:0-7135 GCA_036396915.1 Geopsychrobacteraceae bacterium | reverse complement strand
TACCTGATGTATGCCTTCGCCCCTGAAAAACCACCAAGCCTTGCAGGACGAAATTTTTGCTTAGCCAGCCATGAAGATGCTTTCTTGCGAAAGCATCTTCATGGCTCCTGCTGACGGAATTTTTCATGGAGTCTGTCCGCCACCAGCGGCGGAACAAAACTGCTGATGTCCCCGTTGAGCCGGCCGACCTCTTTGACGATCGACGAACTCAGATAGGCGCAGGCCGGCGAGGTCATCATGAACAGGGTTTCGACCTGTTCACAGACGATGTGGTTCATCTGGGCCAGCTGGAATTCAAACTCAAAGTCGGTCACCGCCCGCAAGCCCCGCAGAATGACCCGCGCTTCCTTGGAGACCACATAATCAACCAGCAGTCCGTCAAAGGTTTCGACCTTGACCCGCGGATTGTCGGCGACCAGTTCCCTGATCATCGCAACCCGCTCAGCGACGCTGAACAGGCTGTTTTTCTCCGAGTTTTTGGCGGCGGCGATAATAATCGTGTCGAATATCTCCAGCCCGCGATGCACGATATCCATATGGCCGTTGGTGAAGGGGTCGAAGGAGCCGGGATAGATGGCGATATGTCGGTTCATGTTAGTCCTCGGTCGATGGACGGCTGCGCAGCAGATGCACTGACGTGCTGCCGTAGCGGCGCGATTCAAAGCATTCCAGTCGGCCTGAATCGTTGATAATTTCCTCGTTCTCGGTTTCGGCGCAGATTATTCCATCTTCGCTCAGCAGATTCAAGCGATCAATTTCAGATAAAATCAGCGGAATCAGTCCCTTCCGGTACGGCGGATCCAGAAAGATCAGATCGAAGGGACCGGCTGCCGCCAGAGCGGGCAGCGCGTGCCGGGCATCCTGACGGAGAACGGTGGTCCGCTGCTCGAATTTACAGCGCCTGACGTTCTCTTCGATCAGCTTGACCGCGTTGCTGCCGGAATCGACCAGCACGGCGGAGCGCGCCTGCCGGCTGAGCGCCTCCAGGGCCAGGGCGCCGCTGCCGGCGAACAGGTCCAGGACCTTCAGATCGGCGAAGGAGCCGAGTCTGCTGAACAGCAGGCTGAACAGGGCTTCACGAACCCGGTCCGGGGTCGGCCTGATCTGCGTGCCGGTAAATTCCGCCAGCTTTCGCCCGCGAGCGGTGCCGCTGATGATGCGCATAAAATGATCCGTTTGTGACGTATTCTGACTTCACTGTGTACTATATTGGTAATGAGAGCGGTACTTATACCATATTGCCGCCCCGCTAAAAAGCAGAGATCGATCGCTTGCCGACAGCGAAAAAGGAGATGACCATGAGACGCCTCGAACTGGCCGACTATGCCGCCAGAAGCGAAACCAGCCGTGGCCGTGAACATGATGAACCCTACAAGGACGACCGTCTGGCCTACGAGCGGGATCGCGACCGGATTATCCACTCGACGGCCTTTCGCCGTCTTGAGTATAAAACCCAGGTTTTCGTCAATCATGAAGGGGATTACTACCGGACCCGCTTGACCCATTCACTGGAGGTCGCCCAGATCGCCCGCGGGATTTCCCGGGCCCTGCAGCTGAACGAAGACCTGGTCGAGGCGTTGGCCCTGGCCCACGACCTGGGGCATACCCCGTTCGGCCATACCGGCGAGTCGGTGCTCAATCGACTGATGGCCGGTCACGGCGGCTTCGAGCATAATCGCCAGTCCCTGCGGATTGTCGAGACCCTCGAACAGCGCTACCCCGGCTTTGACGGTCTCAATCTCAGCTGGGAAGTCAGGGAAGGGATTATCAAGCATTCGTCCGATTACGATCGGGCCGGTCGCGAGTCGATCAGCGGCTATGAACCGGCGTCAAGGCCGACGCTTGAGGCCCAGATCATCGATCTCGCCGACGAGATCGCCTACAACAACCATGATATCGATGACGGACTCAAGGCCGGCTATATCAGGCTGAAGGATCTGTCCCGGGTTGAACTCTGGCAGCAGACCTTTGACAAGGTCGGCGAAACCTGGCCGGGTCTCGACCGCAAACGTCATGTCCGCCAGACCATCAGCCATCTGATCGGTCAGCTGATCCACGATCTGGTAACGACAACCCGCGGCCGCATCGCTGCCCTGGGCATCGGCAGTCTTGACGATGTCAGGCGCCAGCAAACCAATATCGTCGCCTTCAGTGAACGGATGACGCAGCAGAACCGGGAATTAAAGGCATTTCTCTATCAGAAACTCTACCGTCACTACAAGGTTGAACGGATGAGGGTCAAGGCGGAGCGCTTTTTGACCCTGCTGTTTGAAAACTACCTGCAGCATCCGACCCTCTTGCCCGAGCGCCATCAACTGCGGCTGGAACAGGTCGGGACCGAACGGGTCATTTGCGACTATATCGCCAGTATGACCGATCGCTACGCGCAGGACGAATACAAGCGCCTTTATGAGCCTTTTGAAAGGGCGTGAAGATCCCTTGCGCTAATCTATTTACACAGCGGGCGCATCGACTTCCAGGTATTGCTATCTATGGATATAAGCATCAAGAAGCCTGTCCGGAAAAACGCACAAACATCAGGGAAATCTATTGACATGTCTCCCCCGGTAGATTAATTATGCCCAATAAATCGTGGTTGCCATTCAGCAATACTGCGCATGCCTGTCAACACCAGCAATACCATGGGGGTCTTAACATGTCGCTGCAAGATCTGAAAGTAGGAAGTCGTCTCAGCCTGGGGTTTTCCACCATTCTCGTGCTGATGCTGATTGCCGTCGTCGGCACCTTTATGGCCCTGGCCTCCGTTGAAACCAAGGTTGCCCACGTCTCGTCCGAGAGCCTGCCTTTTACGCTGCTGGCGGAACGGATGGCCTACAATGTGATCCAGGTCCAGCAGTTTCTGACCGACGCCTCGGCGACCAAAACCCGAGAACCGATCGAGGAATCGGCGGCCAACCGCGAAGAGTTTCTGGCCGGACTGGAAAGTTTCAGGGAGATGTATCGTCGCGAGCATGATCAGCAGTCCCTGGACATGCTGACGGACCTGGAGGATTTCTTCAATGAGTTTTTCCAAACCGGGCTGGCAATGACCGACGCCTATATCGAGCAGGGGACGGCGGCCGGCAACCGGATCATGGTCGATTTCGATGCCGCCGCGATCGAAGCCAAGCGGCGTGTGGATCTGTTTTTGCAGCAGCAGATCGATGAAATCAAAGCCGGCAATACGGCGATCATGACCGCTTCGCAGCGTGTCAAAAAGCTGCAGGTCGTGCTCGGCGTGCTGGCCCTGGTCATCGGCATGCTGATCACCTGGATCATTACCCGGAGTATCGTCCGTCCGCTGGCAGAGTCGGTGCGGGTGGCCGGCGATCTGGCGGTCGGCAAGCTGGACATGCGGATCGATGCTTCGCGCAAGGATGAAATGGGGATGCTGCTGCGGGCGATGCAGGAGATGGTCGCTTCCAATCAGCAGGTCGCCGCGGCCGCCGGTGAGATTGCCGCCGGCAATCTGCGGGTGACGGTCACTCCGCGCTGCGCGGAGGATGTTCTGAGTCTCGCCCTGCAAAAGATGCTGGAGCGGCTGACCGATGTTATCGGCAACGTCAAAATGGCCGCCGCCAATGTTTCCTCGGGCAGTCAGGCCCTGAGCGCCGCGTCGGAGGAGATGTCGCAGGGAGCGACCGAGCAGGCCTCTTCGGCCGAAGAGGCGTCCGCCTCCATCGAAGAGATGAACGCCAACATCCGTCAGAATGCCGACAACGCGCAGCAGACCGAAGGGATCGCCGTCAAAACCGCCCGGGATGCCGAAGAGGGGGGCAAGGCGGTGGCGGATACCCTGGCTGCGATGAAAGAGATCGCCGCCAAGATCATGATTATCGAGGAGATTTCCCGGCAGACCAATCTGCTGGCCTTAAATGCCGCCATCGAAGCGGCCCGCGCCGGCGAACACGGCAAGGGCTTTGCCGTGGTGGCCGCCGAAGTCCGCAAACTGGCCGAACGCAGCCAGCTGGCCGCCGGCGAGATCAGCACCCTGTCGGTATCCAGCGTCGGCGTGGCGGAAAAAGCCGGCGGTCTGCTGCAAGAGATTGTTCCGAATATCCGCAAGACCGCGGAACTGATCCAGGAAATCAGCGCCGCCGGCAAGGAGCAGGATTCCGGCGCCGATCAGATCGGCAAATCGATCCAGCAGCTTGACATGATCATCCAGCAGAACGCTTCTTCCTCTGAGGAAATGGCCTCAACCGCGGAGCAGCTGTCGACGCAATCGGAAGCGCTTGAGGCGATTATTTCCTTCTTCAAGGTCGACCTGGACGCATCACGCCCGCCAGCGGAGCCGCGCAAGGTTATCGGCATTGCGCGGAAAACCGCTGCCGAACCGAAACGGACCCGGCCGCGGGACGCTGTGGTCAAGCGCGCCGCGGCCGGTGTCGACATCAACCTTGAGGCGGGTGCCGATCCTCTTGATGATGAATTCGAGCGTTTTTAATCAGTTCGGGAGGGTGATTTTCGGCTCTTCCCCCGGCCGGTAGAGGAGGATCGTGCCGCCCATAACCTGAGCAACGGCGGCATCGGTGGCCGCGGCGAGTTCTTCCGCAACCTGCTTGCGGTCGGACAGGCAACCTTCCTGGAGTTTGACCTTGATCAGTTCGTGCACGGCCAGTGCTTCCTCGGTGGCCGCGATCACCGCCTCATTGACCTCATCCTTGCCGACCATGACCACCGGTTTCAGGTGATGGCCGAGCCCGCGCAGGTAGCGCGCCTGTTTGCCTCTTAATGTTTTCATGGTTGCGATCTCCGTCAGATAAACATGCCGGTCAGCCGGAACAACAGCATCCCGACCAGAACCGTGCCGGCGAGACTACGAGTTTTCAGGGCAAAGATCAATGTCGGAATCGCTGCCAGCAGTTCAGGTTTGCCCAGCGCGAAACTGCGTTCCGCCGCATCGGTCAAGAGTGAAGGCGCCAGCAGCGCACTGAGAATCGCCACCGGGATCAAAGCGAGCCAGTCGATCAGCCACTGCGGCAGCTGTTTGCGGGCCAGGTAGAGCAAGGGCAGGGCACGCGGACCATAGGTAACCAGTCCCATGCCGCCGAACAACAACAGATAGTCAGCAAAGGTCATGGGCTCCTCCTCCGGCGGCGGATATTCAGAAAGTATCCGAGCGTGGCGGCCGTCATCGAGGCGCCGACGATGTAGGAGTCGCCGGGGATCAGCAGGTACCAGCCGACCGAAATAACCGCCGCCAGCAGGCCGGTCAGGATATGGATGCGACCCTGGAGTTGAAACACCAGCAGACAGATGAACATGCCGGTCAGGGCGTAGTCGATGCCGAAGGCACCTTGCGGTACGAACTGTCCGACCAGGGCGCCGACGAGTGTCGCCGCGATCCAGACGGCATTGGTCAGGTGGTTGACGAGCAGCGCCCGCCAGCGGTCCCAGTTCCCGCCGCGAAAACGGGCCATGTTGACGGCAAAGCTTTCGTCGGTGATTCCGTAGGCATAGACGGCGAGAAACCGGCGGCTGGCCCCGGACAGATGGACGGCCAGGGCGGAACTCATCAAGCCGTGGCGCAGGTTGACCACGAAGGTGGTCAGGATGATGCCCGGCAGCGAGGCTCCGGCGGCAAGCATCGCGACGCAGATAAACTGAGCGCTGCCGGCAAAGACCAGCAGCGACATCATCCCCACCGCCCACCAGGGCAGTCCGGCCTGCCGGGCCAGAACCCCGAGGGCCAGTCCGACGGGAAAATAACCGAGACAGATCGGCCAGGCGGCAGAGACGGCCTGGCCGACTTTGCCGCTGCGGTTACGCTTGAGTACCTGGTTACTGTTCATGTCGCGAGATCAAGACACCTTGCACTCCGTCGCCGATGACGACTCAGAGAACCTGCTTCAAAAAGGCCCTGGCCCGCTCCTCGCGCGGTTCGGTGAAGAAGTGTTCCGGCGTCCCTTCCTCGACCAGCTTGCCGTGATCCATGAAAATGACGCGGTCGGCCACTTCGCGGGCAAAACCCATTTCGTGGGTCACCACGACCATGGTCATCCCTTCGCGCGCCAGTTGTTTCATGACCTCCAGAACCTCGCCGACCATTTCCGGATCGAGGGCGCTGGTCGGTTCGTCGAAGAGCATGACCTTGGGGTCCATGGCCAGCGCCCGGGCGATGGCGACCCGCTGCTGCTGTCCGCCGGAAAGGCGGATCGGATATTCGTTCTCTTTTTCGGCGATACCGACTTTCCGCAGCAGTTCGCGCCCCTTTTTCTCGGCCTCGCCGCGGTTGCGTTTGCGGACGGTCATCTGCGCCAGAACCAGATTTTCCAGGACCGTTTTGTGCGGGAAGAGATTGAACTGCTGAAAGACCATGCCGACCTCGCGGCGCACCAGATTGAGATCGGTCTTGCGGCCGGCGAGATCGACACCGTCGATGTAGATATGACCCGAGGTCAGGGTCTCCAATCCGTTGAGACAGCGCAGGTAGGTCGACTTTCCGGAGCCCGAGGGGCCGATGATGACCACCACTTCCCCCGACCTGATGTGCGCTGAAACGCCGTCGACGGCATACACGGTCTGACCGCGACCGATAAAGGTTTTTTTCAGGTCGACTGTTTTAATCACTGACTGCGAGCCTCCTCTCGACCCAGGCAATCAGCTGTGACAATACGGAGGTCAGCAGCAGGTAGAGCAGGGCGACGACAAACCAGATTTCAAAGGTGGCGAAGGTTGAGGTGATCACCTCCCGGCCGCTTTTGGTCAGGTCGGTGATGGCGATAACGGAAACCAGCGAGGAATCCTTGATCAAACTGATGAACTGGCCGGCCAACGGCGGCAGGATGCGTTTGAACGCCTGCGGCAGAATGACGTGGATCATCGCCTGGGGCGCATTCATCCCCAGGGAACGGGCCGCTTCCATCTGCCCCTTGGGAATCGACTGAATCCCGGCCCGGATAATTTCCGCGACGTAGGCGCCGGCAAAGATCGCCAGGGCGCTGATGCCGGCCACGATCCGGCTGATGTCGAGCACGGTGCCGAGGAAAAAGTAGAAGATGAAGATCTGCACCAGCAGCGGGGTTCCGCGGATCACCTCGATATAGAAGATCGACAGCTGCCGCAGGGTGATATTGCCGGAAACCCGGCACAGTCCGGTAATCAGTCCGATCAGCATGCCCAGGACACTGGC
>DASWJX010000128.1:0-4604 GCA_036396915.1 Geopsychrobacteraceae bacterium | reverse complement strand
CCCGAAGATGGAGAGCGCCGCCTCCTTCTCCTCAAGAACCATATGAAAAAAAATGGCGATTCCCGCCGCAACCACAAACTCGATCAGCGCCGCCAGGCGTTGCATGGTCGATTTGACTTTCATCCTGTGCCTCCCGCCGGTGCCTGCTGCTGAAAGTATAACGAAAACTGCCGCAAGAACAGTGCGGCGGCATCAACTTTTGAATGAAAATGGGGGCGTTCGGGACGGAACGCAGCCAATGTGTCAATGGTGATTCTTGAGAAGTGAAAAAAACCACCAGAGTTACTCCCGCGCGTTGACAATCGGTCCGGCCGAGAGACAATGGAAGTACCCGAGAAAGCCAAAACTTTCGCGAGAAAGTGACGGAAAGCCGCGGGTCTTCGCTCAAGAAGATGGCCGAGCTGACGAAGGTATCATTCCTTGTTCAGTTCGGCCTTTTTGTTGCGGGACCGCGACACGCACCGGGCTGCAACCACGGCGCCGGCAACATCCATTTCAACCCTTCACGAAGGGAGGGAACCGCATGAAACGCATTGCACTCACCATGTTCCTGATTATGGCGCTGCCGTTGAGCCTGATCCCGGCGGCGGCGGTTGCCCTTGAACAGGAGAGCTTCATCGTCGTCCTTGACGAGAGGGCGGATGCGCCCGCGGCGGCCAGAGCGATCGCCGGGCAGGTTGGCGGGCAGGTCGGCTTCATTTACGAGCATGCGCTCAAGGGCTTTTCCATAAGCGTGCCGCCCCGGGCGCTGACCGCCCTGGCAAGAAACCCCCAGGTCAAGTACCTGGCCACCGATGATGTCCGTCAGGTCTTTGCCCAGTCCGTTCCCAGCGGCATTTCGCGCATTTTCGCCGACGGCAACCCAGGCATCGGCATCGACGGCGCCGATGATTATCGGGTCGATGTGGACGTGGCGGTCATCGATACCGGAATCGACCTGCAACACCCTGACCTGAACGTGGTCGGCGGCGTAACCTGCAGCGGCGGCAGCCCCTTTAAAGGCAAATGCGGGCCGGGCGGCGATGACGACCATTATCACGGCACCCACGTGGCGGGCACCATCGCTGCGCTCGACAACGGAATCGGCGTTGTGGGGGTTGCCCCGGGGGCGCGCCTCTGGGCGGTCAAGGTCCTGAATGCAAACGGCAGCGGCTACAGCTCCTGGATTGTTGCCGGTCTCGACTGGGTCGCCGCCCGCGCCGATACGATTGAAGTGGCCAACATGAGCCTGGGCGGAGACGGCTTCAACCGGGCGGAGTACGACGCCATCCAGGGCTGTGTCGACAAGGGGGTGGCCTTCGCCGTGGCCGCCGGCAATTCCGACGCCGATGCCAACGACTACAGTCCGGCCGCTTTCGACAATGTCCTGACCGTCAGTGCCCTGGCCGATTTCGACGGCCTGCCCGGCGCGGACGCCGAACCGACCTGCCGCACCGACCAGGATGACACCCTGGCCGATTTCAGCAACTGGGGCTCGGCCATCGACATCGCCGCCCCGGGCGTCTGCATCCGCTCAACCTATCCGCTGGAGCGCGGGGAGTACGGCACCATCAGCGGCACCTCCATGGCCAGCCCCCACGCAGCCGGGGCGCTGGCGTTGCTGGCCGGCACCTACAACCCCAATAATGCCACGGACGTTTACGCCCTTTACGGCCAGGTCATCGTCAACGGCAACGACCACTGGCTGGACGATTCCGGCGACGGCACGCAGGAATCGTTGCTCGACGTCAGCGACGCAACCCTGTTTACCCCCGTACTGATCGCCGGCAGCGGCGGCGATCCTCCTCCGGCCAATGACGCACCCTCTGTCAGCATCAGCAGCCCGGCCGACGGCGATCCGTTCGATACGGGCGAAAGTATTGCCTTCGCCGGCTCGGCAAGCGACCCGGAAGATGGCGACCTCTCCGCCTACCTGGTGTGGACCTCCGACGTGGACGGGTTTATCGGGGAAGGCGCATCCATCAGCGCGGTACTCACGGACGGCGGGCACACCATCACCGCCGCGGTGACCGATGCTGACGGCGCGGAGGGAAGCGCCGGCATTACCATCACCGTCGGCGCCGACGGTGAAAGTGATTTCAACCTCAGCGTTACAGCCTACAAGGTCAGGGGCACCCGCTATGCGGATCTTGCCTGGAACGGCACAAGCGCTGCGCAGGTCGATGTCTACCGCGACAACGCCAAGATCGCTTCAGTAGTAAATGGAGGGACGTACACGGACGGCCCCCTGGGCAAGGGCGGCGGTTCGGCCACCTACCAGGTCTGCGAGGCCGGGAGCCTAACGGCCTGCTCGAACGAGGTTCCGCTGCGCTGGTAATCGGCTCTTCGCGCAAGGCGGGATTGGCGGGGAGTGCCAAGGGAAAACCGAAGGGGGGCGTTCCCCCTTTGGCACTCTCGATCTTGTTCAGTTATTTTTCTAGCGCTGACGATACGGAATCTGGCAGTAGCTGATGCCCGAGCGGGGGCGGATGCCGTGATGGGCCAGGTAGAGTTCCAGGGAGCTCATGGAGATGCTGATGTTGGGGGAAGGGCCGAGGAAGAGGTGTTCGAGGGCCAGCGGTGCGTCGGGCGTGGCGGTCAGCCGGAATTCGAGGTAGGGAACGAGCATCGAGGTCCCCTCGCGAAAATGGATCGGTGCCTGGTCGAAATCGGTCAGGACCGGCGACACCACCCGCCATTCCTGCTCTTCCTCGAAGGAGGGGTGCTTGAGGACGGCGGCGATGCGCAGCAGGTCGCTTTCGCCCTTCTCGAAGCTGTCGTACCAGGACTGCTCCGGGGAGCGAACGGCCGGATCGGTGCATTCGCCGAGTTCGTCGGCCAGCATCTCCATGGCGTCGACCACCTGGCCGATCAGCTGCTCCTGCTCTTGCGGGGAATAAACGCAACGAGCCACCTGGAACGACTGATTGCGGGCGCAGCTCAGGATGGCTTCGGGGGCGAAGCCGATGCTCACCCCTTTGCCGTGGGTGCTGTAGCCGCGCCACTGGCTGAGCAGGTTGCCGTTGCTGCGGAAAGAGGCGCTGAAGAGCATGTGACCGTGGTCAATCCGGTGGCCGACCCAGTACTGGAACTGATTGAGAAGTTTCGGGTTCGGATGCCCCTCGGCAATGCGCCGGGCGATGTCCTTCTTGATCAGGTCGGCGGCATGCTTCATTTCCGCCGAATCGTTCATGTAGCGGATGTCGCTGGCCCACAGGCCGCGGCTGGCAACGATGCCGAGCAGCCCCTTGAGGGTGGTGTAGTGGTAGAGCGTTTCCCGCGGGCAGTCGGCATAGAGCCGGGCGGTAATATCCTGGATTATCATTCGTTCATTCCTCCACAAGAGAACGGTCCCGGCCGTCCGACACCCCCCTGTCATGGCGCCCGGCGCCTGTTCGGCGGCCAACACCGGATTGCGGCCGAACCGGCGCTGCTGCCCCCCGTAGGCGATCGCCATTATATCTCACCCTGGCAAAGATGGTGGATGAGGGGAGATTCGCTGCAAAAGGAAGAGCGTCATAAGGGCCATATCCACAAGAGCATGGGAAGGCTGACACTGACGACCAGAATTTCCATGGGCAGGCCGAACCGCCAGTAATCGCCGAAGCGAAATCCTCCAGGACCGAGGATCAGGGTGTTGTTCTGATGTCCGATGGGGGTGAGAAAGGCACAGGACGCACCGATGGCCACCGCCATGAGAAAGGAGTCGGCATTGACGCCGAGTTGTGCGGCGGCACTGATGGAGAGGGGACACATCACCGCTGCGGTGGCGGCGTTATTCATGAAGTCGGACAAGGTCATGGTGACGATCAAAATCAACGCCAGAGCCGCAACGGCATGGCCCCGGGCGACATTTTCCAGCAGGCTTCGCGCCAGGAGATCCGCCGCGCCCGTCGAAGCCATGGCCCCCGCCACCGGAATCAGCGCGCCCAGCAGGATGATGACCGGCCAGTCGATCGATTCATAAACCTTACGCGGCGGAACGACGCGAAGCAGCATGAACAGCAAAACCCCCGTGGCAAAGGCAATTGCGACGGAAAGCAGTCCCGAGGCGGCGGCACCGATGGCCAGGGCCATCACGGCCATCGCGATGACGGCGCGACCCTTGTCCGGCAGGACGATGGAGCGTTTGGCCAGTGGGACGCAGTTGAAAACCGACGTGAATTCGGCGAGAGCCTCCTGTGCGCCCTGCATCAGCAGGACATCTCCGGCCTGAATCGCCGTCGTTCGCAGCCGCTTGATCGATCGGCGCCCCTGGCGTGAAATAGCCAGCAGGTTAAGGCCGAAGCGGGTGCGCAACTGGATGTCTCTGGCGGAGCGGCCGATCAGTCCCGAATTCGGCATGACGACCAGCTCCAGCAGCTCCACTTCGTCCCGATGAGGCTCTTTTTTCCCGTCGCCTTTCTCCACATCGGCTGTCTCTGGGCCGCGATCCGTCTTTTCTTGCCCATCCTCCGCATCCTCTGCAGCGACGGAAACATCCTCCTCCAGCTTCAAGCCGAGACTCGACAGAACGCCGGACAAGGATTCGGGTTCAGCCTCGATGACGAGGATGTCGCCGTCGCGCAGCACCCGCGCGGGGTTGGGCGCCGAGACGCGAAAATCGTTGCGCACCATGCCCACGA
>DASWJX010000127.1:0-4206 GCA_036396915.1 Geopsychrobacteraceae bacterium | reverse complement strand
GGCGGCGTCGGTGATATCTGCGCCGCTGTCCCAGCGGGTGGTGGTGCCGTTGTGGCAGTTGCCGCAGGTCTGCTTCGGGCTGTAGGGGAAGCCCTTGCCCTGGGCGTTGACCATGACCGGCATCATGTTGTAGCCGAGGGCCGGATTCTGCAGGCCTGCAGGATTGCCGTCACCATCCATCGGCGTAAACTGCATGCCGATCTCTTCATAGGTGTAGAGCGGTATGTCGGGGTGCGCCGCAAAGGTTAGTCCCGCCCCCAGCGTCAGCGTCAGCATGCTGACCGCCGCCGTCAGGAACAGGGAGCTGAAAATCTTGTTCTTCATTCCGCGAGTCCTTTCTCGAGAAGATAGTCTGTTTGGGTGCTTTGCATGTTTTCTTGGAAAGAGGATCGGTTGACTCAAAATAAAGCCATCCATTGCGGTTCCCGGAGCGGATCTGTGCGCCGGATACGTGTTGGGGCACGCAACGGCTCACCGATACCGGGAGTGTTTCCCTGGTCTTCGGCGTCGCTCGCTAGCTGACGCCGTAACCGTGGAAGAGCAAGCCGGATACCAAACCGGCGAGGAGCAACGGATTTTTCTATGGATTTATACGGAATAATCTATTATCGAGACGGCAAAATGACTTTGCTGTTTCTTAACAGCCTGAAAAATAGAGGAAAAGGCGATTTCGGTGATGAATGAAGTTTTTTTCGGTTGCGTGTAAAAAAGTTGAAATTATTGATGGAAGACCCGTTTTTTATTGGGACGTTTCACCTAATCGGCTGGGGGTTTTCTGGTGTGCCGAGTGCCCGGCCGACGCCCGCCCGGCGGGTGACCTGACCCATCTCGCGGGGCATATGCCCCACCGGAAAGGGTCTTGCAGGTCGTTGAAGTATAACCGGAATTGTTTCTTTTGCCGCCGTGCCCCCTTTCTGTTTGACGCCGCTTCGCCGATGGTTTAAACAGGGAAGGTCCCCGGATTGCTTTAAGATCAATTCTTTTGATTTGCCACGGACCCACACGGACAAATGCGGACGAGAGGCTTTAACCTTTTTTTAGGGTAACTGTTCAGCACAATTGATGTGTCAGGTATCAAAGCCTGTCATCCCCGAGTGATTCTGTCGGGGATCCATTGTTGAAAAATCTGGATTCCCGATTAAATCCTCGGGAATGACGATCTTTTTCAGTACGCTGAATTTATCTCCTCCCCCTTCAAGGGGGAGGTCGGGAGGGGATGGGGTAGAAATGACCCCCCTTTCCGCTACGCTCCCTTCCCCCCTATTTTATAGGGGGGATTGAGGGGGGTGCTTGATCTAGGTGGTGCGCAGCGGTTAGTGCAGCGATGTCAGGGTGCTGAATAGATTACCTTTTCAGGATTAGCCCCAAGGCAATTGATTTTGTCCGCCCTTGTCCGTGTGGGTCCGTGGCTAATGAAGAGATGTAAGCTTTGGCCTTTTGACTTGTCGGCAGTTGTTCCGAAAAGGAGTGTGCGGATGTCCGGAATGAATACCTCGCCGAAGCTGTTCGAGGCGATCGTCGGCAATCTCAGCAGCGGTATCTATGTGCTGCAGGACGACAGGGCGATCTACCTCAACGAACATTTCGGAAAGTTCTTCGGCTTCGCTTCGGTGGCGCCGCTGATCGGCCGCAACATGTACAGCGAGGTCTATCCTGACCGGAACTCGGTCGCGCTTTTTCGCCGGATCCACGATCAGATGCTGGAACAGGGCATGGCCGAAACCTCCTGGGCGCAGATTGCGGTCCGTCGCGACGGGACGCCGTTCTGGCTGGAGGTGGAGGCGCGGCTGATTGTGCTTGACGGCCGGCCGGCCATTCTCGGCGTGTTCAAGGACCAGACCGAATGCCAGTTGCTCGCCAAGGCGATGCACGTTTCGCAGGAAACGCTCAGGCTGCTGCTCGACGCCATGGAGGATCGGGTCTATGTCGTCACCGACGATTACCAGATCGTCTATGCCAATAAAAAAATGCGCGACGGCAGTCTCGGCGATATCGACACCGAACCCTGTTACCGGGTCTGTCGCGGCCTGGATGTCGAATGCCCGGACTGCTCGAAGGAGGAAGTGTTCAGTTCGGGCAAGCCGGTTTATAAGGAGTTTTTCAACGCCGTGAACAAAAAGTGGTATTCGGTGGTGGAACTGGCCATCCGCATGCCCGGCTTCGAGCGGCCGACCAAGCTGGCGGTGGCGCGGGATATCACGCTGCGCCGCGAGTCGGAACAGCGGATCCGCGGGCTGTCACACCGGCTGATGACGGTCCAGGAGGAAGAACGCAAGCATCTGTCGCGTGAACTGCACGACGATTTGGGTCAGCGCCTGAACGCGGTCAAGATGGGGATCGGCACCCTTGCCGAGGACCTGCCCGGACATCATGCCGATATTCTTGCCCGGGTCGGGCATTTATGCACCATGCTTCAGGATTCGATTCAGGCGGTCCGGCAGCTCTCCGCCGGGCTCCGCCCGCCGGTTCTGGAGCGTTACGGTCTGGTCGGAACCATTCGCGAGCACTGCGAAAAACTGGCCCTGGCCCATGATCTGCAGGTCGATTTCCAGGCTCCCGGCATGAAGGAGATGAAACTCGACAACCAGACCGAGATCAAGCTGTTCCGGGTCGTGCAGGAAGCGGTGCACAACGTGGTCAAGCACGCCGCAGCAAGCAGGCTGAAAATCCGGCTCATCGCCTCGTATCCGTCGGTGCGCCTGCGGATCGAGGACAACGGCAGGGGCTTTGATCTCGAAAAGCACCAGGCCGAACCGGGCGGCGGCCTGCAGCTCGGGCTGGTGGGGATGGCCGAACGGGTCGACCTGCTCGGCGGCACGTTTGACGTCTGGTCCCGGCCGGGGCAGGGAACCCGGATCACCGTCGAACTGCCCGGCGTGGCGGACTGACAAAACAGAGGCAAAGGCATTCTCAACAGGGATGAAGGTCTCTCGTCCGCCCTTGTCCGTGTAGGTCCGTGGCTAAGGCCAAAAAACCTGAAAAGCATTTACCACAGAGAACACAGAGATCACAGAGACAGGCTAAAGTCGAGAACCTATTGTTAATATCTTGATCATAAAAAACTCCTGGTTTTCCTCTGTGTTCTCTGTGCGCTCTGTGGTGAAAAGCTTTTGATTTGGGGGTGCATTTGCGGCTGGAAAATCCCATCCCCACCCCAACTCTTTCCTTGAAGGGGAGGGAACTCAACCAAATGCTGCAGCGATGCCGGAGTGCTGAAATAGTGACTTTGCGTGAGAGCTTCTGTTGCGTTGGTATGGTTTCTGCTGAACCGATTGTTGCTCTTTCGTTTCTCCTCATCGGAAGAAGGTGCTTATGTCCGAAAAAAAACGTGTGCTGATTGTCGATGACCATCCGGTTTTTCGCGAGGGGCTGAAAAGTCTGGTCGATCGGAGCGTGAATTATCGGGTGGTCGGCGAAGCCGGCAGCGGTGAAGAGGCCCTGGCGATCATCGCCGAGCTGCGGCCGGACCTGCTGGTCCTGGATATCTCGCTGCCCGACATGAGCGGCATTGAAACGGCCCGGATTGTCGCCGAGCGGTTTGCCGGCGTGCGGATCCTGATGCTGAGCATGCATCAGAAGTTCGGCTATGTCGCCGATGCCTTCCGGGCCGGGGCCAGGGGCTATGTGGTCAAGGATGCCGCCGGCGGAAAATTGGTGGAGGCGCTGGACGCCCTCTGTCGCGGCGACTTTTATCTGGACGGCAAGTCCTCGCAGGAGGTCGTGCGGCAGCTGATTTCCGCCTCCGACCGGGATGCGGAAGTGAACGATGAAGGCTATGGGCTGCTTTCGCCGCGCGAGCAGCAGATCATGCGCCTGGTCGTCGAGGGTGCGACCACCCGTGAAATTGCCGCGAGTCTTGACCTCAGTCCCAAAACCGTGGAGAACCACCGGGCCAACCTGATGAAAAAACTCAAGGTGCGCAGCAAGATGGAACTGGTCCGCTACGCCGCGCGGATGGGTTTGATCGATGTCGAACAATGGAAGGAATAAAGTCGGCAAAAAAAGTTTAAGTTCTACGTCAAGGACAATGCAGATCAATCTTTTTGCCAGGGGCAAGAGGTTATCGGGCAAGACAGAAGTATTTTCCAGTGAATGAAAGGAATTGACAGCATGTGGTATCGCCGTTTCTTGATGATTGCAGTGATGTTGTTTTGTGTGCCTGCCGTGTCGCCGGCCGCGCCCGACGACGGCATCGTCGCCAGGGTC
>DASWJX010000126.1:0-15772 GCA_036396915.1 Geopsychrobacteraceae bacterium | reverse complement strand
GTCCGTGCTTGGCCAGCACCTTGAGATCCTTGTCCAGGTTGACGTTGGCCAGCATCTCCAGGATGACGTCGACGCCCTGATGACAGGTCAAGTCCACCAGGTCGTCCAGGTAATCGGCAATGGTATGGTCCAGCACCGCGTGCGCGCCGAGTTCCCCGATCAGGTTGCGTCCGGCGTCGCTTCCGGCGCTGCCGATCACGTACATACCGGCCGCCCTGGCCAGCTGAATCGCGGCGATGCCGACGGCGCCGCTGGCGCCGTGCACCAGAACGGTCTCTCCGGGCACGGCCCGCGCCCTGAACCACAAGGCATAATAGGCCGCGCCATACGGAATGCCGACCGCCGCTCCCTGACTGAAGGTCACCTGATCGGGTAACGGATGGATCTGGGCTTCGCTGCAGAGAGCGTATTCCGCGTAACATCCGCTGAGACTGCCGGTCAGAAAGACCCGCTGTCCGACCTGGTAGTGTTTGACGTCCCGGCCGACGGCGTGAACGATGCCCGCCGCATCGAAGCCGGGCGTGTACGGAAGGACCGGCTTGAGCGGATAGATGCCGGAGCGGATATAGGTATCGACCGGATTGACGCCGATCGCCTTGATTTTAATGAGAACCTGGTCGCTCGACGGCAACAGCTCGTCGACCGGTTGCAGCTGAAGGACTTCGGGTTCGCCGAAGCTATGGACGCAGATCGCTTTCATGACGGGCTCCGTTCGCCGGGTGTGGAATTTTCAAGTAGTGTAGCATATCAACCGATCGCTGCCAGTTCCAGCCGGCCCCCCCAGCGCGCCAGCAGTTCCGCTCTGATCCCGGCGCAGGCCGGATCGCTGAGGAAGTTACTTTTTTCGGCGAAGGCGAAGGCTTCCCGGCGTGCGATGTCGAGCATCCGGGCGTCGCGCAGCAGGTTGGCAACCCGGAAGTCGGGTAGCCCCGCCTGCCGGGTGCCGAGGAATTCGCCGGGGCCGCGAATCTCCAGATCGGCTTCGGCGATGCGGAAGCCGTCGCTGGTTGCAACCATGACCTGCAGCCGCCTGGCGGCGTCTTCGCTGTAGTGCGGCGAAGGGATCAGCAGGCAGTAGCTCTGCTCGGCTCCGCGTCCGACGCGCCCCCGCAGCTGGTGAAGCTGGGCCAGGCCGAATCGATCGGCGTGTTCGATGAGCATGACCGAAGCATTCGGCACATCCACACCGACCTCGATCACCGTGGTGGCGACCAGGATATCGAGTGTCCCGGCGCGAAACGCCGCCATGACCTGCTCCTTTTCGGCCGATTTCATCCGCCCGTGCAGCAGGCCGATCCGCGCACCGGGAAAGTCCTCGCCGGCCATCCGCTCCGCCGCTTCGGTGGCCGCCTGCAGATCGCTCTTCTCCGACTCCTCGACCAGCGGGTAGACGATGTAGGCCTGCCGCCCCCTGCCAAGTTCATCCTTTATCAAGCTGTAGGCCTTGAACCGGCTGTTTTCCCGATACAATCTCGTCGTCACCGGTTTGCGTCCCGGCGGCAGTTGATCGATTACGGAAACGGCCAGATCGCCATACAGGGTCAGCGACAGGGTGCGCGGTATCGGCGTGGCGGTCATCACCAGGATGTCCGGGTGCTGCCCCTTGTGCTTCAAGACGCTCCGCTGGCGGACCCCGAAACGGTGCTGTTCGTCGATGATCCCCAGCCCGAGCCGATGAAACACGACCCCTTCCTGCAGCACGGCATGGGTTCCCACCACCAGGTCGGCTGCGCCGTCGGCGATCATTTGCAGGCATGCTTTTTTCTTCGCGGCGGTCATGTTGCCCTGCAGCAGAACCGCTGTGAGGCCCAACCTGTCCAGCCAGCCGTGGATGGTCAGATAATGCTGCTCGGCAAGGATTTCGGTCGGCGCGACAAGCGCCACCTGGGTGCGGTTCTCGATGGCGATCAGGGCCGCCATCAGGGCGACCAGGGTTTTGCCGCTGCCGACATCCCCCTGCAGCAGGCGGTTCATCGGGTGCGGCAGCATCATGTCCCGCTTGATTTCACCGAGCACCCGGCGCTGGGCCTCGGTCAGGCGAAACGGCAGCATCTTGTTGAGCGGAATGGTATAGCGGTGTTCGACGTTGAAGGCGATCCCCTCTTGCAGCTGTACGCCCTGCCGTTTCAGGGCCATGCCCAGTTCCAGATAAAAGAACTCATCGAAAACCAGCGACTGGCGGCAGCGGTCCCTCCCCTGCTCCAGTTCCGCCAGCGACTGATCGTTCGCCGGCCAGTGACTGCCCTGCAGCGCTTCCGGCAGGGGCAGCAGCTGGTGACGTGCGAGAATTTCCCGCGGGAGGTACGAGCGGGCCAGCGGTGCGTAGCGCGCCACCAGTTCGAACCAGATTTTGCGCACCTGCTTCTGGGTCAGACCTTCGGTCAGCGGATAGACCGGCAGGATCCGGCCGAAGTTGATCGGGTCGCGCTGGAACAGCTGCTCCAGATTGCTGTCGGCATCGAGCAGTTCCGCATCCGGGTGATGGACCTCGCGCAGCGGTCCGAAACTTTTGACCTCGCCGATAAAGACCGCTTTTTGCGCGACGGGAAAACGCTTCTGCAGCCAGCTTTTCTGGTAGCGAAACCACTTGAGGACGATCTGGCCGCTGCTGTCGCCGACGATGACCTCATAGATGCTGCGCCGTTGGCGCGCGGTCCGGGTTTCCCCCGCGGCAAGCACCTCGCCGTAGAAAACCTCCTGCGTGCCTGCCTGCAGTTGCGCGATCGGTTTCAGTTGGCGGCGGTCTTCATAACGGAAAGGGAGGTGGTAGAGAGCGTCTTCGACGGTACGAAGGCCGAGCTTTTCAAGCTTTTGAAGGGCGCGCGGACCGATTCCGCGCACCTCGCCAAGGGGTGCGGCGAGGCGGTCGGTCGGTCCGGCGGGATGATCCTGCGGGGGCATGTCTCCCCTGCTCTTTCAGTCTGCGGAAATGGCGTTGAGAGCCGTAAGCAGCTCCTCGACATCGAGACCGTGGGCCGTGGCGCCCTGGGCAAGCGTTTCATTGGCGGCGCCCATGCAACCGACGCAGCCGAGATTGAAGCTGCCCAGGATCCGCGCGACCTCGGGACTGGCCTGCAAGGCCTGATGAAAGGTCATCTCTTTGGTGAACTTTTGACTCATGGTTTTATCCTCCGAAAAACTGGGCTACGACTGGATTTTCACAAATACCACCGGAAAATGCAAGCCGCAAACAGTAAAACGGGATGGCGCACCGCACCATCCCGTTTCACGCAAGGTTGTCCGCACCAGGCTATTTGTAAACGATATCGGTAATTTCGTAGACCTTGATGCCCGACGGCACGCGAACCTGGACCTCTTCGTCGCAGGCGTGGCCGATCATCGCCCGACCCACCGGTGAGGTGATGGAAATCTTGCCCTGCTTGATATCCGCTTCGTCCTCGCCGACGATCTGATAGGTGACCTGATTGTCGGTATCGATATCGATCAGGGTGACCGTGGCGCCGAAAACAATCTTGTCGCTGCGGATGGCGGCAGGGTCGATGACCTGGGAACGGGCGATTTTGTCGTTCAGTTCCTTGATCCGTCCTTCGACAAAGCCCTGACGATCCTTGGCGGCGTCGTATTCGGCATTTTCCGAAAGATCGCCATGGCTTCTGGCTTCCGCGATGTCCTGGACGACCTTGGGCCGCTCCACCCGCGTCAGAGTTTTCAACTCCTCCTGTAGACGCTGATAACCTTCCGCAGTCATCGGAATCGAGTCGTTCATTGTACACTTTCTCCTGACAATAAAAAACAGCGGGCGGAAAAACCGCCCGACTGTCGTTTGATGAATGTCCTGTAACCATCGTGTTACGAAAGGGAATGATACTCCTGCAGGGACTTGACGTCAAGGTTTTCTCTCAGCATGGCGAGAATCCCGTCGGTCACGGCGAGAATCCCGGCCACGGTGGTATAGTAGGCCACTTCATGCATCAGGGCGCTGCGCCGGATGGAATAGGAATCGGCTACCGATTGCGCGCCGAGCGTGGTGTTGAAAACCATGCAGATCTCCCGGCTCTTGATCGCGTCGACAATATGCGGCCGGCCCTCCTTGACCTTGTTGACCGGCGTGGTCTCGACCCCGTTGCCGTTGAGATAGTCGGCCGTTCCCCGCGTCGCCACGATGGAGAAGCCCGCCGCGAGCAGCTTTTTGACCGGCTCGACGATCTGCCGCTTATCCGAATCCTTGACGCTGACAAAAATGTTGCCGGCGCTCGGCAGCTTGACCCCGGCCCCGAGCTGGGCCTTGGCGAAGGCTTTGCCGAACTCCCGGTCGATGCCCATGACCTCGCCGGTGGATTTCATCTCCGGTCCGAGCAGGGTATCGACGCCGGGGAACTTGACGAACGGGAAGACCGCTTCCTTCACCGAGACATGTTCGGGGACGATTTCGGTTTCGATGCCGAGCGACTTCAGACTCTGCCCCGCCATGACCAGCGCGGCAATCTTGGCCAGCGGCCGGTTGGTCGCCTTGGAGACAAACGGAACGGTGCGGCTGGCCCGGGGATTGACTTCGATGAGGTAGATCGTCTCGCCCTTGACCGCGAACTGAATATTCATCAGGCCGACAACCTGCAGCTCCAGGGCCAGCGCCCGTGTCTGGCGCCGGATCTCGGCGACGACCCCGGCGTTCAGCGAATAGGGCGGCAGAGCGCAGGCCGAATCGCCGGAATGAATGCCCGCCTCCTCAATGTGCTGCATGACGCCGCCGACGACCACGGTTTCGCCGTCGGCCAGGGCATCGACATCGACCTCAATGGCATCCTGCAGGAACTTGTCGATCAGCACCGGGTGTTCCGGCGAGGCCTCGACGGCATATTTCATGTAATTCTGCAGTCGCTCCTCGTCGTAGACGATCTCCATGGCCCGGCCGCCGAGCACATAGGACGGCCGCACCACCACCGGGTAGCCGATCCGGTCGGCGATCTTGACCGCCTCGGCATGAGAGCGGGCGATGCCGTTCTCCGGCTGGAGCAGGTTGAGTTTATGCAGCAGGGCCTGGAAACGCTCGCGATCCTCGGCGCGGTCGATGGCGTCCGGCGCGGTGCCGATGATCGGAACCCCGGCTTTTTCCAGGGCCACGGCCAGTTTCAGGGGCGTCTGTCCGCCGAACTGAACGATGACCCCCACCGGGTTTTCTTTGGCGACGATCTCAAGCACGTCCTCGAAGGTCAGCGGTTCGAAATAGAGCCGGTCCGAGGTGTCGTAATCGGTGGAGACGGTTTCGGGATTGCAGTTGACCATGATCGTCTCGAAGCCGGCCTCGGAGAGGGCAAACGCCCCGTGCACGCAGCAATAGTCGAACTCGATCCCCTGGCCGATCCGGTTCGGGCCGCCGCCGAGAATGATGATTTTCTTTTTATCGGTGGGCGCCGCCTCGCATTCGCTTTCGTAGCAGGAATAGAGGTACGGGGTATGCGCTTCGAACTCGGCGCCGCAGGTGTCGACCCGCTTGTAGACCGGCCGCACCCCGAATTTATGGCGCAGCTGGCGGACATCGTCTTCGGTCACTTCCCAGAGGGTCGCCAGCCGGCGGTCGGAAAAGCCGTATTGCTTGGCCTCGCGCAGCATGTCGACAAAGGCCCGGTCACCGGCGGCCAGCTGGTCCTTGCGGGCGATCAGCACCAGTTCCATGTCGACAATCTGCTCGATATTGCACAGGAACCAGGGATCGATACCCGACAGCTGGTGAATTTCATCGATGCTGAATCCGGCGCGCAGCGCGTCGGCCAGATGCCAGAGCCGGTCACAGTTGGGGATGCGCAGCTTGTCGCGCAGCCCGTCCAGTTCCTGCTGGGTCAGGGTCCGGCGGTATTCTCCCGGCACGGCGAACAGCTTGCTTTCAAAGCCGTAGGAATCGGTTTCCAGCGAGCGAAGCGCCTTCTGCAGGCTCTCCTTGAAGGTCCGGCCGATCGCCATCACCTCGCCCACCGATTTCATCTGGGTGGTCAGCACCGCATCCGCCTGCGGGAATTTCTCGAAGGTGAAGCGGGGGATTTTGGTCACCACATAATCGATGGTTGGCTCGAACGATGCCAGGGTTTCGCGGGTGATGTCGTTGGGGATTTCATCGAGACGGTACCCGACCGATAGTTTGGCGGCGATTTTGGCGATCGGAAAGCCGGTGGCCTTGGAGGCCAGCGCCGAAGAGCGCGAAACCCGCGGGTTCATCTCGATGACCACCATCCGGCCGTCTTGCGGATTGATGCCGAACTGGATATTGGAACCGCCGGTGTCGACACCGATCTCGCGAATGATTTTCAGCGAAGCGTCGCGCAGCAGCTGGTATTCCTTGTCGCTCAGGGTCTGGGCCGGAGCGACGGTGATCGAATCCCCGGTATGAACGCCCATCGCGTCGAGGTTTTCGATGGAACAGATAATCACCACGTTGTCGGCCGTGTCGCGCATCACTTCCAGTTCGTACTCTTTCCAGCCGATGACCGATTCCTCGATCAGGATCTCGTCGGTCGGCGAGGCGTCGATGCCGGCCAGCGCCATGCTTTCGAACTCTTCGCGGTTGTAGGCGACGCCGCCGCCGGTACCGCCGAGGGTGAAGGACGGACGGATGATCGCCGGGAAGCCGATCGTCTCGATCACCGCCATCGCTTCCTGGTGATTGTGCGCCAGTCCGGAGCGGGGCACCTCGACGCCGATCTTCTCCATCGCCTGCTTGAACAGGGTGCGGTCTTCGGCTTTTTTAATCGGTCCCAGCCGGGCGCCGATCAGTTCGACCCCGAACTCTTCCAGCACCCCGGCTTCGGCCACCGCCACCGCGACATTGAGGGCCGTCTGTCCGCCCAGGGTCGGCAACAGCGCATCCGGGCGTTCTTTTTTGATGATCCGCGTCAGCACTTCGGGCGTCACCGGTTCGACATAGGTCCGGTCGGCGAAATCGGGATCGGTCATGATGGTTGCGGGGTTCGAATTGAGCAGGACGACCTCGTACCCCTCTTCTTTCAGGGCCTTGCAGGCCTGGGTCCCGGAATAGTCGAATTCGCAGGCCTGGCCGATAATGATCGGACCGGCGCCGATGATCAGGATCTTCTTGATGTCTGTACGTTTGGGCATTTATCTTTTTCCTTCGGAAAAATTGTTCGAAGTTCAAACAACGTTCGACGTTCGATGTGCGACGTTCGATGTGCGGTGTCAGAACCTCGAACATCGACCATCGAACCTCGAACTTTTTAATTTTGAACGTTATTTGTTTTTCGCCATCATCTCGATAAAACGGGCAAACAGGTAGCGGGCGTCATGCGGGCCCGGTGACGCTTCCGGATGGTACTGCACCGAAAAGGCCGGCAGTTCGCGGTGGCGCAGCCCTTCCACGGTATTATCGTTGAGGTTGATGTGGCTGACCTCGACCTCCGGGCCGAGGGTCGCTGCATCAACGGCAAAGCCGTGATTCTGCGCGGTGATTTCCACCTGCTGCCGCTGATGATCGAGCACCGGCTGGTTGCCGCCGCGATGGCCGAATTTCAGCTTGTAGGTGCGCCCGCCCAGGGCGATCGACAGCAGCTGATGGCCCAGGCAGATGCCGAAGATCGGCACCTTGCCGAGCAGGCGGCGGATCGTTTCCTGAGCATAGCCGATCGGTTCCGGGTCGCCGGGGCCGTTGCTGAGAAAAACCCCGTCGGGGTTCATCTTCAGCACCTCCTCGGCGGGCGTGTCGGCCGGTACCACCGTCACGTCACAACCGCTGGCAACCAGATTGCGCAGGATGTTGCGTTTGATGCCGAAATCGTAGGCGACCACCTTGTACGGCAGCGCTTCTCCTGCGTGCTCGGCATAACCCGCGCCCAGCTTCCAGATCCCCTGGGACCAGTGATAGGGTTCGCGGCAGGTCACTTCCCGGACCAGGTCGCGCCCCAGCAGTCCCGGGGTGTTGCGCGCTTTTTCCACCAGGCTTTGCGGGTCGCTGTCAAGCGTCGAGACGATGCCGACCTGCGCCCCGACGGTGCGGATATGACGCACCAGGGCGCGGGTGTCGATCCCCTCGATGGCGACGATGTTGTTCTGCTTCAGGTAGGCGCCCAGGCTCATTTCCGAGCGGAAATTGCTGGGAAAGGTGCAGGCTTCCTTGACCACCAGTGCCGACAGGAACGGCCGACAGGATTCCACGTCTTCGGCATTGATGCCGTAATTGCCGATCTGCGGGTAGGTCATGGTGACGATCTCGCCGCAGTAGGACGGATCGGTGAGAATCTCCTGATAACCGGTCATGCTGGTATTGAAGACCACTTCACCGCTGATCTCGCCGCTCGCACCGAAGGATTTTCCCTCAAACACCTTGCCGTCGGCAAGGGCCAGAATTGCTTTCATCGAAACCTCTTTGTTTTGAATTGACTTGAACTGTAAACATTCAACCTGTTGAAGTATCGGACTATCTTTCGAATACGGTGGTTCCGGCCAGCAGCGTCCGCACCGCATGGCCTTTCATGGTGCGCCCGTCGAAAGGCGTGTTCCGGCTTTTGGACTGCAGCTGCGCCGCATCCAGCGTCCATTCCTTGTTCGGGTTGATCAGGGTGATATCCGCCACCGCTCCCGGCGCCAGGCTGCCGCGCTCGATACCGAGAATCCGGGCCGGACGACAGGTCACCAGGGCGATCGCCTGGGTCAGGCTGAGCACCTTTTCGGCGACCAGCTGCAGGGTCAGGGGCAGCAGGGTTTCCAGGCCGACGATGCCGTTCAGGGCGATGGCGAACTCGACGTTCTTTTCGTCGCTATGGTGCGGGGCGTGATCGGTGGCGATGGCGTCGATGGTTCCGTCCGCCAGCCCGGCCCGGATCGCATCGACATCGGCCTGACTGCGCAGCGGCGGATTCATCTTGGCGTTGGTGTTGTAGCCGCGGACCGCGTCATCGGTCAGCATGAAATGGTGCGGAGTCGCTTCACAGGTCACGCGGACGCCGCGCCCCTTGGCCTGCCGGACCAGTTCGACGCTGCCCCTGGTCGAAACGTGGGCGACGTGCAGATGGGCGCCGGTCAGTTCGGCCAGCATGATATCGCGGGCGGTCATGGCGTCCTCGGCCACCCAGGGGATCCCCTTGAGGCCCAGCTCGGTGGAGACCGGCCCTTCGTTCATGCAGCCGCCGGCCACCAGGCTCAGCTCCTCGGCGTGGGAGATGACCGGCGCGCCGAAGGTGTTGGCGTACTCCAGCGCCCGGCGCATCATTTCACCGTCCCTGACCGGCAGGCCGTCATCGGAAAAGCCGACGCAGCCGCCCTCCTTCAGCTCTCCCATCTCGGCCAGGACTTCACCTTTTTGTCCCTTGGTGATACAGCCGATCGGGTAGACATTGGCGCTCCCCTGCTCCCGGGCCTTGCTGATGATGTATCTGGTGACGGCCAGGTTGTCGTTGACCGGGCTGCTGTTCGGCATGCAGGCCAGCGATGTGACGCCGCCGGCCGCCGCCGCCCGGGTACCGCTGATGATGTCTTCCTTGTACTCCAGGCCCGGGTCGCGCAGATGGACATGCATGTCGATCAGGCCGGGGGTCACGATCAGCCCGGCGGCGTTGATCACCTCGGCCGTGCCGGCGTCGATATTCGGCGCCAGCTCGGCAACCTTGCCCGCCACGATCAATATGTCGAGTTTCTCGTCGATATGATTGGCCGGGTCGACCAGACGACCCGATTTGATCAGGGTTTTCATCGTTGTCACCTCTTTAAATGGAGATTAGTCGTGCGACAGGGTCTCGCCGCCGGAAACCAGATAGAGCAGAGCCATCCGCACCGCGACGCCATTTTCGACCTGCTCGAGAATAACATTTTGCGGTCCGTCGACGACGGAGGACGCCATTTCGACGCCGCGATTGACCGGACCCGGGTGCATGACGATGGCATCCGCTTTGGCCAGCCGCAGTTTCTCTTCGCTGAGGCCGAAGAAACGGGCATACTCGCGCACCGACGGGATCAGGGACGCGCCCTGCCGTTCCCGTTGAATGCGCAGCATCATCACGCAGTCCGCATCGCGGATCGCATCCTCGAGATTGCTGAACACCTGGCAACCCAGCCGCTCGATACCCGGCGGCAGCATGGTGCCGGGGCCGGCGATCCGCACCCTGGCTCCCAGCTTGTTCAGGCAGTAGATATTGGAGCGCACCACCCGGCTGTGGGTGATGTCGCCGACAATGGCCACGGTGAGCCCCTCGATCCGCCCCTTGTGCTGGCGGATGGTGAACGCGTCCAGCAGCGCCTGACTGGGATGCTCATGCATGCCGTCGCCGGCATTGATGACCGAGCAGTCCAGACGCTCGGCCAGGTAGTGACAGGCCCCTGAAGCGTTGTGGCGCATGACGATGATATCGGGGCGCATCGCCTCGATGTTTCTGGCCGTGTCTTCCAGGGTTTCCCCCTTGACAACCGACGACCCCGAGGCGCTGATATTGACGGTGTCCGCCGAGAGCCGCTTGCCGGCGATCTCGAAGGAGGTCCGGGTCCGGGTGCTGGCCTCGAAAAACAGATTGATGATGGTCTTGCCGCGCAGGGTCGGCACTTTCTTGATGCTGCGGGTGCTGATCTCCTTAAAGCTTTCGGCGCTGTCAAGGATGAAGGTAATCTCCTCGGCGGTCAGATTTTCGATCCCGAGGATATGCTTCTGCTGAAAATCCATCGTGCTCCTCCGCTTGGGCTATTTGATCAGGCTGACCGCCTGAGGGACATGCTGTTCGTCGAATGCCACCTCGATCCGTTCATGGCGCGAGGTGGGCAGATTTCTGCCGATGTAATCGGGTCGGATCGGCAGTTCGCGATGGCCGCGATCGATCAGGATCGCCAGCTGGATGTTGCGCGGCCGGCCCAGATCGATCAGGGCATCCATTGCCGCGCGGATGGTCCGGCCGGTGAACAGAACATCATCGACCAGCACCACCTGACGTTCTCCGAGCGGAAAGCGGATATCGGTCTTGCCCACGGAAAGATTGCTGCGTGAGGCGAGATCGTCGCGATACATGGTGATATCGACGGTTCCCAGCGGGACCATCACCCCTTCGATCTCGGCGATCTTTTTCTGCAGTTCGGCCGCCAGGTAATCGCCCCCGGTGCGGATGCCGATCAGGACCAGGTTTTCGGTTCCCCGGTTATGCTCGAGAATTTCATGAGCGATCCGGGTCAAGGCCCGATCGATTCCCGTTACGTCAAGGATTTCAATAGGTTCGCCAGCCATCCGTGTACCTCCTGCAGGTTTCGGGCACAAAAAAAGTACCTGTACGCCAGCGGCGTAACAGGTACTTTTCGAAATTTTTATAGCTGTGCAGTGCCATCGATAGGGCCCTTGTTAACCTCTCGGGTTAGCTTAAAGGGGTGGACGAAGCATCAATTTAATGAAGCGGAATGTAGCAGTTGCGGCCGTGTAAAGTCAATCGGTTTTCACATTTTTCCGCGCGCCTCGCGAGCGCTCAGTCAATCCAGCGGCCGATCCGTTCCCAGCGCGGCAACATGTTCTGCGCATCCCAGGACCAGTACTTGATGAATGCCAGCCCCTTGATTTTGGACTTGTCGACGAAGCCCCAGAAACGGCTGTCGTAGGAGTAATCCCGATTATCCCCCATGACAAAATACCTGTCTTCGGGAACCTTGATCGGTCCGGCAAAATCCCTGGGCCCGGCAACGGCGGGAACGGTCTGCGCATCCTTGTGCACCTCCTGCTCAAGCAGGTAGGGCAGACCGTTGACGAAAACCTGCTTGTTCTTGATCTCGATCACGTCTCCCGGAATACCGATCACCCGTTTGATGAAATCGCGGCGCTGAAAGTAGGATTCGTCTTCGTCCTCGGGAAACTCGAAGACGATAACATCCCCCCGTTCCGGCTGGCGCACGGCGAGAAAGCAGCCGTCAACAAACGGAATATGCGTGCCGTACATGAACTTATTGACCAGCAGATGGTCGCCGATCTGCAGGGTGTCGAGCATCGACCCGGACGGGATTTTGAAGGCCTGGAACAGGAAGGTGCGGATGATCAGCGCCAGAACAATGGCAACGATCAGTGCTTCGGCCCATTCGCGGTACCAGGGTTTCGGCGTTGTGTTCGGCAGTTCGCTCGGGTTTTTTTTCTTTTTGAAAAAAGCCATGAGTTGTCTAGTCCTTAACCTTGAGAATGGCAAGAAATGCTTCCTGGGGCAACTCCACGCTCCCCACCTGCTTCATCCGTTTTTTGCCCGCCTTCTGTTTTTCCAGCAGCTTGCGCTTGCGGGTGATGTCGCCGCCGTAGCACTTGGCCGTGACATCCTTGCGCAGGGCCTTGACCGTGGAGCGGGCGATGACCTTGTTGCCGATAGCGGCCTGGATCGCCACCTCGTACTGCTGCCGGGGAATAAATTCCTTCATCTTGGCGACCAGGTCCCGGCCGCGGAACTGGGCCTTGTCGCGATGAACGATCAGCGACAGGGCATCGACCGGATCGCCGTTGATCAGCACATTCAGACGGACCAGTTGGCTCTCGCGGAAATCGAGATGTTCGTAATCGAGGGACGCATAACCGCGGGTGATCGATTTGAGCCGGTCGAAGAAGTCCATGACGATTTCATTGAGCGGCAGTTCGTAAATGACCATGACCCGGTTGGCGGTCAGATATTTCAGCTCCCGCTGGATGCCCCGTTTTTCGATGCAGAGGTTCAGCACCGCGCCGACGAATTCGTTCGGCACGTGAATCGAAGCCAGAACGAAAGGCTCCTCGATCTTTTCAATAAGCTGAACGTCGGGCAGCATGTTGGCGCTCTCGACATGCAACAGCTCCCCTTTGGTCGTGGTCACCTTGTAAACGACCGTCGGCGCCGTGGTGATCAGCTCGACCCCGAATTCGCGCTCCAGACGTTCCTGGATGATCTCCATATGCAGCAGGCCGAGAAAACCGCACCGGAAACCGAAGCCGAGCGCCAGGGAATTTTCCGGTTCGAAAGAAAAGGCCGCATCGTTGAGGCGCAGTTTTTCCAGGGCATCCCGCAGTGCGTCGTATTCGCCGGAATCGATCGGATAGAGCCCCGAAAAGACCATCGGCTTGACTTCCTTGTAACCGGGCAGCGCCTTTTCGGCCGGGGCGTGCAGGTGGGTAATGGTGTCGCCGACCTTGGCATCCAGGACAATCTTGATCCCGGCGATGACAAACCCGACCTCGCCGGCCGCCAGCTCGGGCAGGATCAGCGGATGCGGACTGAAGGCTCCGACCTTCTGCACTTCATAGCTGCCGCCGGTGGCCATCAGCTTGATCTTGTCCCCTTTTTTGATGACGCCGTCGACAACCCGGACCAGCACGATGACCCCCTGGTAGGAATCGTACCAGGAGTCGAAGGTCAACGCCTTGAGCGGCGCATTCCGGTCGCCGCCGGGTGCGGGAACCCGCGCTACGATCGCTTCCAGAATGTCGACGATTCCCAGCCCTTCCTTGGCGCTGGCCTCGATGGCGTCGCTGGCGTCGAGGCCGATAATCTCCTCGATCTCTTCCCTGACCCGTTGCGGGTCGGCGCTCGGCAGATCGATCTTGTTGAGCACCGGAAAGATCTCCAGATCCTGATCGATGGCCATATAAACGTTGGCCAGCGTCTGGGCTTCAACGCCCTGCGCGGCGTCAACCACCAGCATCGCGCCTTCACAGGCGGACAGCGAACGGCTGACTTCATAGGAAAAGTCGACATGGCCGGGGGTGTCGATCAGGTTCAGCAGATAGGTCTTGCCGTCCTTGGCCAGGTAGTGCAGACGCACCGCCTGGGACTTGATGGTGATGCCCCGTTCCTTCTCGAGCTCCATCTTGTCCAGGTACTGAGCGGACTTTTCCCGATCAGTCAGCGCGCCGGTCGCTTCCAGCAACCGGTCCGCCAGGGTCGACTTGCCGTGATCGATGTGGGCGATAATGGAAAAATTGCGAATCAGTTGCTGGCTCATGCCGTCCTGTTTCAATGAAATTTGTTGGGTTGATCTCGTACTGAAAACCGGTAATTTTAGACCGTTGTGCCCGGTTTTGTAAAGAGCAAAGGCTCATCGCCCCGGAAAATCCGGTCGCCTCCGGATGCTGACGGCACAGGGGAGGATTTACGATCGATAACCTGCTTGTTTGCCTGGAGACTGCTGTGCTATAAGAAAAACTTCGGCCATACCAAATGTTTGTTTGAAAAACTTTCAGCGACGGAGCCTGACATGCAACGCGGCAAGCACGAACCGATCGAAATCGTCTGCCCCAGATGCCGCTACAAGGAGATTGTCTATCTGCCGCTGGAGGATCTGCCCTTGTGCCCTGAATGCCATACGCAAATGCTGATTTCCGAACTGCTCGACGAAGGAAAATCCTACTGAAATTTCGGTGCCGGCACCGTGCCGGCACTCCGCTATCCATGCTTGAGGAGGTTGTGATGAAAAAATTTGTCCTGTTGCTCGGCTGCCTGCTGGTCCTGCTGGTCGCCCTGCCCGGCTTTGCCGCGGCGGATACCCTGAACGACATTCAGGAGCGCGGCGTGCTGCGGGTCGGTATGGAGCCCGGCTACATGCCGTTTGAAATGACCAACCAAAAAGGCGATATTGTCGGTTTCGACGTCGACATGGCCAAGCGCATGGCCAAGGCGATGGGCGTCAAACTCGAACTGGTCAGCACCGCCTGGGACGGCATCATCCCCGGGCTGCTCACCAAGAAGTACGACATCATCATGAGCGGCATGACCCTGACCCAGGAAAGGAACATGAAAGTCAGTTTCGCGACGCCGTACATCGTCGTCGGTCAGAGCATCCTGATCAAAAAGGAGCATGCCGACGCCGTCAAGTCCTACAAGGATCTGAACCACAAGCAGTACAAGGTTGCCTCCAAGCTCGGCACCACCGGCGAGCAGGCCACCAAACGGATGATTCCGAACTGCACCTACATCTCCTTTGAAACCGAGCAGGAAGGCGTCATGGACCTGGTCAACGGCAAAATCGATGCCTTTGTCTATGACCTGCCCTACATGGCGATTGCCAATGCGCAGAAGAACGAAGGCAAGCTGGTCTTTCTGGATACGCCTTTCACCTACGAGCCGCTGGCCTGGGCCGTCCGCCAGGGCAACTTCGATCTCATCAACTGGCTGAACAACTTCATGAACCAGATTAAAAGCGACGGAACCTACGACAAAATCTATGAAAAATGGTTCCTCAGCGACGCCTGGCTGAAGCAGGTCCAAAACTGATCGTCCCTTGAGCCGGCGGGGGGGAAATTCCATCTCCCCCCGCCGTATCTTGTCGGAAATGCTGCCCGACTCACATCTCTTCAGAAAGTCCTTGCACGGTGAATACTGTTTTACAAAACTGGCTCTGGCGGCTGTTGACCTTCCTGATTCTGCTCGCTCTGGCGGCGGGGCTCTGGGTTGCGACCAAAAAGATCGACTACACCTGGCGCTGGAATCGGGTTCCGCAATATTTCCTTTATCATCAGGAAGACTTCAAAAATATTCCCTTCGACGGCCGCGTCGTTCGCATCGACAAGCTCGGCGACAAAACCAGGATCGGCGTGCTCAGCGAGGACGGCGAAGAACGGGTCTTTGAAGTCGACAGCGAGACCGTTGCGGTCGATGTCGAGGAAGACCTCTTTGCGGGGGATACGCTCGGCGCAACCCGGCACTGGCGGCCCGGACCGCTGACGGTCGGCCTCTGGACCACCCTCTGGCTGTCGGCCGCGGCCAGTGTCCTGGGCATGCTGATCGGACTGATTACCGGACTGTGCCGGGTTTCCGGCAATATCACCCTGCGGCAGCTGTCGATCTTCTATATCGAGGTGATCCGCGGAACCCCGCTGCTGGTGCAGATCTTCATCTTCTAC
>DASWJX010000125.1:0-15455 GCA_036396915.1 Geopsychrobacteraceae bacterium | reverse complement strand
GTGGCGTATCCCCTTTAGAATCCGTAACGGATCGTCTTCCAGGCTTCGATCCGAGCAGTGTCTGAGACGCAGGTCCCGCAGATCTTTTCTGCCCTGCAGCGGATCGATCAGGCGCTGTGCGGACAAGGGCACGATCAGGGGCAGCGCCAGCGCATTGATGGTGTAGTCGCGCAGAGCCAGATCCTCATCCAGTGTTGCCGCGCGCAGCGGGGCGAAGTCGAAATAACATTCGAGCTTGCCGTAGCGCAGCAGCACCCGGCTCTGCCGGCGTTGTTTGTCAAGCCAGAACCAGTGGGCTTGCTGCTGTCTGGCCCATTCCCTTGCCAGCGGCGTCGGATCGGAAGTGGCCGCCAGATCGACGTCGGTCACCGGACGACCGAGCACGACATCGCGCAGTGCGCCGCCGACCAGCCAGCAGGTGATCCCCATCCGTTCGGCCGTCTCCGACAGGTCGTCGAGCAGCCGGTTGTCGCTCAGATAGCGTTTCAGATTTTCATCAGCATTCAGCACAGGTGCGTCTCCAGTCTTTTCCTGAATGAGATTATAACTGAATTCCGGGTCGTTACCATGCGACCGCTCAGACCCTGTCGAGGTTTCCGATGGTGCCGGTCAACGTTGCAGAAACAGAAAGGGCTCGCCGAAGCGAGCCCTTTCTCGTGCTATGCCAGGTCCTGTTCGGCCCGGAAGATCAGGTCGAACAGTTCCTCGATGTCCTCCTCGGCGATGCAGGAGAAGGCGATCCGCAGATCGGTTTTGTTGATGGAGATGGTGCCGACTCCGTACTTGTCGAGCAGATGCACCCGCAACCGTTCGGCATCGACCCGCTTCAGCTTCAGGCACATGAAGTAGCCGGAGTTGAAGGGATAGTAATCCCAGGCCGGCTGATACTTGCCGGCGGCGAGGACTTTTTTCACCTGCAGGGCACGCCCCTTCATGACCTGGAATTTCTCCTCCTTCTGCTTGAGAAACTCCGGCGAGCGCAGCGCCTCGATGACAAAGGTCTGCGACGGGTGCGGGCAGTTGGAAATTTTGGCGCGGATGATCCCCATGGTTTTCTTTTCCAGGGCCGTCAACACCTCAGGGTTCGGTTGCTGCCCGCCATCGGCAAAGGTGATGAACCCGGTCCGGAAGCCCCAGACGAATTCTTCCTTGGTCGCACCGTCAAGCTTGATGGTCAGAATCCGCCCGTGCTGGTTGGCCAACGTGCCGAACAGGGACTCCTTGAGAGAATCCTCGTAAAACAAACCGAAATAGGCATCGTCGGTCACCGCGACGATATTACAGCCGCCCTCGGCGACCTCCTTGATGGCGGCGACCAGGGCCTCGCCTTCCGCGACGGTCGGGGTATAGCCGCTCGGGTTATTGGGGAAGTTGAGGATCACCACGGCCTTGCCCTTTTCGGCCGCCGTGGCCTGCAGGCAGGACTTGAAAGCCTCGACGTTGAAACCGCCAGACTCGGTAAAGGTCGGAAATTTCCTGACGATGCCACCGTTGCAGACACCGAAGGTCAGATTATAGTTGCCCCACAGCATGTCGGGCATCAGCACATGATCGCCGCTGCCGACAAACATGTCACCGACAATCGACAAGCCATGGGTCAGAGCATTGGTCACGATGGGATTGCTGAAGTGCTTGCCCTGCATGCTCGGATTTTCCCGCAGCATCTTCTCCCGCCACAACTGGCGCAGCTCGGGCTTTCCCGCCGGCGGTGCGTAGGGGTAAATATCCTTGGGATCGAAGGCTGAAAGCTTGTCCTGGATACACTGCAGAAACATCGGCCCGCCGTTTTCCGTTGCGGTCCCGATTGTTGCATTAAACTTGTGCGCCTTGTCCTTGGCTTCGGCGGACTGGCTCAGGATCCCTTTGGGGAAAAAAAGATTTTTCCCCAAATCGGACAGCATCTCCAGTACATGCGGGTTGTTCTTCTGCAACAATTCGTTCAGTTCCGCGGCGAGTGGATTCATCGTTTCCTCCAGAAAAAGTTCGGTTGTTCCGCCCGGTCAACCCTGTATGATTCTCTCCAAAAGCCCCTGTATACTGATATTGCTCCGGCTTGTCAATCGTCTTCGTCCGGCGCGGAAGACCGATCCGCGGAACCCTTTGCTGCGGGCGACCCGGCGCTGTCGGCCCCGTTCTTTTTACCGTCGTTTTTTCGTTTGCGATGCACCGCGCGCAGAATACCGAACGTCACCAGGCCAACCAGCAGGATGAACAGAATATCGGCAAAACGAACAGGTTCCATGCTCAGCCTTCCTTTCCGTCGAGAATCCGCTCCCTGCCTTGCGCGGCGGCTGCATGTCCGGCATCGATCGCCAGCGCCTCCGCATAGGCCTGAAATGCGCCTGCGGAATCCGCGGCTTTTTCTCGGCAGAGACCGACAAAATAGTAGAAATCGGGAGACGGCATTTCGCGCGGGATGCTGCCCTCTTCTTCCAGTCGGTCCATGATCAGCCTGGCTTCGTCGAATTCCTGCAGATGATAGTGCTCCATGGCGACGCCGACCGTCTCGAAATCATCGACCAGCGGGCGCACCGGCAGGTCTTCATCGGCGATCCGTTGCAGCCGCTGTTGCAGCGTCCGACGGGCGGAGCCTTCCGGCAACTGGTCGATCACCCCGCGCCAGTAACGGGTCACGGCGGAATAGTCCCCTAAAAGATAACAGGTTTGACCGAGATAGTTGAGAACGGTTCTATCCTTCGGCACCAGCAACAGGGACTTCTGCAGCCAGGTGACGGCGTTCATCAGTTCGCGCCGCACATGAATCAGTTCGCTGTAGATCAATGCCAGTTCAAAATACGCGGCGCCGATCCGCAGCAGCAACCCTGGATTGGCGGGTTCCAGCAAAGCCAGAATTTTCAGATAACTGATTTTGCGGCGCACATAGGGAGGGTCGACATCTTTGGACTCAAGCATGATGATCTGCGCACCGAGATCGGAGATATAGTACGCATAGGCGTCCTTGAGCAGCTTGGCGTAGGCCGCATTGAACGGACAATCGGGAAACCGGCGCAGGTAGTTGTAGATGCCGACGCCGATCTGTTTATCGGTGGGCCGCTGGCCCTCGATCAGATCGGCCCGACCGATCGGCAGCGGAATTTCCGGCAGAATCACACGGGTTTCTTCCGGACCGACGCTTACCGCGGTATTCGGCTCGGGAGTCCAGAAACTGTATTCGTGCGGATCGAGGGGGGTAGGCATCTCGGACATCGGTTATCACCCTGCTCAAAAAGCTGCGACAAAAAAGAAAAAAAGGATGAAGCTTCGCTCCACCCTTTTCTACCACCCCTCGGGATGGCATAGAACTATAAAAGAGGCCGAACCTCCGAATAATTTATGGCTGGGGCGCCAGGGATCGAACCTGGGAATGCCGGAATCAAAATCCGGTGCCTTACCGCTTGGCGACGCCCCAAGAGAGTGGGTTTTTTATCAAAGTTGCCATAACTCGTCAAGCAAAAACCGTCGCCGAAAACGGTTATAGGGACAACCGGCAAAGAACGCCGGAAAAACCGGTCCGCTTGCCGCAGGAACTCCGCCGCGCCGGTGCGACCGGCCGATCAAACCCCCGATTTGCGCGCCGCAAGGCGTCCCCAGGCCTCCCGCAGCGACCAGGCCAGAGAATAGAGCACCGGCACCACGACCAGCGTCAGCAGGGTCGCCACCGCCAGACCGAAAATAACCGCCACCGCCATCGGCCCCCACCAGTCCGCCGATTCCCCGCCGATATCCCAACTGAAGGTGCGGAAGTTGTAACTGATCCCCAGCGCCATCGGCAGCAGGCCGAGGATCGTCGTCGCCGCGGTCAGCAGCACCGGCCGAAAACGCACCACCCCGGCCCTGAGCAGGGCTTCGCGCAGTTCGACGCCGTCTTTTTGCAACTGATTGATATAGTCGATGAGAACGATGGCATTGTTGACCACCACTCCGGCCAGGGAGATCACGCCGATGCCGGTCATGATGATGCCGAACGGCGTCGCGGTGAGCATCAGCCCCAGGAACACGCCGGTCAGCGACAAAACCACCGAGGTCATGACGATCAGCATCTGCAGCAGGGAATTGAACTGGGTCACCAGCACCAGCATGATCAACAGCACCGCGCCGATAAACGCCTTGCTCAGAAAGGCCGCGGCCTTCTGCTGCTCCTCCTGCTCACCGGAATAACCGATCAGATAGCCGGCGGGCAGGGTCAGCTTGCGCAGCCGTTGCTGCACTTCCAGCAGCACGTCGTTGCTGTTGCGGCCATAGGTGTTGGCGGTGATGGACACCACCCGTTTCTGGTCGATGTGGCGGATCGCCCCGAACCCGGCGCCGATCTCCACCCGCGCCACCGTCGACAGGGGGATCGGTGAACCGGTCAGGCTCGGCACCAGCAGATTCTCGATATCCGCGAGCGATTGCCGCCGCTCTGCCGGCATGCGGGCGACAATATCGTATTCGTCCTTGCCTTCGCGATAGACGCCGAGCTTGGTGCCGCTGATCGCCGCCTTGACGGTCCGCGAGATTTCGGCCGTCGACAGGCCGAGCAGACTCGCTTTTTCACGATCGACCAGCACCCGGATTTCCGGCTTGGCCTTGGCAAAATCATCCTTGAGATCGACCAGGCCGGGAACCTCCTTGATCAGGCGCCGGGCTTCGGCCAGCAACGCTTCGAGAATTTCGATCCGCTCGCCGCTGAGCTCAACGCTGACCGGCGCCCCGGTGGGCGGGCCTTCCTTCTGCTTTTCGACTTTGATTTCGGCGCCGGACAGTGGCGCCAACCGCTCCCTGATCCGCGCCAGAACGTCATTGGCATGCTCGTTGCGCCTGGCGCGGTCGATAAAGTCGAGGGAGAGCTTGCTGATGTTGGACTGGGCGCTGTCGCCGCCCATGCCGTCGCCGCTGGAGGTGCCGACTTCGGCAATCACATAGCGCAGGTCCGGCTCATCAAGGACCAGCTGTTCAATCTGCCCGGCCAGCCGGTTGCCGGCCTCCAGACCGGTCCCTTCGGGCATCTTGATCTCGACAATCGCCCGGTTCGGTTCGATCTCCGGAAACAATTCAATGCCGTGTCCGAGCGTTCCGTAGGCGGCGACAATCCCGATCAGCAGGGCAAGGGATCCGCTTGCCACCAGGCCGCGATGGTTGAGGGCCAGCTCGAGGCCGGCCCGATAGGTTCTCAGTATCCAGGTTTCGCGCCGCGCCGGCGGCAGCCGTGCGCCTTTGCGCGCCATGAAATGCCCGCACAGGGTCGGATTGATCACCAGCGCTACAAACAGGGAGGCCGTCAGCGTCACGATCAGGGTCAGCGGCAGGAATTTCATGAATTCGCCCATGATCCCCGGCCAGAAAAGCATGGGGAAAAAGGCGCAGAGGGTGGTCAGGGTCGAGCTGATCACCGGCCAGCCGACCTCGGCCACGGCAGCCTTGGAGGCCGGAATACTGCCCATCCCCTCCTGCATGTGCCGATAGATATTCTCAACGATGACAATCGCGTTATCGACCAGCATGCCGAGGGCCAGGATCAGACTGAACAGCACCACCATGTTCAGGGTGATGCCGGCCAGATGCAGCACCGCAAACGAGATCAGCATGGAAAACGGAATGGCCAGGGCGACGAAAAACGCATTGCGCAGGCCGAGAAACAGGAACAGCACCAGCACCACCAGAATCAGCCCGGTGATGATGTTGTTCTCCAGTTCCGCAACCATCCGGCGGATATCCTTCGACGCGTTGAAGGTGACCGACAGCTCGACTCCCGGCGGCAGCAGCGGTTCGGCGTGCCCGATCAGGGCGAAAACCTGATCGGCGACGGCGATCAGGTTCTGCCCGGTGCGTTTCTTGATCGCCAGCGTGACGCTGTTGCGCCCGTCCAGCCGCGCCCAGCTGGTGCGGTCTTCCAGGGTATCGTAGACCGTGGCGATGTCCTTGAAATAGATCGGCCGGCCGGCGCGGACCGCCAGCACCAGGTTGTCGATCTGCGCCGGATCGGTGAATTCGCCCGGAATCCGCAGCAGGTATTTCCCCTGGCCGATATCGATACTGCCGCCGGGGATATTGACGTTTTCGCGGCGGATCGAGGTCATGATCTCCGACAGGGAAATCCGGTAGGCCGCCATCCGGTCCGGGTCGAATTCCACCCTGATTTCCCGTTCCCGGCCGCCGGACATGACAACATCGAGCACCCCCGGGATCTCTTCGATGCGATCGGACAGCTCCTCGCCGACCCCCTTGAGCAGGGTTTCGTCGGCGCCGCCGGAGATCGCCACCATCAGGATCGGAAATTCCGACAGATTGATTTCCAGTATGGACGGATCATCCTCCAGGTCGACGGGCAGATCCCCCCTGGCCTGGTCGACCTTCTCCCGCACCCACTGCAGAGCCGTATCGATGTCGACATCCGGCAGGAACTCGACGGTGATCATCGACGAGCCCTCGGCGCTGACCGAACGCATCTTCACGACGTCCTTGAGCCCTTTCAGCTTCCGCTCCAGGGGGCGGGTGATCAGGTTCTCGATATCCTCCGAAGCGACCCCCTCGTACGCGGTGACGACCAGCACGTAGGGGACGGTGATGTCCGGGGCGGACTCCCGGGGCAGAACGATATAACTGTAGATACCGACCGTCAGGATGATCAGCATCAGCGCAAAAACCGTACTGCGGCGATCGATGGCTGCATTGGTGATCAGCATCGCTCTATTCCCCTGCGGCGGCGACCCGGGCGCCGTCGCTAAGCAGCTGCTGCCCCTTGACGATAATCCGATCCCCTGCGGACAGCCCCTGCTCGACCACCACCCGCGCTCCGATCACCGCGCCGGTTGTCACCGGAACCATCCGCGCCCGGCCCTGCTGTTCGACAAAAACGACCTTGCGGCCGTCCCGCTCGACCAGTGCATAAAGCGGGACGGACAGGGCCCGCGGCAGACTGCGGCGTTTGAAATGGGCCCGCACGATCTTGCCGGGCCGCAGCGCCGCGTCCCGGTTGTCGATTTCGATCTTGGCCAGATAGGTGCGGGTCGCGGGGTCGGCCGTATAGGCAATGTGCCGGATGCGGCCGCTCCGTGCAGCGGCTTCCGCGCCGTTGATCGTTGCGGCGACGATGTCGATCTCGTCTCCCACCGACAGATAGGCCACGTCCTTTTCCGGAACATCGACCAGGACCTTGAGGCGATCGACCCGGACGATGCGCGCCAAGGCCTGGCCGGGGACCACATACTCGCCGCGGTCGACAAACAGTTGGTCGAGAACGCCTGTGACCGGAGTCCGCAGGGTACTCTTCTCGATCAGCAGTTGCGCATGCCGCAAATCGGCCCGCGCCTCCTCGACGACATAGCTCATTTCATCAAGCTCCTGGCGGCTGACCAGCTGTTGCGCCACCAGGCTCTGGTAACGCTGCAGTTTTTTGCTTTTGGTTTCAAAGGAGATCCGGTCCCGCTGGTAATCGGCGAGCAGGGTCTCGGTATCGATTTCCAGAATCTCCCGCCCCGCCTGCAAATGCTCGCCCTCGGCGGGACCGATCCGGCGGACCGGACCGGCCAGTTCCGCCGACAGCGTCAGATCTTCCCAGGCCTCCAGGGTTCCCGGCAAGGTAAAGGACTCCGCCATCGCGCGGGGTTGCGCCGCCTCCACGGCAACCGGCACCACCTTTTCCGGCGGCGCCTGCCGTGCCTCGGCAAGGTTCGGCTGCTCCGTTCGGCAACCGGACGCAAACCACAGCAGCGACAGACTCAGCAGCAAAACCAGACCCTTACAAGATTTCAAAACGCAGCTCCTTGTGCTCGATCCGGGCCGTAATCCCGTGGCGGTCCAGATTGGTGCCCTGGGCCTGATGAAAGCGCGCCAGGCTTTTGTTGTATGCGACCAGCGCCGCCAGACGGTCGATTCCGGCGTCGATCACTGTCCCCTGAAAACTCAGAACGCGGAAGGTGTCGGACAAACCCTCGGCCAGCCGCCGATTTTCCTGATCGAGGGTGACAGCGGCCAGGGCCTGCAGGCGCTCGGCAATCGCGAACTGTTCGGCGGTTCTGCCCAGCTCGGTCAACCGTTGCCGCAGTTCGGTTTCGATCGCCAGCTCCAGTTCCTGTTTGCGGTAGCCGACCTGCCGCTCATCCAGCCGGGCCTGCCGGGCTCTGGCCTCGGCTTCCCGGTTGCCGAGCGGATAGCTGAAGGTGAAGCCGGCCGACCACTGGTACCCATCGCGGTCTGCCAGGCCCCGGTAGGAGTCGAAATACGAACCACCGGCGGCAATCTCGCTGCCGGCCCTTTCGCTGCCGGAGAAGCCGTTGAGGCCGGCGGACACCACCATGTCGAGCTCGGGCCGGGTCCGGTTTTCCAGAAACGCGCTGCGCAGTTCGCTGCCCTTCAGGTCGAGGCTGCGCGACTTGAGGTCAAAGCGCTGTTCCAGCGCGGTGGCGTAGGCGCCGGAAAGATCGGGGACGGCCGCCGGCGTCTCCAGCGACCCGGGGTTGAGTTGTGCGGCGAGCTCCAGCGGTTCGTCGAGACGGTTGTTGAGCAGCTCGTTCAACTGGTGGGCCAGCTGTTCGCGGGTCTGCCGGGCCAGCGCCAGCTGCAGGTCCCTGGCGGCCAGCGCCGTCTCGGCTTCCTGAACTTCAGAGACGGGGATGACGCCCGCCGCAAGCTTTGCTCGATTGCCCGCCAGCAGATCGACGACCAGCTCGCGGGCTTCCTGCCGCAACAGTTCCGTCTGCCGCGCCCCGATCAGGTCGTAATAAACGATCTCGATCCGCAGGGCCAGATCCTGCGCCTGCTGGAGATAAAGATAGCGACTCTGCTGCTGCCGGTATCGGGCAATTTCCAGGTCGGTGCTGTTGACAGCCGTTCCGAAGCCGCGCAGCAGCGGCTGTCGCAGCTCCAGCAGCAGAGAGCTGGAATAACGGGGGGCGAGCAGCTCGTCATCCCCTGCGATCCGTTCCGAGGCCAACGCCAGGGACGAACGCAGTCCCGACGTGAAACTTTTCCGGACGCCGGTTTCAGCGCGGCTCTGTCGAATACGCAGCAAAGCGCCGAACAACGGGTCGGCAAGCGGGGCGCGGCTTTGTGCCCGAAAGGCTTCAGCGAAGAATTCGGGATCAAAAAGAGCGTCCCGGGCAAGCACCTCTTCGTCGGCCTGCACGGTATCGACCAGCACCGCCCGCAGCCCCAGGTTTTCCGCCAGCCCCAGCGTCAGCAGCGCCTGCAGGTCAACGCTGCCGCCCCGGCCCGCGGCGTCCGCCCGTAGCGGGCCGGCGAACAGCAGGAGCAAGAACAGTGCGAGCAGGCCGGCGCGCCCCGTGACGATCAATGGTCTCTTGATCATGAGCCGATCCCTTCCAGTGCCTGCTGAAACAGCTTTTCCATCGCGTCCTCGACCGACTGCTGATCCTTCATGTAGCCGCTGTACCAGCCGGAAAGACAGCCGACATAAAGCAGATAAAAACTGGCCGCGGCGCTCGCCGGATTTGCCTCGCGCCGGAGCTGCCCCTTTGCACCGGCTCGGTGCAAAAGCTCTTCCAGGGTATCCAGGTAGCGTTGTATGTATTCCAGCGATTTTCTGTTGGCGGTTTTGGGAAAGGCCATTTCGCGCAGCAGATGACGACCGAATTCCCGGTTTTTTGTCACGAAGCGGAACTGGAGCATGAACAGGGTCAGCAGTTGCCGAAGCAACGGCGCCTCCGGATCGACCGTTTCGCTGACAGCGCGAAAAGAGTTTTCGATCTCTTCACCGCAAAAGGCCTGGAATATCTCCTGCTTGGTCGAAAAATAGCCGTAGATCGTTCCCTTGCCGACCCCCGCTTCGGCGGCAAGATCCTCGATGCTGGTCCGCTCGTAGCCCCGCTCGCCGAACAGCCGAATCGCCGCCGCTATGATGGCGCGCCTGGTCTCGCGCTTTTTTTGTGCTCTGACCCCGGACATGGACCCTCCCGATAGAAAACCGAACGCGGTCGACTTTATTGATTTGTCCGGCAGCTGTCAATGGACTTTGAAAAACCGGCGGGCGCAGAGATAAATGATGATTTTTGGGGTTTCAGTTGGATAAAGATGTGTTAAATTAGGCGACTATGCAGTGCAATCGATTGAATTCCCCGAGGCCGACATGCGAAAAAAAGAAAAAGATCCGGCAGCCGCTGTCCAGAAAAGCAAACGCAGAGACCTGCGTGCTCCGCTGATTGTCCAGAAAATTAAAATTGAAGACGGCCAGAAAGTTTTTTTCGGCTACAGTAAAAACATCAGCCAAAGCGGAATGTTCATCGCCTCGATCAATCCGCTCGATCCCGGCGTACAGGTCGACGTGGAAATCCCCCTCCCCTCCGATCAAAATAAATGCATTCGCTGCCGCTGCGAGGTGATCTGGAAGCGCCGCTTCTCGAAAAAATCGATCTACGAACCCGGCATGGGCTTGAAGTTCATCGATATGCCCGAGGATCTGGCGACAGAACTGGCGAGATGGGCCGAGCAGGAAGTTCACTGACACGCAAAAACGGCAGAAACCGCTGCCGTCGATAACGTGATTGACCGGCACGTCACTGCGGCAAAACCCCGGCGATCGCGGGGTAAAAGTCCCGGATAAACTGCTCGCCCAATGCCGCCGCGGCGGCCTGGTCGCCGTCAAACAGCACGGAAACGCGAACGAAAGCCGAATCGCGACGGTTGTGCAGCAGCGAGTTCCTGATCTCCGTCAATTTCAGAGCATATTCGTCGGACAGCGTTTTGCCCCGCACCTGATACCAATAGAGAAACAGTTCCCGCAACTCATCTTTCTGATAAACGGCCTCGACCAGGGAAATATCCTGAGCGCCGATCGTCAGGCTGGTCTTTTTGCCGCCTAGTTTCAGCCAGCCGCTGCCCGGCAGACAGTGCCGGGGCGAGTGGATCGGACCGCTCTTTGGTCCGCCGCCGTGGTAGCCGAGGTAGAGCTGCACCTGCCGTCCCTCTTCATTCACGTAGGCCCGGGACAGATATGCGGTCGGCTTGAGAACCTCAAGCACGCTCCTGTCGAAGCGCGTCTGGCCGGACAGCACCCAACCGTTCTGTTCGGTCGGTATGTCACTTAAGGGGCTGTTGACCGGTACAGAGAGCTCCTCATGCCGATAGACGAAGAGGGCCGCGACGATCAGCAGCAGATAAACCAGGCAGAATCTGAGCCGGCTCTCCATCCTCAGCTCCTCCGCAGGAACATGCCGACCAAAATCAGCAGCAGCAGGGCCAGAGAAAAAACCGCCAGTCCGGCAAATTCATGAAAAAAGCCTTCGGCGGCAGCGGCGCCGTAATAGTGCGCCAGCACGCCGGTGCCGACCACGCGAAGCATGTTGGTGAAAATCGCGATGGGCAGGGTCATGACCACCAGCAGCAGCCGCTTCTTGGTGCTCTTTTGCGTCAGGAAGGCCAACGCGACCCCCAGCGCCAGCAGCGACATCAGGGACCGGAGCCCGCTGCAGGCATCGGCGACCTCCAGAACCGTCTGGGGAAATTGGATGATATTCCCCTCCCTCCAGACCACGATGCCCATCAGTTTGAGACAGATCACCGAAAATTTGGCGATGAAGAGCTTGAGCGGAAAGGCCAGGGCATCGTAAACGATATAGGGCAGGGGAATCATGAACAGCAGAAAAGCGATCGGCACAAAAGCGGTTTTCAGTACCGGCCGGCCGCAGCAGAAAAGAACGATCCCGGCCAGCAGAAAAACCAGCGACGCGCGCATGGTGAAATATTCGGTTCCGGCATGACCGACAACCAGCAGCGACAGACTGGCGAGAATGACCGGCAGCCCCAGGTTGTCGGGCGCAACACGGGTTGCGGCCAGTGCCGTTCTTTTTTCCCAGAGGAAATATCCGGAAAGAAACGGAATCAGAAAGCCGTGGGAATAGTTGGGGTCGAGACTCCAGTCGGCAACCAGCGACGCAATGACCGGCGCGTAAACCGCACAGATCAGCACCACGACGGCCCAAATATAGAATTTATGCCGTTTCAGGTACGCATCGAAGCTCAGGATCGACTCCATGCACTCCTCCAGCGGACAGCGTTTTCCAAACCATCACCGCACCATCCCGCACCATCCGTTCGGTTCCTACGAGTATAGCAAATCCGCACAGCCGCCGGAGTCCGCCCGGTGAATCCGAAAAAGCCCGGAGAGAAAACAAAAAAGAGCCCGGATCGTATGATCCGGACTCTTGATTTTTTGGAGCGGGAAACGAGATTCGAACTCGCGACGTCAACCTTGGCAAGGTTGCACTCTACCACTGAGTTATTCCCGCTGAGCTGTGCCCGTCGTGACGAGCGGACGTATGTATAACAAAACGCATCGCAGGGTGTCAATAATAAATTTACCCCGCCGGCGAAGAAAAATGCATTTCGCCGGCCGATGCTTATTTGGCCAGGATCCGGAAAAACTTGTACAGATAGTCGGCGCCCGACCAGACGGTCAGAACAAAGGCCACGTAAAAGAAAACGATGCCGACATTGTGCATCGACGGATAAAAAATCTCCACTTCCAGGCCGAAGAACCAGTAATAACGGTAATGCAGCAGCAGGCCGACAATCGAGATCATCTGGAAGATGGTTTTATATTTTCCGAGCGGACTGGCGGCGATGACGATCCCCTCGCTTGAGGCGATGGAGCGCAAGCCGGTGACCAGCATCTCCCGCGCCAGGATGATGAAGACCGCCCAGGCCGGAACCCGGCCCAGCGGAATCAGCATGACCAGCGCGACCATGACGATGAGCTTGTCCGCCAGCGGATCCAGGAACTTGCCGAGCACGGTCACAATCTCCCATTTGCGCGCCAGATAACCATCCAGCCAGTCGGTCATGGCCGCCACGAAAAAAACCGCCGCCGCCCAGAAACAGTTGGCCCGCGATTCGAACAGCAGCAGCAGCAGAACCACCGGCACTGCGGCGATCCGGGCCATGGTCAGGGTATTGGGCACGTTGAAGAGGTGATGTCCGGTATTCATTCCAGTCGGTCCTTGTCTTGGCGATAATAATCCAGGTACTGCCTGACCCGTTTGACGTAATTGCGGGTTTCCGTATAAGGGGGAATGCCCCCGTGGCGGCGAACCGCGTCGGGACCCGCGTTGTAGGCCGCCAGGGCATGATCGAGGTTGCTGTCGAAGGAGTCGAGCATTTTCCGCAGATAACAGCAGCCGCCGAAAATGCCCTGGGTCGGATCGAAGGGATCCGAGACCCCCATCTCCCGCGCGGTGGCCGGCATCAACTGCATCAGCCCCTGCGCGCCCTTGACCGATACGCTGTCCGGCCTGAAATTGCTTTCCACTTTGATCACCGCCTTGATCAGCGCCGCATCGAGTTGAAACTGTCCGGCGTAGTGATCGATCAGCGTCGCCAGTTGATAGCGCGCCCCCTCCTCCCGATAGAACCGGAACTCGGTCGTCGTCGGCACGTTGGTAAAGTGGATCCGGCCATCGGCATCGACATAGCGGTAAATCGTCCCGGCCGCAGTCCCGGCGCCGAGGAAAATGATACCTGTTGCCCAAAAGCTTAGCAGGATGTATTTATGGCGCAATGCGGACATGCTGCTACCCTAAAGCAAAAGAGGCCGATTTTCAACTGTCACGAACCGGCTAACCCCTTGACATCAGTGCCCCTGCTTCCGATAATGAGAGGCTATTATGAATCTGGCCTCTTTTCGCTGTCCGGGATTCCGGAGATAACGAGCCCCTATGAAGATAACATCCGACTTCCTGGTGGTCGGCACCGGCATTGCCGGGCTGTCCTATGCCCTCAAGGTTGCCGACCACGGCAGCGTTGCCCTGGTCACCAAACGCGAGATCGACGCCACGGCGACCAGCCTGGCCCAGGGCGGGATCGCCGCCGTCAGTTCCGACACCGACAGTTTTGAATCGCATGCCGAGGACACCATCGTCGCCGGCGCCTACCTGTCCCATCCGGATATCGTCGACCTGGTCGTGTCCGCGGGACCGCAGGCGATTGCCGACCTGATCGCGTGGGGGACCAATTTCTCCAGGCGGGAAGACAGCAGCGGCGAATTCGATCTGACCCGTGAAGGGGGGCACAGCCACCGCCGCATCCTGCATGCCAAGGATGCGACCGGCAAAGAGATTGAAAGAGCGTTGGTCGCCGCGGTCAGGGCCCACCCGAACATCCGCATCTACGAACAGCATATCGCCGTCGATCTGATCACCGAGAGCAAGCTCCGCAACCAGCAACTGGAGAATAACCGCTGTCTCGGCGCCTACGTGCTGGACAAGAACAGCAACGAGATCCTCACCTTCGGCGCCGGGGTTACCCTGCTCGCCACCGGCGGCGCCGGCAAGGTCTATCTCTACACCTGCAACCCGGACATTGCCACCGGTGACGGAGTCGCCATCGCCTGGCGCGCCGGGGCGGCCGTGGCCAACATGGAGTTCATGCAGTTTCACCCCACCACGCTTTATCATCCGCACGCCAAATCGTTCCTCATTTCCGAAGCCGTACGGGGCGAAGGAGCGATTCTGCGCAGAAGCGACGGCCACCCCTTCATGACCGACTACCATCATCTGAAGGATCTCGCGCCGCGCGATATCGTCGCCCGCGCCATCGACAATGAAATGAAAAAGCACGGCGACGATTGCGTGTTTCTCGACATCACCCACCGCAGCGCCGACTATATCAGGGACCGTTTTCCGACCATCCATCAGACCTGCCTGGGGTACGGCATCGACATCACCACCGAACCGATTCCGGTCGTGCCGGCGGCGCACTACCTGTGCGGCGGCATTCAGGTCAATGAATGGGGCGAGACCTGTATCGACAACCTGTTCGCCGTCGGCGAGGTCGCTGCAACCGGGCTGCATGGCGCCAATCGTCTGGCCAGCAACAGCCTGCTGGAAGGGGTTGTTTTCGCCGACCGGGCGGCCAGCCGGGCGGCTCAACAGCTCAGCGCCAACCCTCCCCTCTTCCCGAGCATCGAACCCTGGGACAGCAGCGGCGTGACCAAAAGCAACGAGGAAGTGGTGGTCGCCCACAACTGGGATGAAATCCGCCGCACGATGTGGAACTACGTCGGCATCGTGCGCTCCGACAAGCGGCTGCGCTGGGCGCTGAGCCGCATCCATCTGATTCAGGAAGAGATCGCCGATTACTACTGGAATTTTCAGATCACCTCGGACCTGGTGGAACTGAGGAATATCGCCACCGTGGCCGAACTGATCATCAAGAGCGCCCAGCTGCGCCACGAAAGCCGCGGCCTTCACTATACGCTGGACTACCCGAAACGGGATGACCGCAAGTATCGCCACGATACCGTCATCCCCGGCGCAGCATTGAAGCTCAAGCACTGATGCTCTCGCAAGAAAGCAAAAACAGGAGTAATTTATTCAGTATTCCGGCATTGATGCCCCATTTAGGTTAAGCTCCCTCTCCTTCAAGGGGAGGGCTGGGGTGGGGATGGGACTATTCCGGCATGCAGAGGTACCCCATCCCCCTCCCGACCTCCCCCTTGAAGGGGGAGGAGATAAATTCATAAG
>DASWJX010000124.1:0-3095 GCA_036396915.1 Geopsychrobacteraceae bacterium | reverse complement strand
TGCAGCTGGACGAGCAGGGCAGCGCCCGCCGCGGTCTGCTGATCCGCCACCTGATCCTGCCGCAGAACCTGGCCGGCACCGAACGGATTCTCCATTTCGTCGCCGAGCAGCTCTCCCCCGAGACCTGGGTCAACCTGATGGACCAGTACCGCCCCTCTCATCAGGCCCACCGCCATCCCCCCCTCGACCGGCGGCCCGATCGCCGCGAACTGCGCCAGGCGCGACAGCTGGCGCAGCAGGCGGGGCTGCGCAACGTTATCGGCTAGTTAGTCTTCCCCAGGTTCCGCTTCCCCCTTTTCCCCCTGATACTGCCGCCAGACCAGCGCTTCCGGTCGCAGCGGCGCCGGAGTGACATGGACCGGCAGTTCGAGCAGCCCGGTTCCCGCCGGCGGTTGCAGCTCGCGATAGAGTTCGCGCCAGCGGCGGTTGAACGATTTCGACAGGTGCATCGGCAGAAACCAGTCGGGCCGCAGCTCGTCGAGCAGCTGATTGACGTCGTCGCTGCACAGGTGGCGGGAGGCGCGGGCCCTGGCTTTGGCTTCGCGCAGAAAGGTGTTTTCGCAGATCAGCAGCTGCACGCCCTTCAGCAGGCCGCTGATCCGCCGGCGGTTGGCCGCGCTGAAGCCGACATCGCTGATATAGCCGATGGCGGCTTCCGTCTGCGGCAGGGCGATCCGGCGGCAGAGCTGATCGACGTCCTCCACCGCGACCTCTTCGCTGCCGCCGGCCGTGCGGCGCAGGGCCAGCAGCGGCGCGCGGCCGCTGTCGGGATGGGCGTAGCGGTGCTTGAGCTCCTTGAGCCAGGGGCCCGGCTGCAGGCCGAGCCGTTCCAGCTGCCGCTTGTCGATGCGCAGCAGCGGCCGTTCGCTGATGCGGAAGATCAGACTGTCGACCCGGTGGTCGCAGGTTTCCGACGCGACCTGAACCAGACGGTTGCGGTAGATGATCCGGTCGTCGCGCGGGCGGCTGCCGAGCGGCCGCATTAGGAATCCTTCCGGGCCGGACAGCAGGAACGATTCGATATGCCGCGGGTGGACGTCATGCACCCGGTAGCTGCCCCAGTAGTTCTCGGCCAGGTTCCAGTCGTAACCGGCCAGCCGGTGACCGAGTTTCTCGGCGATTCCCGGCGGACCGTAGAGATCGATGGTTTTCGACGAGGCGTGCAGGTGGCGGGTGACGGTGTCGATCCCCATCCAGTGATCCATGTGCGCATGACTGATGAACAGGGCATCGATGGCGGTGAGGACCCGCTTGGCCAGATGATGGATCTGCCCGCAGTCGAAGAGCAGGTTGCTCCCCAGCGGCCGCACCCGTACCAGCAGCACCGGATCGTCGAGCAGGCCGGCGAAGAAGGTCGGTTCCAGATAGCGGAAAGGGAGGTGGATGATCATGTTCCGCTCCATCGTCCAGGCTGGGGCTGGTTTTTAATTTCGGAAACTCTCCCCCCGCACGGTTACGGCCCACCCGCCTGCAGCGCGTCCAGATAGGCACGGATGCGCCCGGCGTTGGCGCCGAGATCGCTGCGCCCGACGCGGGACTTGGAACGTACATCGATTACGCTCCCCCCGTTGCCTGCGTCGTCTGCGCCGATCCGGACGACAATGTCGTCCTTGAATCCGTACCAGAACGTCGTTGCCGTCGCTTCGATGCGGCCGGTTTCCGGATCGGCGGCAACGATCTCCCAGCCCATCTGCCGCGCCGCCGCCAGCGCCCGCTCGAAGGCCTGCCCGGCACCGGCATTGAGTCGGTAAGAACCCAGATCGGGATAGGCTTCCTGCTGCAGCCGTGCCACCTCTTCGCCGGCATAGCCGGGCGGATTGGGGGCATCGATGCGCAGCGGCAGGATCGCGCTGAATTCCGGCGGATCGAGGGTGTCCGTGGTTATATCGTGGATCGGCGGCACCGAGCGCGCCCGCTGCTGGAGCTGCCACGGCAGATAAGCGACGATCAGCCCGATGACACAGGCGGACAACAGCCGGACGCCCTGACCCCTGCGCGTTGCGGGGATGATCAGGAGCGTCAGCGCCAGGGCGGCGGAAACCAGGCCCAGGTACGCGGCCCAGCGCATCAACAAGAACCCGTCGCGAAATTCCCAAAGACCGAAGCGCGTTCCGGGTCCCCCAACGAGCAGGAGCAAGGCGGCACTCACGGCCAGCAACAGAGCGATGCGAGAAAATTTCATGCTGATTCCTCCTGCCTTCGGGCTGAAGCGCTGTTTTTCTGCTGTTCGGTTACCTCCGGTTATCTCCATTTTATCATCGCCCACGTGCGGCGTGATATTTTGACCACCAGTTGCAAAGCGGCGCCTGGCGGTCTCGGTCACCAGGGTTTCTTGGAACCCTTCACAAGAGACTATTCTGACTTTTTGAGGTTTACCGCCACAACTTGTGGGACACTTTCCCCTGAGACGATGCAGTGGAACCTGGGGTCACTGCCCAGTTAGGTCCTTCAAGATGAAACAGGATCAAGATTGGCGGTGACCCGAAAAATGATCTTTGACCTCAATGACCAGTTGAGTTAAGTTGCTGAGTAATAAATATTTTTTATTTTTTTGGGGAGGCTGAAACGCAAAGAAGAAACCATTTTAGACAACTTGAATGGCTTGTTCTTTGCGTTTTCTTTTTTTTGATCGGGAGGAACTTGATGTGCCGTCATTTTTGAGCATGTCAGTGGAATTCTTGTCATTTCTGATGGAGGTGTGACATGAATGATTACCCTGTTGAGAGCGTATTGGGCAATGGAAGCATCGATACTCCTCCTGCTGAAGACACCGAGGTTGCCTTGAATGATACAGCCGGATCAGATTTCGAGGAAATGGGAATTGAAGGGGTCTTAGACGAGTCAGATGCATCCCGCAGTGACTACCCTGAAGGCGATCTTGAATCTCCTCCGGTAAACGCGGGCCAAACTAATAACGAAGACCAGATCCACAAAGGATTTGCATTCGATTCGCTTGAAGCCGTTCGAAAAAAACTTATCGATTTAACCAACCGCAACAATCTTCTCAATTACCGCCACCCCAAAACGAGCTGCTTGAGAATCATCGACGAATTGCCGGATCAAATTGTCGAGGTTCTTGGTGCAGGAAAATCCTT
>DASWJX010000123.1:0-3958 GCA_036396915.1 Geopsychrobacteraceae bacterium | reverse complement strand
CGCGCAGAAAGCGCTCGGCCTCGGCGAAATCGGCCGAGCGGCTGAAGAGGACGGCCAGCACCGGGTAGCGCCGGAAGTCGGTGGGGCGGCAGTCGAGGGCGGCGGCGAAGAGGCGCCGCAGCGCCTGGTAGCGGACGGCGCGGATGCGGCCGCGGTCGAAGCTCGGCGGCAGGTCGGCGATGTTGAAGAAGAAACGTTCCGTCCCGCACGCGGCCAGCAGCGATCCCCAGTCGGGCTGGCGATCGAAAAGAAAGGCCTCGTAGGGGTTGATCCCCCAGGCGAACCACGCCAGGTCGCAGGTTCCCCAGCCGGCGAAGCGCAGGGGGTTGACCTCGACGGGGACGAGTCCCCGGCAGGTGCGGCGGAACTCCGCATGGACCGGAAAATCCCGCAGGCCGCAGACCGCGCCGATCCTCTCCAGTTCCCCTGTCAGCGGCGTCCGCCACCTTTCGATGACCTCCCGCCCCGTGAAGTAGACGCGATCGCCGGTATCCTCCGGCCCGGCGAAGAGGTGCTGGAAGACGTTCAGCACCACCGGCCGCCCCTCCCGGTCGAAGTAGGCGTCGACGGCCAGTTCCTCCTCCGGCAGATATTCCTCGATGAGAAAATCCTCCAGGCCGATGACGCAGGCGGGATAGAGTCCGCGCAGCTTCGCCAGTTCGGCGGGAAGTTCGCGGACCAGACGGGCCCAGCCCTTTGCATCGGCGACCCGGTGTACGCCCATGCTGAAGAAGCCCACCTCCGGTTTGACGACCAGCGGGAACGTGAGTTCGGCCGCATCCAGCCGGGGAAGTTCGTTGAGCCGCAGGCGCCGGAAATGGAAATGGGGATAAAGCGGCCGGGTACGCCGGCGGAATTCTCCCTTATTCTTGAGCAGGACGCCGGCCTGCCAGAGGCCGCTGTCGGACAGGTTCCGTTCGATAGCGGCCAGGGCGTTTTCGGAGTTGGTTAACAGCCGCGGCCGCTCCGACCGCCGCCAGCGGGCGAAAAAATCCGGTTCCGCCAGCCGCACCATCTGCTCGCCGAGCACGAGGGGCAGCTCGGCGGCGGCAAGGACCGGCAGCCGGTGACGAACCGCGGTCTCTTCGAGCAGGCGCGAGACGTAGGGCCTGTCGAGAATCAGCATGGCGACTTTCTCCTCCTGGAGAGCTATTTTAGCAGCAATCGGCCGCCCTTTCCGGTCCAACCCCGCCCCATGGGAAAATGGCGATGCAGGGGCACGGCATGCCGTGCCCCTGCGCCTGACCGAATACGGCGGATGATGCCCGCTTTCGCTGCCGGGCAGCGCCTTGCGCCGTTGTCGCCTTGCCTGGTCGAAGGACCGGGGCGCGCGGACCATCCGCGTGTCAGGCGCTCGGGTTGCCGACGCCGGTGAGGGCGGCGAGCGGAAAGCCGAGCTTGAAGGTGCTGCCGCCGCCCGGGGTCGCTTCGACCCAGGCGTCGCCGTGATAGAGCCGGGCGATTTTACGGACGGTGGCCAGGCCGATCCCCGTGCCGTTGACCCGCCTGGCATTCCTGCCCCGGTAGAAGGCTTCAAAGATATGGCCCAGGTCCTCTTCCGGGATGCCCGGACCGTGATCCCTGACGTAAAAGATGACCTGGCCGTTTCGCCGTTCTTCGCCGACTTCAATCGGTTTGCCCGCTGCGCCGGCATAGCGCAGCGCATTGCCGATCAGGTTGCCGAACAGCTGACTGACCAGGGTTTCCGGCAGGCAGAGAGGGGACAGTTCTCCCACTTCGACCTTGAGCCCGGCGCCGGCCGGCGGACCGGCCAGGCTTTTCAGCACCCCGTCGACCACGCGGCGGGTAGCGACCGGAGCGGAGGGCTGGCGGACATGTCCGACCTGGGCCAGGGTCAGCAGGTCCTCGAGCAGGGCCAGCATGCGGTGTCCGGATTTTTCAATATCGGCGAGAAAATCGAGCGAGGTCCGGTCGAGGACCTCCGCGGCATGCTCCTGGAGGTATTCGGAGATGCCGATAATCGGCGTCAACGGGGTTCGCAGGTCATGGGCGACGGTATGCACAAAGGCGTCGAGTTCGGCGTAGGCTTCCTGCATCTTCGCTTCCGCTTCCTTGTGGCGGGTGATGTCCTGAACCAGGCCGATACAGTAGGTTTCGCTCCGGTCGCGGCCGGACAGGCAGGCAACCGAAGCATGCCCCCAGCGGACCTGGCCGTCCTTGCGCAGGTAGCGCTTGTCGATCTGGACAATCGGATCCTGCCCGCGGCGCAGGGCCGCATAGTAGTCGGCCGTCGCCTCCCGGTCATCCGGGTGGGTCACGTCCGCGATGTTGCGTCCGATCAACTCCTCCGCCGCGAAGCCGCTGAAGGTACAGAAGGCGGGATTGACCTCGAGAATCTCGCCATAGGGCGTGAGGATCGCCATGCCGGCCGCCGCGACGTTGAAGATGGAACGGAAGCGGGCTTCGCTGGCCTGCAGCTTTTCCTCGGCCTGTTTCCGTTCGCTGATGTCGAGGCAGACGGCGATGAAGGCCGGCGGTTCGACCCGGACGAATTGCAGCAGAACCTCGACCGGGTAGAACGAGCCGTCCTTGCGCCGGTGCACGCTTTCAAAGCGCAGCGTCTCCTGACCGCCCGCCCGCAGGGGGTGCAGCAGCTCCTCGAACCGCTCTCTGTCCGGCGCGAGCTTGAGGTCGAGCGGCGTCATCTTGCGCAGCTCCTGCTTGCTGTAGCCGATATTTTTCCTGGCGCCGCGATTGACCCGGATGAAACGCAGCGTCGCGGCGTCGAAGGTGTAGATTTCGGTGAGCGCGGAAGCGAGGATATGGCCGAAACGGGCCGCGTAATCGATTGCCAGCTGCTCTGCGCGACGCTGCCGCCATTTCGCCAGGACAGCGTCGATGGTCCCGGGCAGGCGGTCGAGTACAGCCGGGGATTCTACCAGGACGTCGATGGCGCCGGCGTTGAGCGCGCGGACCGTTGCCGCGGTATCGTCCCGGTCGAGCAGCACCAGCATCGCAACGCGGGGATAGCCGTCGCGCGGCTCAAGCAGGGCCAAGGTCCGGCGCTCCGCCCGCAGCGCAACGACGACAAGCCGCTCGGCCGGACAGGCAGCGATGCGGGCGCGGGCTTCCACCGGACCGGAGGCTGTCCGCAGCTGGTACCCGGTCCGGTTTTTCAGTTTTACGGCGATGCGCTCGATTTCCGCCGTCGAGGTTCCGACGACCAGCAGTTCCACGGCTGAGTTCATAATGCACCTTCCCTTTAAATTTTAACCCGCCGTGCCGCTTTCTCAAGTTGGCGCGGCGACGGCAATGACGTCAGGGCTCGCAAGGGACGGCGACGATGGGCGATGGGGGATGGGGGGTCAGGGTTCCGGAATAAATCCCGGCTTTTGGTGGGCTTCCGCCAGGGCCCGGACGACGGCCGGATCGAACTGGCTGCCGGACGAGCGTTGCACTTCGGCAATCCCCCGGGCTTTTCCCATGCTCTCCTTGTAGGGGCGCTCGGAAGTGATCGCGTCGTAGGCGTCGGCCACGCAGAGGATGCGTGCCGGCAGCGGAATCTGCGTGTCTTGCAGGCCATCGGGATAGCCCCGGCCGTCGAGCCGCTCATGGTGCGCCCTGATGATCGGCAGCAGGGTGCTGAACTGAGGAATCGGCTCCAGGATGCTGACCGCGTTCCCCGGATGTTTCTTGATCATGGCGTATTCATCCGGCGTCAGATCTTCCAGCTTGTTGAGGATGTCGTCATAGGTGCCGATCTTGCCGATGTCGTGGAGCAGCGCGGCGATGCTCAGCTGTTCGACCTGCTCCTCCGGCAGTTTGAGTTCACGGGCGATCATCAGACAATAATGCTGGACCCGCAGGGAATGGCCCTTGGTCCAGGGGCTTTTCGAGTCGAGGGCATTGACAAAGCACAGGATCAGCCGGTCGAGGGTCTCGCGTAGCTCGTTTTCGACGAGCGTCTTGAAGTGGATCTGTTCCAGGTAGCCGGTCC
>DASWJX010000122.1:0-6086 GCA_036396915.1 Geopsychrobacteraceae bacterium | reverse complement strand
GGGAGCACCGCAACACCCGAAAGGGATCGATCCGCTGACCCTGAAAAAGATCAGCGGGATTTTCGGGCGGGACTGTTCGGACGGCTTCAGTGCGGAAGAGGTCGGCGAGCGGACCGGCGTCAGCCGCACCACGGCCAGGCGGTATCTGGAGTATCTGACCGCCAGCGGCAAGCTCACGGCGGAACTGGTCTATGGCGCCGTCGGCCGGCCGGAACGGCGCTATTTCCCGCTCTGAAGCCGGCTCGTCCCGGCCGCTCCATCTACTGATGTCTTCGCAAAAACTCCGCCCTGCGGCGTTGCGGCGGAGGCTATCGATCGGACTCACATGCACAGCGTCGGCCTGATTACCGAATATAACCCGTTCCACAACGGCCACCTGCATCATCTGCGTGAAAGTCTCAGGCGGGCGGATGCCGAGGTGGCGGTCGCGGTGATGAGCGGTCATTTCCTGCAGCGGGGCGAGCCGGCGCTGTTCGACAAGTGGCGGCGGACGGAACTGGCGTTGGCGGCCGGGGTCGATCTGGTGCTGGAACTGCCGTTCCCCTGGGCCTGCAACAGCGCTCCCCATTTCGCGAAGGGCGCGGTGCAGGCCTTGAACAGTCTGGGCGGAGTCGCTGCGCTCTGCTTCGGCAGCGAGGCGGGGCAGCTTGAACCGCTGCGGGACTGCGCGCGGCTTCTGCAGACGCACCGGGAAACCATAGCCGAGCGGACCGGACAGCTGCTGCGGCAGGGGATCGGCTATCCCGCCGCCCGGGCCCGGGTCGTCGCCGGCCTGAGCGGGGATGACGCGGCCGCCGAGCTGCTGGCCCGGCCGAACAATATCCTCGGCATCGAATACCTGCGGGCTCTCGATGAATCGGGATCGGCGATCCGGCCATTGACGATTGAGCGGATCGGTGCCGGTTATCATGACCGGCAAGCGGTCGCGGGGATCGCCAGCGCCACCGGGATTCGTCATCTGCTGCGGCAGGGGGCAGCGGTGGCCGCGCTGCTGCCGGAAAAGAGCGGCGCATGGCTGAACGATTGGCTCCTGGCGGGCCTCGCGGCGAACGAGGACTATCTGCTGCGGCTGGTGCTGGCCCGCATCAATCAGGGGCCCGCTTCGCTGCGTCCGGTCTACCAGATCGGCGCCGGTCTGGAAAATCGTCTGGTCGAGATGGCCGAGAGCGCGATCCGCTATGAGGATCTGGTCAGCGGGGTGAAATCCCGGCAGCTGACCCGGACGCGGATTCAGAGGGTGCTCTGCTATCTGCTCAACGATGTGCGCGACGAGCAGATGGGCGGGTTCCTGGAGAGTGGTCCCCTTTATCTGCATCTGCTCGGCTGCAGTCGCAACGGCGAGCGCTTTCTCTCCCGGTACCGCAAAAACTTTTCCGTGCCGGTGGTCAGCAACTATTCGCGCATCCATCCCCAGTTGAAACGCCGCTACGGAGCCGGGGCCGAGCTACACCGGCGGGCCGTGCAGATGCTGGAACTGGAACTGCGGGCCACGCGCAATTACACCCTGTTGACAGGCTACCGGGCCTGGAACAATCGCAATCGGGATTTTTTCGAACCGCTGCGCCGGGTCGCCTGACGGTTTTTGGGTGGTTTTTTCCGCCGCTTCCGGCAGCTGCCGTCAGCCGCTCAATGCCTTGGGGGGGTCAGTGCAGGGCGCCGGTGGCAAACGCCCTTGAAATCATGTCGGCGGGAGCGGGTCTGCCGAAATAGAAGCCCTGGACCTCCTGGCAACGCTGGCTCTTCAGGAATTTCAGTTGTTCCAGTTTTTCCACCCCCTCGGCGATGACGTGCAGATTGAGGGTCCGGCTCATGGCGATGATCGCCGCGATGATCGCTTTGTTGCCGGGATCGAGAGAAATATCGCGAACAAACTCCTGGGCGATCTTGATCCGGTCGAAGGGGAAATCCTTCAGGTAGACCAGTGACGAGAAGCCGGTCCCGAAATCATCGATCGCCAGGTTGATGTTTCTGACCTTCAGGTCGGTCAGGGTCGCGATGGCGTCCTGAATGTGCCCCATGACCGTCGTCTCCGTCAGTTCGATCTCCAGGCGCCGCGGATCCAGCCCGGTGTCCCTGAGGATCCGTTCGATCATGTCGGTAAAGTCGGGTCGGGCAAACTGGCGGGCCGAGATGTTCACCGCCATGCGCCACGGCGGCAGCCCGGCCTTTTGCCAGGCGACGGCCTGCGCGCAGGCGGTTTCCAGCACCCATTCGCCGAGCGGAAAGATCAGACCGGTTTCCTCGGCTACCGGGATGAAGCGGGCCGGCGCGATCGCGCCGGCGGTGGGTGAATTCCAGCGCAGCAGCGCTTCAAAACCGGTAATACGGTTCTGTTGCAGATCGACCTGCGGCTGATAGTTGAGGCTGAGGTCTTTGCCGTACAGAGCCCGCCGCAGATTGTTCTGGATCGACAGCTTCTCCCGGGCCTGGGCCGCCATTTCGGCGGAAAAGAACTGGTAGGTACTGCAGCCCAGCTCCTTGGCGGCATACATGGCCGTGTCCGCCTTGCGCAGCAGGGTGTCGACATCCTGGCCGTCCACCGGATAGATGGCGATGCCGATGCTGGCGGTGTTGATGATCTCTTTTCCGTACAGGCGGGTCGGACGGGACAGTTCGTCCAGAAATCTTCGGGCAAAGGTTGCCGGGTCTTCGTTGGATTGGATGTCGTAGAGGATGACCACGAATTCGTCGCCGCCGAGCCGGGCGACGGTGTCGACCTCGCGGACGCAGAGGCTGAGACGGTCGGCCACGATCTTCAGCAGTTTGTCGCCGGCATGGTGGCCAAGGGTGTCGTTGACCCATTTGAAGCGGTCCAGATCGATATACAAAACGGCGACCTTGTGCCCTTCGCGACTGCCCTGGGCGATATTCTGCCGCAGCCGGTCGCGCAGCAGGAAGCGGTTCGGTTTTCCGGTCAGCTGATCATAGTGGGCCAGCCGGTAGATTTCCCGTTCCGCTTTTTTCTGTTCAGTGACATCGATAATGCCGGCCATGCTGCGCAGAACCTTGCCGTCCGCGTCCTTGTCGGATGAGGCCGAGATCAGGACGTCGATAACCTCTCCGTGCTTGGTGATCATCTGGTAGGGAACGTTCTTGACAAAGCCGGCACGGAAGAACTGGGGCAGGAAGGTCTCCCTGGCTTTGCGCCGCGAGTCCTCGCTCAGGTAGTCGGTCAGCTGTGTGCCGATCACCTCGTCACGGCGATAGCCCATGACTTCGGTCCAGAAGTCGCTGACGGTCAACAGGCGGCCGTCGCGGTCCAGCGAGTGCATCATGATCGGCGTTTTACGGTAGAGTTCGCGGTAACCGGCCTCTTCGTTCTCGCGCTGTCCCTGATTGCTCATAGGTCAACAACCCCCGTTCACATAACCTCCTGGGATGCAGATCAGAACAAAAGGTGGCGGACGGCGATGTCTTACCATTCTAGCAGACGGGGAGCAGGTTGCCGGGCGCAGCGGAGAACTTATGGATACGTCGCAAAGCCGGTGCCGGTCGGTTTGCCTGACAACCGCGCGACCCCGGGTCCGTGCGGCGGCTGGTCCTGCTATTCGACAATCAGATTCGGCAGTTCATCGGTATCGTCATGGCGGGCCGGGAAATGTTCGGCCAGCACGGCGCCGCAGGCGCGAATTTCGCGGCAGAGCGCTGCGCAGGCGGTGCCGTCCTTGATGCCGCTGGTGACATCGCGGACCACGGCATCCCAGATGCCGGCCGGGGCTTTGGCGTTGATGCCCCGGTCGGCCAGTACCTGCACCCGGTGCTCGAAGAGTGAAATCAGGATCAGGATTCCGGTGTGATCCCGGGTCTTATGCAGCCCCTGTTCGATGAACGAGACCAGGGCTTTCTCCTCCACTTCGGCATCGATTTCCGCCGGGTGGATCAGGCGCCGCTTGAGGGACGGGCAGTTGCGGATCAGCAGGCGGAACAGCGGATAGCCGATCAGGAACAGGGGCAGGAAGACCCAGATCGATTCTCCGCCGAAGGCCCAGCTGAGAAAGATCGCAGTGGCCAGCGCCAGGGAGCCGCCGCCGAGCATCTCGGCGCGCGGATAATCGTAGCAGGCATCGACCACCATCGGCACGATTTCGCCGCTGGTCGCCTGCTCGATCTCGCGGACCGCCGCTTCGATCTGCTGCTGTTGTTCTTGACTGAAAAAGTTTTTTGCCGTGACCATGGTCGCTCCTGATTGAATCGGTAGTTTCTGTCCGGAAACGGCCCTTTTCCGCAATCCCGGCGTCAATCCGCGGCTTTGATTGTGCGGTGTAAAGTACTACGCCTCCGCTCAAATCCTTGATTTCCTTGGCCTTGCGAAAAATTGCTCGTTTCCGAATCGGAAACTTGCTGCGTGTCCATCCGAGTTTCCGGATGGACACCAGGTCGGTGCGGGCTGCTACGTTCGCCCGGGGCTGAGCCGGTTGCTGCCGCTTACCAGCTTCCGCTCGAACCGCCGCCGCCGAAGCCGCCGCCGCCACCGGAAAAACCGCCGCCGCCGAAGCCGCGGCCGCCACCGCCGCCGATAAAGGGTCCGCCGATCCAGAAGCCGCTGCGGCGGGAACGGCCGCGGCCGCCACCGCCGAACAGGGCGAGGCCCGGGCCGAGAAAGAGCAGCAGGGAAAGAACGCCCAGCGGGTTCTTTTTCTTGCGGTCGCGGGTGGTTCCGGTCCCCCGGTACTCTCCCCGCACGGCTTCGGCGATGGAGGCCACGCCGGCGACGATGCCGCCATCGAAGTCGCTGTTTTTAAAGCGCGGGGTGATCTCCCGGTCGATAATCCGCCCGGTGAGCAGATCGGTCAATTTCCCTTCCAGGCCGTAACCGACTTCAATGCGGACCTGGCGCTGCTGCTCGGCGACCAGCAGCAGTGCGCCGTTGTCCGTGCCCTGTTGGCCGACTTTCCAGCTTTCGGCGACCTTCAGGGCGTATTCCTCCAGCACCTCGCCCTCAAGTGAGGGAATGGTCAGGACGGTGATCTGGGTGGCATCGCTCTCCTCGAACTGGCGCAGGAACTGTTCCAGCTTCAGGCGGACCGGCGCCGAGAGCAGCCCGGCCCGGTCGTTGACATAGCCGGAAGCTTGCGGAACGTCCAGTGCCTGGGCTGAAAGCGGCAGCAGCAGGCTGAGCATAAGCAGCAGACGAACCATGCTAGAAGCTCACTTCGGGGGCCTGGGCGGCGCCGGCATCCGCCGCGAACGGTTCCTTGCGGTCCAGTTGCAGCAGGAATTTGTTGGTCAGATTGTTGGGAAAGGTGCGGATCGAACCGTTGAAGGTCTGTACCGCCTTGTTGTAGCGCTGGCGGGCGACGTTGATGCGATTCTCGGTGCCTTCCAGCTGGTGTTGCAGGTCGAGGAAATTCTGGTTCGCTTTCAGGTCGGGATAGCGCTCGGCGACGACCAGCAGGCGGGAGAGGGCGGACGACAGTTGCCCCTGTGCCTGCTGGAACTGGGCCATGCCGGCGGCCTGACCGACCTGCTCCGGAGACAGGTTGACCTGGCCGACCTGGGCCCGCGCCGAGGTGACGGCGAGCAGGGTCTCCTTTTCGTGGGCGGCATAGGCCTTGACCGTCTCGACCAGGTTGGGAATCAGGTCCATGCGGCGTTGATAGGTGGCTTCGACGTCGGCCCAGGCCGCGAACACGGCCTCTTCGTTTTTCTGAATGGTGTTGTAGCCGCAGCCGGACAGGCTGCTCAGCAGCAGCCCGGCAAGGGCCAGAATCAGCAGATATCTCAGCTTCATCGATCTCTCCCATTTTGTTTAGAGTGTCTACGAAAACACCAAGCTTAACACGTCGGCAGCGGATTCGCTGACTGAATTTGCGCGCCCGGCGGTGATTTGTCGGGCATGAAATATTTAGGTTAAAATGTATCTGTCACCTTGGGTTTTTACCTGTTATAGATGCGGGGGTATGTCCATGCAGAACTTTGATTTTACCGCGTACCGCGTTCAGGTCTGCCGCGCGATCGAGCGCGCCGGTCGCGACGCCGGGGCTCTGCCGGCGGCCTTGCGCCGGGTGACCGCGCAGGCCGAGCTGCAGTTGGCCGGCTCGCAAGCGGGTGATCCCGGCCTGATTGCCTGTCGGCCCGGCTGCAAA
>DASWJX010000121.1:0-2263 GCA_036396915.1 Geopsychrobacteraceae bacterium | reverse complement strand
ATTTTCGGCGAGAACCGGTCTTACTCCCCACGTTTGGTTACCCTCTCGTGACAGACCGCGACTACATGTTGAACGAGCAATTCACATGTCTGACTCCTTTCAGTCAGATAGATCAGCCAGGCTTGGCCTGGCGTACCAGATCGTCGCAGAAAAAGCGGGATTTACGCAGATAATCAAAACCTGGTTTTCCGGTTTGGCCTGATCCGCGAAGATCTGCGTATGCGAAGCATCCGATTTTATCTGCGTACCATTGCCTTTGACGTAGAACCTAAACCTGACCTGTCCATCCCTGTTGCCATGGGCTTCGCCTCACACCCGTCACCTGTCACCCGTCACCCGTCACCGCTTCTCAAAAACTGCCGCTGCGCAGCGCGACCACCTTGACGGTTTTCAGGATGATCTTCACATCCAGCCACATGCTCCAGGTGTCGATATAGTGCAGATCCAGGCGCACGATCTCATCGAAATCATCCAGCCGGCCGCGGCCGCTGACCTGCCACATGCCGGTAATGCCGGGCTTGATGCTGATCCGCCGCCGGTGCCAGTTTTCGTACTGTTCGAACTCGTCGCGGGTCGGCGGCCGCGTCCCGACCAGGCTCATCTCCCCCTTGAAGACATTCCAGAACTGGGGCAGTTCGTCGAGGCAGGTGCGGCGCAGCAAGCGACCGACCGCGGTGATGCGCGGATCGTTCCTGATCTTGAAGATGGCGCCGTTCATTTCGTTCAAATCCGCCAACTCCTGTTTGCGCTGCTCGGCATCGACCACCATGGTGCGGAACTTCCAGATCCGGAACGAACGCCCGCCCTGCCCCACCCGCTGCTGGGCGAACAGGATCGGACCGGGCGAACCGAGCCTGATCGCCAGGGCGAGCGGCGGGAAAAACAGCGCCAGAATGATCAGGCCCGCCAGCGCGCCGCAGATGTCGAGCATCCGTTTCAGGAACAGCTGCTGGGTATCAAACGCCTTGGTGTGAAAGGAGAGCATCGGCAGGTCGTCGTGGAAAAAGCTGATCTCCTTGCGGAACTGCGGCACATCGTAAAAATCGAGCACCACCCGGCCGGTAATGCCCAGTTCCTCCAACTGCTTCAGCGATTCCTCGGTATCGTGGATATAATCCTTCGGCAGGGCGAACACCACCTCGTCCACCGGGAAACTCTTGCAGATCTCGGCCAGCTCCTCGATCCGTCCCAGCACCCGGTGGCCGCCGACCTGCTCCTTGAGCGGACCGTCGATCGCCTGAACGAAGCCGAGCACCCGCAGCCCCCAGTCGGCATGCTCCTCGACCATCTCGTAAAAACGGGCCGCCTTCTCGCAGGTACCGACAATCAGCAGTTCGCGATAGTTCAGCCCGCGCCGGCGCAGAACGCCGAGCAGCAGACGCAGGCCGACCTTTTCCAGGATCAGCAGCAGCAGTGAAGTGCCGACAAACGAAAGGAACAACAGCCGGCTGTACTGATCCCGATCGACAAAGTAGATCACCGCCGCCACCGAGACGCCGCCGAACAGATGCACGTTGATCAGCCGCGTGACGATATCGTAAACCGTCAGTTTGCGCATCGAGCCGTAAAAGCCCTTGCCCTGCATCAGCACGATAAACACCGGCGGCGCCACCAGCAGCACCCAGACATAGTCCAGCAGCGGCGCCAGGTTGCCGCGCAGATAAAAAACCCCGCCGTAGGCGATGAAGAACGACAGCAGGATGACCGTGACGTCGGTCAGCAGATTGAGCTTGTTGAAAAAACTGGCCTGTTCCTTCAGCATTACGCTTGCTTCCTAATCCCAATAACCGGGATACATGCTCAATTTTTTTTTCAAGAATACCGGCAATCGCAGCGCATGTTTACCGAAGCGAAAACCAGCATACTTGATCACTGTGCGCAACATTGCAGACGGTAACAAATACAGCTGTTTTGGACAAAGAAATTCTGTTTCGGAACGGACAAAACGCATGCCCTCACCCTCCACGGCACCAAACTCATCAAGAATCCAGGGCTGACTGGAATGGAACACACCGATATCGAAATAGCGGCGGAATTCGTCGGCATACGAATAATGGTGGGAATGGTAAACGCAGGCTTCGGCGCAATACTGGTTGAGCCAGCCGGCCTTGAGCATCCGCGCCGAGACGAAAGTGTCTTCGCTGACGATGGTATGGTCGGGGAATCCCCCAACTTCCTTGAGTGCCTTGAGCCGGTAAGCGGCAAAGGAATTGGAGATAAACGCCGCCTTGAAACCGAGTCTTGCCCTGTCATCCCAGGATTT
>DASWJX010000120.1:0-7855 GCA_036396915.1 Geopsychrobacteraceae bacterium | reverse complement strand
ATTTTCGGCGAGAACCGGTCTTACTCCCCACGTTTGGTTACCCTCTCGTGACAGACCGCGACTACATGTTGAACGAGCAATTCACATGTCTGACTCCTTTCAGTCAGATAGATCAGCCAGGCTTGGCCTGGCGTACCAGATTGACGCAGAGATTGCGGAAAAGGGCCGTTTCCGTACAGAACTCAGACTAACACAGGGACGCGGTTCGAGCCAGTCGCACATGCCGCGGCCGTCCGCCGGTGACGGCGCCGGGCCCATGAAATCCCTTGACTATCGATGTTGCGGACGATAAAGATTGTTTACTGTCACCAACAAACGAAAAGGGTTGTCATGGATGAATTCAGGGCGGAAGTAAAAGAACTGCAGATCGGCCAGCAGATTCGCCGGCTGCGTCAGGAACGGCGCATGACCCTGCAGGATCTCTCGACGGCGACCGAACTCTCCAAGCCGCTGCTGTCCCAGGTCGAAAACGAGCAGGTCATCCCCCCGCTGGCCACCCTGCTGCGGATCGCCAAAGCCCTGAACGTCCCGCTTCATACCTTTTTTCAGGAAGAGAACAACACCCAGAAGTGTCTGGTGGTTCGCGCCGGCGAGGAAAACCCGACCAGACGGCGTCCCAAGCTTGAAGGCCCGCCGCAACCCTACCGCTACCGGTCCCTGGCCTACGGAAAAAAGCATAAGCACATGGAGCCGTTCCTGATGGAATTCGAGCCCCACCAGACCGAGCAGATTTCACAGGTCCAGCACGCCGGCGAAGAATTTCTTTATCTGCTCGAAGGCCAGGTCGAACTCTGCTACGGAGAGGACGTCTACCTGCTCAATGCCGGGGATTCGGCATACTGGGAATCCAGTGAACTGCACAGCCTGAAGGCGGTCGGGGAGAAAACGGCGCGCGGCATCGCCATCTTTTATTCCCGCAACTGAGCAGCGCTGAGCTTGACATCGGATCGGAAGAATTTATCCTTACTTAGATCATCGCAACAAAAGATTCCTTTCCAAGGAGGTACCCATGGCGAAAGTTGGTGTTGTCCTTTCCGGTTGCGGCGTCTACGACGGCAGCGAAATCCACGAAGCCGTCTGCGCCCTGCTGGCCCTTGACCGGGCCGGCGCGGAAGCCGTCTGCATGGCGCCGAACATCGAGCAGGCGGTTGTCAATCATCTGACCGGCGAAGAGGTCGCGGGAGCCTCCCGCAACGTCCTGGAAGAGTCGGCCCGGATCGCCCGCGGCGCGATCAGCGACATCGCCCGGGTCAAGGCCAGCGATATCGATGCCCTGTTCTTTCCCGGCGGCTTCGGTGCGGCAAAAAACCTCTGCAGCTTCGCCGTCAAGGGCGCCGATTGCGAGGTCAACCCGGAGGTTGCCCGCCTGGTTCGTGAAGTCATTGCCGCAAAAAAACCGCTGGCGGCGGTCTGCATCGCTCCGGCCCTGATCTCCAGGATTCTCGGCGAAGACAAACTGGCTCACCAGCTGACCATCGGCAGCGACACGGCAACCGCCGAAGCGCTGCAACGCATGGGTTCGAAGCACATCGATTGCCCGGTATCGAGCATTGTCATCGACAGCGACAACAAACTGATCTCTTCGCCGGCCTACATGCTGGCCAAAAGCATCAAAGAGGCCGCCGAGGGGATAGAAAAGACCGTCCAGGCGCTGCTGAAACTGGTCTGATCCCGGTGCGGGAAAAACCATCGAAGTCATCCGCTGCCTGTCTTGTCCTGTTTTGCGCCGTCCGCTGATGTCGGGCTCCGCTCATTCTCAACGAGGAGGAACCAATGGAGAAGTACCGCTGTATTATCTGTGATTATATCTATGACCCTGCTGTCGGCGACCCCGATAACGGCGTCGCCCCCGGCACCCCTTTCGATCAACTGCCAAACGACTGGGTCTGCCCGCTGTGCGGGGTCGATACCTCCAACTTTGAACCGGTTTAGAGCAGAGCATTAACAGAGGCGGTTTTGCAGCAGATCTTTTTCACACTCAGGCCCGGACGGCTTCCATACCGTACGGGCCTTGCTTTGCAGGAGAAATTCCTGGCGGAGGGCTTGCCGGCGACCGGCGATCTGCTGATTCTGCTGGAACACCCGCCGACCATCACCCTGGGGCGCGGCACCGACCCGGACAACCTGCTGAGCAGCTCCCGGCAACTGCAAAAGTCCGGGATCGAGCTGATTGAGGTTGCTCGCGGCGGCGACGCGACGTACCATGGACCGGGCCAGCTGGTCGGCTACCCGCTGGTCGATCTGAGCCGCAGAGGCAAGGACCTGCACCGCTACCTGCGCGATCTGGAAGAGGTGCTGATCCGGGCCCTGTCACGCTGGGGCCTGCAGGCGCAACGGCAGGCCGGCAGAACCGGGGTCTGGGTCGACGGCCGTAAAATCGCGTCGATCGGCGTCGGCGTTCGCCGCTGGATCAGCTGGCACGGTTTCGCCCTGAATCTGGACACCGACCTGAGCGGATTCAAGCATATCGTTCCCTGCGGACTCCGGGATGTGCGGATGACATCGATGGCACAGCTGCTCGGCTCGGCCCCGCAACGGCGTGCCGTGGAAGACGCGATCATCAGCGCTTTTGCCGACGTTTTCAACTCTCAACATGCAGGACGCCATGACACGCAGACCGACCCGCAAACCGGACTGGCTTAAAGTCCGCCTTCCCGCGGGACCGAACTTCAACCGCATCGACCGCTACCACCGCCAGACGGGGCTGCATTCGGTCTGCCGCAGCGCGGCCTGCCCCAACCAGGGGGAGTGCTGGAGCAAAGGGACCGCCACCTTCATGATCCTCGGCGACGCCTGCAGCCGCAATTGCCGGTTCTGCAATGTCGGCCATGCCGAGCCGCTGCCGGTCGATCCGCGGGAACCGTTCCGGGTTGCCGAAGCGATCGCCGAACTGGGGCTGAAACATGCGGTCATCACCTCCGTCACGCGCGATGATCTGGACGACGGCGGCGCCTCGCAATTTGCCACCCTGACCCGTGAGATTCAACGTCAGGCTCCCGACTGCCGGATCGAACTGCTGATTCCCGACCTGCAGGGCAAGCAGTCATCACTGGAAATCATCCTGGAAGCCGGTCCGCAGGTGCTGGGACACAACCTGGAAACGGTTTCGCGCCTCTACCCGCAGGTGCGGCTGGGCGCCGACTACCGGCGCTCGCTGCAACTGCTGGCCCGCGTCAAAGACCTGGCTCCACGGATCGTCCGCAAGTCCGGACTGATGCTGGGGATGGGGGAAGAACGCAGCGAGGTCCTGCAGGTTCTGTGCGATCTGCGGCAGAGCGACTGCCAGATCCTGACCCTGGGACAGTACCTGGCGCCGAGCAAGGCTCATTTTCCCGTGCACCGCTACCTGCCTCCGGAAGAGTTCGCGGAACTGAAGCAGCAGGCGGAAGCTCTCGGCTTCGACCATGTCGAAGCCGGTCCGCTGGTCCGCTCGTCCTATCACGCCGAGGAGCAGTTTGAGGCCGGCCGGTCCGGCCAGGAGAGGTGACCATGGAAAATTTCACGCTGGTCCGCCCGGAACATCTCAACCACCACGGCTACCTGTTCGGCGGAATGATGCTCAAGTGGGTCGACGAAACGGCCTGGATGGCGGCATCCCGCGAATTTCCCGGCTGCACCCTGGTGACCATCGGCATGGACGATATCCGCTTCACCCAGCGGGTCGATAACGGGGCGATTTTACGCTTTTCGGTCGTGCGGCAGACGCAGGGGCGCTCTTCGGTCAGCTACGCGGTCAGCGTTTCCGCCGACGCGCCGGGCGCGGCCGCGGAATGCGAGGTGTTCAAAACCCGGGTCACCTTCGTCCGCGTCGATGCGCAGGGGAAATCCTGCCCCCTGCCGAAGGCAGAGCGCTGATCCGCGCCGGCGGGACCAGCGAAACCAGCGGCGGATTTGCACCTGTCCGCCGCGTCAACTATACTTTCAAACAGTTTGAAATCATTTAAAAGTTGATGCTTTCGCAAGAAAGCAAAATAGCAGATGGCTAAGCAAAAATTTCGTCCTGCAAGGCTTGGTGGGTTTTCAGGGGCGAAGGCATACATCAGTATGTCGAGGTCCTGAAAAAACGCCGTAACGCCGCAGGGCGGACTTTTTGCGACGCCATCAAAGTTTGCCATGTTATGGTGCCCACCTTCCTTCTCGATCGGGTCCGCGGATGAGTATCGACAGCAACATCAGCCCTCAATGGCTGGAAAGCCAGTATCTGCTCTGGAAAGACGACCCCGACCAGGTGAGCTCCGATTGGCGTTCTTTTTTCCAGGGCTTTGAGTTCGGCCGGCAACAGGAGGGCTCCGCCGCGGCCGCCGTACAGGTGCTGATCCATCGTTATCGCGAGATCGGCCACCTGCTGGCCTGTGTCGATCCGTTAACCCCCTGCCGGTTTGATCATCAGCAGCTGCAACTTGAAAGGTTCGGCCTGAACCGGCTGGATCTGGAAAAACACTTTACCGTCGATGATTTCATCCTGCCCGGCGGCAAGCTGAAAGAGATTATCGAGATCCTGAACGACACCTACTGCCGTTATCTCGGTGTCGAATTCACCCACATTCCGATCCCCGAAGAACGCCAGTGGCTGCAGCAGCGGATGGAGTCAAGCCGCAACCGGCCGCGACTGACCCTGAAGAGCAAACTCAAAACCCTGCGCAAGCTCCAGGAAGCCACCAGCTTCGAACGCTTTCTGCACAAGAAGTTTCTCGGCCAGAAGCGCTTTTCCCTCGAAGGCGCCGAATCGCTGATCCCCCTGCTCAATCACGTCATGCGCCGCGGTGCGGAGCTGGGCCTCAACAACGTGATTATCGGCATGCCCCATCGCGGTCGCCTGAATGTGCTGGCCAATATTTTCGGCAAGCCCCTGGAAAACATCTTCACCGAGTTTCAGGACAACAGCGAATTCAACATCGTCGGCGAGGGGGATGTGAAATATCACAAGGGCTATTCCGCGGACCGGACCTTCTCCAGCGGGAAAACGCTGCACATGTCGCTGGCCTCCAATCCGAGTCACCTCGAAGCGGTCGATCCGGTTGTCGAAGGCAAGGTGCGGGCCCGGCAGGACGGCGTCGGCGAGGGCGCCATGCAGCAGATCATGCCGGTGCTGATCCATGGTGATGCCGCCTTCGCCGGACAGGGGGTCGTCGCCGAAGTGCTCAACCTGTCGCAACTCGAAGGCTACCGCACCGGCGGGACCCTGCACCTGGTCATCAATAACCAGATCGGTTTCACGACGGCACCGGTCGATGCCCGTTCCACCTGCTACCCGACCGATATCGCAAAAATCCTCATGGCGCCGATCTTCCACGTCCATGGCGACAATCCGGAAGCATTGCTGCAGGCGACCGACCTGGCCCTCGAATTCCGCCAGACCTTCGCCAAGGACGTGGTGATCGAGATGATCTGTTATCGCCGGCATGGGCATAACGAAGGGGATGAACCCTTTTTCACCCAACCGCTGATGTACGAAAAGATCAGGAAACATCCGCCGTCCGTCGATATCTACCGGCAACAACTGCTTGACGAAGGGATTCCGGAGGCAGAGCTGGACGCCCAGCAGAAAGCCATCGACCAGGAACTGCAAGCGGCGCTGGATCGTCCCGAGCAGAAACCGAAAGAGGGATTTCTGCTGAAGTGGTCGGAAATCGAGCGCAACTACAACCACGTCCCGGTGCAGACGGCCGTTGCCCGGCAGGAGATGCTGCGGCTGGCAACCGAAATCGGTCGCTATCCGAACAACTTCACACCGCATAAAAAGATTGCAGCCCTGCTGCAGAAGCGCCGGCAGCTGGTCGAGGAAGGGCGTAAAATCGACTGGGGAACCGGAGAAGCACTGGCCTTCGCCACGCTGGTGGCCGAGGGGAGCAATGTGCGTCTTTCCGGGCAAGACTCCAGGCGCGGCACCTTCAATCAGCGCCATGCGGCCTTGATCGACATGAACGACGGACGGGTGCATATCCCTCTGCAGCAGATCGCCCGGGACGGCGGCGGTCGCTTTCAGGTCTTCAACAGCATGCTCTCGGAAATGGCGGTACTCGGCTTTGAATACGGTTACTCGGTGGAAGCCCCCCGCGACCTGACCATCTGGGAGGCCCAGTTCGGCGACTTCGCCAACGGCGCCCAGGTGATCATCGACCAGTTCATAGCCAGCAGCCTGGCCAAATGGGACCGCAGCAGCGGGCTGACCATGTTCCTGCCCCATGGCTACGAAGGCCAGGGACCGGAGCATTCCAGTGCCCGCATCGAACGCTTTTTGCAGCTCTGCGCCGACGACAACATGCAGGTGGTCTACCCGACCACCCCGGCGCAACTCTTTCACCTGCTGCGCCGCCAGATCAAGCAGTCCTTCCGGCGTCCGCTGATTGTCTTCACCCCCAAAGTGCTGTTGCGGCACCCCGCCTGCACATCGACGCTGCAGGATTTCAGCGAAGGTGCCTTCCAGGAGATCATCGCCGATGACCTGCCTGCCGCCGGCATCAAAAAAGTCATGCTCTGCAGCGGCAAGATCTATTACGATCTGCTGCAGGAACGAAGCGAACAAAAACGGACGGATATGGCCCTGATCCGGCTCGAACAGCTCTATCCGCTGCACCTCGACCGGCTCCAGCGGATTCTTCTCGCATACGACGACGATGTCGAATATTTCTGGGTTCAGGAAGAGCCGGCCAACGGCGGCGCCTGGCGGCACCTGCGGCTGCTGCTGACGATCCTCCTCGACCGCGAACCGCTCTATATCGGGCGGAAAGCCTCGGCCAGCACCGCGGTCGGCTCGCACCGGCTGCACAAACAGGAGCAGCAGCAGATTATCGACCAGGTCTTCGCCAACGAAGACCCGAACCCGAAAGACTCCGATGACCGGTAACATCCGTCTTCACAGCGTTTGATCGCGCCCAAAGGCGTCGCTGAAGCGCCGGTCGCGGCTTCGGACTTTTACCCCACCCATTCAAGCCAGACAGGTGCGCCCCACATTCACCGTCTCACCGCGACGGCAGGTGCCGGAAAGGAAAGATTCCGATGGATATCAAGGTTCCCGAGATTGGAGAATCGGTTCTCGAAGCCATCATAGGTCAATGGCGCAAAGCGAACGGAGCCAGCGTCCGGCAAGACGAGGTGCTGCTGGAACTGGAAACGGACAAGGTCAACCTGGAAATCCTCGCCGAAAGCAGCGGAACCCTGGAAATTCTTGCCGAAGAGGGGGAAACCGTCGAAGTCGGCACGCTGATCGGCCGGATCGAGGAAAGTACGGAAGAGCCGGAAGAGGAGCCGGAAGAGAAAGAGAAAGAGGAGATGGAGCCTCCCGTCAATCCGGCGGCGGCGCAGCTGGCCAACGAGCGCGGTATCGACCTGTCAACCATCAAAGGCAGCGGTCGCGGCGGACGAATTCTGGTTGACGACATTCCGGAGAAGGCCCCCCAAGCGAAACGGAGCGAGGCCCCGGCAGCCGGTCCGGAGACGGAAAAAAAAGCCGACGACGACCGTAGCGAACGGGTCCCCATGTCCCCGATCCGCAAACGGATCGCCGAAAAACTGCTTTCGGTGCGCCAGCAGACCGCCATGCTGACCACCTTCAACGAAATCGACATGCTGCGCCTGATCCGCTTGCGCACCAGGCATCAGGAGGCATTCCAGCGCAAGCATGGCGTCAAACTCGGCTTCATGTCGTTCTTCGTCAAGGCCTGTGTCGAAGCGCTGAAAGCCTACCCGGAACTCAATGCCCGGATCGACGGCGATGACATCGTCTACCGGCATTTCTACGATATCGGCATCGCCGTCGGCGGCAAGCGCGGCCTGGTGGTGCCGATCATCCGCGACGCCGACCGGCTCCATTTCGACGCGATCGAAACGACCATCCGCGACTTTGCCGAACGCG
>DASWJX010000119.1:0-3715 GCA_036396915.1 Geopsychrobacteraceae bacterium | reverse complement strand
GGATGCCGGCTCCGGGCAGATCAGCGGAGCCATTCAGCAGCTCGATCAGGTCACCCAGCAGAACGCCGCCTCCGCCGAGGAGATGGCGTCGACCTCGGAAGAGCTGCGCGGTCAGGCCGAGCAGCTGCAGGAGATGATCGGCTTTTTCAACACCGGCGCCGTCGCGCCGCCGGTTCTCACCAGAAATCTGCATTTGCGCCACTCTTCTGCCGCGCGGTAGCGCGCCGCGCGAGCCGGGCCGGACCAGCTGAAAAGCGGTCCGAGCGCCGCCCGGCCGCAGTGCCGATCCGGCTGGGAAACGCTGCCCGCTTTGCCGGGCGCTTGCTTGACATCCTCCCCTACTGTTGCTAGATTGCGAACTTCGGCCGGGGCGAGATTTCCCGGCGGCTTTTCCACGATCCGGCGGTGAAAAATGGCAATGAAAGTACTGGTTGCAGATCGCTTGTCACAGCCCGGGCTTGAAGTTTTTCAGCAGGCACCAGGGATCGAACTGATCTATCAGCCGGACCTGACGCAGGAGCAATTGCTGGAAGCTGTTGCCGATGTCGACGCCCTGGTGGTGCGCAGCGGAACCCAGCTGACGGCAGAGGTGTTTGCCCGGGCCGCAAAGCTGCGGGTAGTCGGCCGGGCCGGCATCGGCACCGAAAATATGGATCTTGTCGCCGCCAACCGCAAGGGTCTGGTGGTCATGAATACGCCGTTCGGCAGCGCCATTACCAGTGCCGAGCATACCATCGCCATGCTGATGGCGTTGGCCCGCAACATTCCCCAGGCCAGTTATTCGATTCGTCAGGGACAGTGGCGCAAGGACCGTTTCCAGGGCATAGAGATCTCCGGCAAGACCCTGGGCGTGGTCGGCGCCGGCAAGATCGGCCGACTGGTCATCGAGCGTGCCCTGGGGCTGCGGATGCGGATCCTGGTTTACGATCCCTTTCTTTCCGCCGAGGCGGTGCAGCAGATGGGCGCGGAGCAGGTCGCTCTGCATCAGTTGCAGGCGCAGGCCGACTTTATCACGCTGCATATCCCCTTGAATGCCGAAACGACCCAGCTGGTCGATGCCCGCTTTCTGTCCCGCCTCAAGCCGGGCTGCCGGATTATCAACTGCGCCCAGGGCGGCCTGATCGATGAGCAGGCGCTGGCCGAGGCGATCCGCGCCGGGCGGATCGCCGGGGCCGCCCTCGACGTGTTCAGCAAGGAGCCGCCGCCCGCGGACGAGCCGCTGCTGCAGATGGATGAGGTGATCTGTACGCCGCATCTGCGTGCCGCCAGCGCCGACGCCCAGGTCAACGTTGCGCTGCAGATCGCCCGGCAGATCGTCGATTTTCTGCAGCATGGCATTATTGTCAACGCGCTCAACGTTCCGTCGGTCAGCGCCGATCTGCTCAAGGAAGTTCGCCCCTATCTCGAACTGGCCGAACGGATGGGGCATTTCATCGAACAGTACTGCGCCTTCGGTCTTGAAACGGTTTCGCTCGACTATTCCGGCGGCATTGTCGATTATCCGACCGAGTCGATGACCTCGGCCTTTCTCAGGGGCCTGCTGACGCCGATACTCGGCGACGACGTCAATTACGTCAACGCGCCGTTGCTGGCCCGGGAGCGCGGCATCCGCATCACTGAAGCGCGCTCCAGGAGCGCCGATGAATTCGCCAGCATGATCCGGGTTCGGGTCACCGGCAGCACGGGCGAGCACAGTCTGTGCGGCGCCCTGTTCGGCAGGGACGATTACCGGCTGGTGCGGATCGACGACTATCCGGTGGAGGCGGTTCCGGCCGGGCATCTGCTGGTGCTGTGCAACCAGGATCAGCCGGGGGTGATCGGCGGGGTCGGTCAGGTGCTGGCGGATGCCGGAGTCAATATCTCCATGATGAATCTGTCGCGCCGCAAAGTGGACGGCAAGGCGATTTCGCTGATCGGGCTGGACAGCGCCGTTGCGGAGCCGGTAATGAAGCGGCTGGAAGGGATCAACGGGGTTCTCTCCGCGATTTTGGTCACCCTGCCCGAAGACATGCCTCAGGTATGTCGCGGTCCTGAAACAACACCGTAACGCCGTAGGGCGGACTTACTGCTTGCCAGCCCCTGAAGCTTTTGCGCAAGCAGCAACTGATGATACATCGGGGTGTCCCGATGCTGCTGGAGTTTGACTGATGCGTTTTATCGATGCCGCGCCCGAAGCGGCCCTGCCCAAGGGCGTCAAGGATTTCCTGCCGCTCAAGGCCGCCAAGGCGGACTATCTGCAGCAGCAGCTGCGCCGGGTCTTCAGCGCCTGGGGATTTCGCCCGGTGGTACCGCCGCAGCTCGAATTCCTCGACGAGCTGGAAAAAGGCCTGGGCGAGGAGCTGCGCGAGCGGACCTTCCGTTTTGACGATCGCCAGAGCGGTCGGCTGGTGGCCTTTCCTCCCGATATCACGCCGCAGGTGGCGCGGATTGTCGCCACCCGGATGCGCGAGCTGCCGTTGCCGCTGCGACTCTCCTATGCGGGACGGGTGCTGCGTCATACCGAACAGCAGGCCGGCAAGGCGCGCGATATTTTCCAGACCGGCGTCGAGCTGATCGGCCTTGACGGCCCCGAAGCGGATGCCGAAATGATTGCCATGGCGGTGGAATGCCTGGCTGCCGTGGGCGCCGACGAATTCACCGTCGATATCGGCCAGGTCGATTTCTTTCGCGGCGTCATGGAGAATTTGCCCCTCACCGGAGAGCTGGCGGGGAAGGTGGCCGGGGCGATTGCCCGCAAGGACAGTTCGGAGCTGGTCGCCCTGCTCGCCACGGCCGAGCTCGACGAGCAGGCCCGCGCGGAGATTCTGGCCCTGCCGCGCCTGTTCGGCGGCCGCGACGTTCTCGACCGGGCGGAGAAGGTGGTCCGCAACGAGCGCTCCCGGCGGGCGCTCGACAACCTGTCCCGGGTGCTCGACGTGCTGGACGTCTATGGCGTGCTGGATCATGTCACCCTCGACCTCGGCGAACTGCGCGGCTTGAACTATCACACCGGCATCACCTTTCAGGGCTTCCTCGGCGGCATCGGTCGCGCCGTCTGCAGCGGGGGGCGCTACGACAACCTGATCGAGCGCTACGGCTATCGCGCATCGGCCACCGGCTTCACCTTCGATCTGCTCAATCTGCTGTTTGCCCTCGACAAGTCGCTCGACGAACGGGTGACGCTGGGCACCGACGTGCTGATCTTTGCCCGCGGCAAGGATCTGCGCCCCGCCCAGAAGCTGGCGCGCGGTCTTCGCCAGCGCGGCTTTTCGGTGGCCCGCGATATTATCGCCCGGCCCCTGGCGGAGTCGCTGGACTATGCCCGCAAAACCGATTTCCGGATGCTGCTGGCGGTCGGCGGGGAGCAGGATGAGGTCACCGTGATCCGCGTGCAGGACGGTCGGGAGCGGAAGGTCGCCTATCGGCAACTGTTGTCGGAAAGTTTCAAACTATGATGGCGTGCCTGGCCATCCTCTTAAGTTTTTGAGAGGATGGCTAAGCAAAAATTTCGTCCTGCAAGGCCTGGTGGTTTTTCGGGGGCGAAGGCATACATCAGGTATGTCGAGGTCCTGAAAAAACGCCGTAACGCCGCAGGGCGGATTTTTTGCGACGCCATCAAACTGTAGCTGTTACTAATTTATCCATATACGGGAGTTAGAAAAATTCATGGCCAATGTCATTATTGTCGGTGCCCAGTGGGGCGACGAAGGCAAGGGGAAAGTTGTCGATATCTACA
>DASWJX010000118.1:0-3289 GCA_036396915.1 Geopsychrobacteraceae bacterium | reverse complement strand
ACCTTGCGGATCATCTCCGGCACCTTGCTGCGCGGTACGCAGATATCCTCATTGAACTTGTCCGGGTTGACCTTGCGCAGCGACGCTGAAACCGAACGGCGAATCTGCCAGAGGGCTTCACTCTCTTCGGGCGTCGTCGCAATCCGGGTCTCGACCACACCGAGGGGTTGAATGAGCTCGGTAATCCGCGTGACCTGCTTGTCGAGAAACTCACGGTCGCCGTCAACCTCGATAATCAGAACGGCTCGTGCCCCGGTGGGGACGTCAAGGTCAGTCGCCTGACGCACACAGTCGAGGGTCCGGCCATCCATAAACTCGAGGGTGGTCGGAATGATCTTGTCGCGTATGATTGCCGAGACCGCCTGTGCGGCACCATCGATTGAAGCGAACAGCACCAGCATGGTCTTCTTCGCTTCCGGCAGCGGCAGCAGCTTGATAACGATGCGGGTGATGACACCCAGGGTCCCTTCGGAACCGCATAGCAGCTTGGTCAGGTCGTAACCGACGACACCTTTCATGGTCGGCCCGCCGGTTGTGATGATGTCGCCGGTCGGGGTAACGACTTCAAGGCCGATGATGAAATCTTTGGTGACGCCGTACTTGACACAGCGTGGGCCGCCGGCACATTCGGCAACATTGCCGCCCAGGGTCGAAAATTTCAGCGAGGCCGGGTCGGGAGGGTAGAAAAGCCCGACTTTTTCCACTGCTTGCTGGAACTTCTCGGTGACCACGCCCGGTTGCACGACGGCAATCAGGTTTTCCTCATCAATTTGCAAAATCCAGTCCAGACGTTCCGTACAGAGAACGATGCCGCCTTTGGTCGGCAGAGAACCGCCGCTGAAGCCGCTGCCGGCTCCGCGGGGGAAGACCGGAATCAACTCACGATTGGCCAACTTAAGGATGTCGCTGATCTCTTCCGCCGATCCGGGATGTACGACCACTTCGGGAAGAAAACTCTGTTGAGTGGCGTCATAGGAGTAACAGATCCGGTCGGCTTTTTCTGTCGAAACGTTCGCCTTGCCGGCGATGGCTTGCAGCTCATTTATGATTTGTTCAGAAAGCATCTATCCTGCCTTTTAAAGATGGAATCAAGATCCAAACAATAACGAAAGAATAACCGAAACATAAGATGTCAACGCGGAGGTGCGGAAAAACATTCATAATGGGCATTCGTCCGGTTTATTGCTCTGCGTCTCTGCGCCTCCGCGTTAATCCTTTGGTGTTTAGCTTAACTCTACCCATTGCTTATTACTGGCAAAATGGTTCCGCCATCCGGGATGACCACGATCTGCGGATTCTCCGGCAGCTGTTTGTAAGCCATCTGCAGGGCCTCGTCAAGGGAATCGGCTTTTTCCATGCCCATCTTCCCGGTTTGCTTCCGGTCGAATTCACTGATCAGGATAACCCGCCAGGTGCGGGCCTTGATCAGGGTCGACCAGGCAGTCTGGCCGTTGATTTCGTAATGGCTGCGCAGGGCTGTTTCGAAGACGTCCAGATCTTCGTAGCTGAACCAGTCGAAAAAGCTGGCATTGCCGAAGCCGTCCGGGCAGGCAGCCAGCAGGATCACGGTACCTCCAGGGCGCACGGCCTGCACGCCGTAATCGAGTGCCTTGTGGGCCTGGATGAAATTGATGTCCTTGGGATGGCCGCCACAGGAAACAATCGCCAGGTCGACCGGTTGTTCAAGGTGGGCCGTGTAAAGTTGCTGCGCCAGTTCGCAACCGGCCAGGTGCGCCTGCTCGAGCTCACCACAGAAGACCCGGGCAATCTGTTTGTCGGTTGTCAGCACCGTGTTCAGCAGAAAGTCCGGTTTGATCTTTTTTGCCGCTTCGAGGATCGCCTGGTGTACCGGGTTGCCATCCAGCCTGGCTGTGCAGGCTCTCGTGTTGCGACCTCCCTGCTCCGGCGGGTTGAAGATAGCGAAGTGGGTCGCCATGCAGGTGGCGCGGCTGGCAACGCCGGGAACCAGGCTCTTGCGGCCGCCGCCGTAACCGGCAAAATAATGCAGGCCGATGGTGCCGGTCACGATCAGCCGATCCGCGGACATGACCCGCCGGTTGATCTGCACCGGCAGCCCGGACGAGGTCTGCCCGAGGTCAACCAGCTGTTGCAGGTCATCACATTCGTGATCATGCACGGCGATGCGACCGAAAAGATTCCCGAGAATTTTTCGATGTTCGTCTGTCGACTGTTTGCGATGAATGCCAAGTGCGATGACAATCTCAATATCCCGGTCGGCAATACCGCAACGGTTCAGCTGTTCGACCAGAATCGGCAGGTAGAGTTCGCTGCCGGTGTAGCGGGTAATATCTGAAGTGACGATAACCACGCGTTCACCAGGGCGGACAATCTCCGCCAACATTGACGTACCGAGTGGATTTGACAGCGCCCTGTGAATCTCATCCGTTGGATCAGGCAGTTCTTGCGGCATATCGGCAGTGACAAGACGAGCGCGCAGATCCAGCCGCAGAACGTTTGAACCATATTTCAGGGAAAGATTGCCCAATTGATGCCTCCAATAGTCAGCTTTTCATTCTAGGCCGGTTTGAGACTTCTGGCAAGTCATTCGCGGGCAGCGTTGACAGTCTTTGTCGACAAGCCTAGAATAACCCATTTCTCACCTCATGAGCTAAGGGTTTAACTTGAAGCAAAAGACGATCTACAGTTGTCAGCAGTGCGGTTTGCAGAGTCCCAAGTGGATGGGAAAATGCCCTGATTGCGGTCAGTGGAATTCCCTGGTCGAAGAGACCGTGACGGTGGCGAAGAAGGGCGGACGGACGGTTCCCCTGCGTTCCGAATCCAGCCCGGTGCGGTTATCCGAGGTTTCGGCGACCGACGAGGATCGTCTGCACTGCGGTATTGCCGAATTCGATCGGGTGCTCGGCGGCGGCGTGGTGCCCGGTTCCTTCACCCTGATCGGCGGCGACCCGGGCATCGGCAAATCGACTCTGCTGCTGCAGGCCGCCGGGGGCTGGACCAAGGCCGGTCCGGTCCTGTATGTCACCGCCGAGGAATCGACCCGACAGGTCAAACTGCGTGCCGGGCGTCTCGATGTGGTCGCGGAAGAGCTTTACCTGCTGGCAGAGACCTCCCTGGAAGGGGTGCTCGAGCGGGTCAGGGAACTGAAACCGGCTTTTCTGGTGGTTGATTCGATCCAGACCGTTTTTACCGCGTCCCTGGAGTCGGCTCCGGGCAGTGTCAGTCAGGTGCGCGAGTGCGCAGCCCGACTCATGCATCTTGCAAAGGGTGAGGGTGTGCCGACGTTCATTGTCGGCCATGTCACCAAGGA
>DASWJX010000117.1:0-24617 GCA_036396915.1 Geopsychrobacteraceae bacterium | reverse complement strand
CCGCTGTCGGCATCGTAGAGGCGGGTTTCCTGCACCACCGTGCCGCCGTCGTCGAGCAGTTCGGCCTGGCGGGTCACTTCGTACTCGATCGCCTGCTTGATGAAGCGGAACGAGTTGAGGTTTTTCAGCTCGGCGCGGGTGCCGAAGGCCTCCTGCCCCCGGGGACGGATCGAAACGTTGGCGTCGCAGCGGAAACTGCCCTCCTCCAGGTTGCCGTCGCAGACCCCCAGATAGACCACGATCTGGTGCAGCTGCCTGAGGTAGGCGATCGCCTCGTCGGCACTGCGCAGGTCCGGTTCGGAGACGATTTCCAGCAGCGGCGTGCAGGCGCGGTTGAGGTCGACCGAAGAGCTGCTGCCGTCGCTGTGCAGCAGCTTGCCGGCGTCCTCTTCCATGTGGATGCGGGTGATGCCGATTTTTTTCGGCCCGCCCGCTTCGGTTTCGATATTCAGCCAGCCGTGCTCGCAGATCGGCAGTTCGAACTGAGAAATCTGGTAGCCCTTGGGCAGATCGGGATAGAAATAGTTTTTGCGGGCAAAGATCGAGCGCGGCGCAATCCGGCAGTTGGTGGCCAGGCCGGTCCTGATCGCATCCTCGACCACCTGCTGGTTCAGCACCGGCAAGGCTCCGGGCAGACCGAGACAGACCGGGCAGGTCTGGCTGTTCGGCCGTTGCCCGAAATCCTTGGCGCAGCCGCAGAAAATTTTGGTTTTTGTCGTCAGCTGGGTATGCACCTCCAGCCCGATCACAACTTCATATCTGGAATCCATGTTAAGCCTCTTTCCCAAACCTGTTGGGTTTCTTCAAATCGACAGCACCACAGGAAAATCGTAACTGCGCTTTCAGCCCTCCGTCAACTCCGGGAACCGGCCGCTCCAATCCGCCTCAGCCTCGAACGCCCAGGCCGCCCGCAGAATCTCGGCTTCAGCAAACGGCTTGCCGATCAGCTGCAGGCCGATCGGCAACCCGTCGGCGCTGAAGCCGCAGGGCAGGCTGAGACCGCAGGTGCCGGCCAGATTCACCGGGATGGTGAAGATATCGGACAGATACATCTGCAGCGGATCATCCAGCTTTTCTCCGAGCCGAAACGCCGGCGTCGGCGCTACCGGTGTCAGCAGCAGATCGACCTGCTCGAACGCATCGAGAAAATCCTGACGGATCAGGGTGCGGACCTTCTGCGCTTTCAGATAATAGGCATCATAATACCCTGAGGACAACGCGTAAGTCCCGAGCATGATGCGGCGCTTGACCTCGGCGCCGAAACCGGCCGAGCGGCTTTGCTGATACATGCCGATCAGCCCTGCGCCGGGATCGACGCGCACCCCGTAACGGACCCCGTCGTAGCGGGCCAGGTTGCTGGAGGCCTCGGCGGTGGCGATCAGGTAGTAGCAGGCCACCGCATACTCGGTATGCGGCAGGCTGACCTCGACGATCTCGGCCCCCAGCCGGCGGTAGGTCTCGATCGCCTGCTCCACCGCCGCCTTGACCTCGGGGTCGAGACCTTCGATGAAATATTCCTTGGGCAGACCGATGCGCAAGCCGTTGACACCGTTTTTGAGGGTCGCCCGATAGTCGGGGACCGGGCAGTCGACCGAGGTCGAATCGGCGGGGTCGTGGCCGGCCAGGGCGCCGAGCAGAATCGCGCAGTCCTCGACATCGCGGGTCAGCGGTCCGACCTGATCGAGGGAAGAAGCATAGGCGATCACCCCGTAGCGGGAGATCCGGCCGTAGGTCGGCTTGAGACCGACCACGCCACAGTGGGCGGCGGGCTGGCGGATCGAACCGCCGGTATCGGTCCCCAGGGTCGCCACCGCCTGCCGGGCGGCGACCGCGGCGGCGCTGCCGCCCGACGAGCCGCCCGGAACCCGCTCGGCGTCCCAAGGGTTGCGCACCGGCCCGGCGGCGCTGTTTTCGTTGGAGCTGCCCATGGCGAACTCGTCCATGTTCAGCTTGCCGAGGATCACCGCGCCGCGCTGCTTCAGCCGCGCGACCGCTGTCGCATCGTAGGGGGCGATGTAGTTGTCGAGGATTTTTGAGCCGCAGGTGGCGCGCACTCCCTCGCTGTTGAAGATGTCCTTGAGCGCCAGCGGGATCCCGGTCAGCAGATCGACATCCCCCGCCGCCAGCCGCCGGTCGGCGGCAGCGGCGTCGGCCAGCGCCTGCTCGCGGCAGATGGTGATATAGGCGTTGACCTGGTGATCGGTCGCCTCGATCCGCGCCAGAAACGCCTCGGTCAGTTCGACGGAAGAAATCTCCCGGGCCACCAGGCGTCGGTGCAGCTGGTGGAGGGTCTGGTCAATCAGTTGCATAAAAACTCCATGTCTGCCTTGCGGCAGGGCTGATTTATTCGATGACTTTCGGCACCAGGAAACAGTCTTCGCTCGCCTCCGGCGCATTCTGCAACGCCCACTCCGCGCCCCTTGAGGGCTTCACCTGATCGGCGCGAAAGGCGTTTTCCATCGGCACCGCATGCGCGGTGGGGATGATCCCCTCGGTATCGAGCTGATCGAGTTTCTCGACATAACCGAGCACCGCATCCATTTGCCCGGTCAAGGCTTCCAGCTCCGCGGGTTCCAGAGCCAGCCTCGCCAGACGGGCAACGTGCTCGACTTGCTGACGGCTGATTTTCATAGCGACTCCTTTGCTCTTTTCAAAAAAATGTAACTGTTCAGCACCCTGACAGCGATGCAGCATTTAAGGTTAGGCGACCCCGAGCAGCCCGGCAGTGCCTTAGCGTTCTTCCCGGGCCATGGACAGCACAAGGTCCGTGGCCTCTTCGACAGCATAGTCATCCGCCAGCAGCGCCTGACGATACTGTTCAATAATTTTTCTGGCCTGCACCGGGTCGTTGCGCCGCAGGTAAAACCGGTGCAGCCTGCGCACCAGTCGCTCGCGGGTCGGATCGAGGCGCAGCCCGCTCCGCAGCAGGGCTTCCAGCTCGTCACCGCCATCCTCCAGCATCAGCAGTTCGCTCCAGGCGTCGACCATCTCCAGCCGCAGTTCGCTCAGCCGCCGCCGCTCCGCGACGAGTTCGTCCGGCAGATCCTGCCCCGCCAGAAACTCCCCCTGCCAAAGCCGATCAGCATACCGGAAAGCGAGCCCCGCCTGCCATGCGGCCTGGCGGCGGGCGTGCTGCTGCCCCCGCTGCACCGCATCGGCAAACAGGTGACAATCGACCACGACATGCTGCAGGGTCAGCACCCCCCGCTCCAGCACCAGGTAATCGCGGCTGGACCCGGTTTCCAGAACGCCGTCGAGGATCTTGCGCAGCCGCGACAGATTGGTGTCGAAGCTGCCGCGCGCCTTGTTCGAAGAGCTTTCGGGCCACAGCATGCCGAGCAACCGATCGAGCCCCAGCTTGTGGCCCGGGGCGGTAATCAGATAGTCCAGCATCTGCCGGGCGATACTGCCCAGTTCGCTGCGCACCAGCAGCGGTTTCCCCTGCCGATGTATCACGCCGCTGCCGAGCGTCGTCACCTCCAGCAGGGGCAGCAGACCGCCGTCCTCGCGAACCGCGCAGCGCAGGTGATGCGCCGCCAGGCCGCGGGCCAGCTCGGGCAGCAACTGCCGGCGCACGGCCAACGGCAGCAACCGGCGCAGCAACTCGGGGGTCAGCAGGAAAAAGTTGACCTGCTGTTGCTGTTCCAGCAGTTGCAGCAGCCGCTGCAGCGCTACCAGGGCCTCCTGCTCACGTCGCCGGCGCAGCAGCAGATCCGCCTGCCGGGCATAGATGCCGCTGCGAAACAGCATCTCCCCCTGGGACAAGGACAGCTCCAGGGCCTGCTGCAACAGCTGTTCGGCGCGGCGGTACTCACCCTGCTCGGTACGGCAAACGGCGCTGATGATCAGGGCCTGCACGGTATCCGGCAGTCCGCCGGTCTCCTGGCGCAGGCGCATCGATTCCTGCAGGTCAAGTCGGGCGGCGGCGCCCCGCTGCGGATCGCCGACCCACAGCAGGGCGCGGTACTGCAGCAGCAGACTGCGCAGATGGGCATTGAACACGACCGGCTCGACGCTCACGCAGAGCTCAACCCGGTCCCTGGCCTCTTCCCGCCTGCCTTCGGCCAGCAGACATTCGAGCTGCTGCCGGCACAGCACGGGCCCCATGAAACCCTGCTGCAGAAACACCTTGCCCAGAGTCTGCTCCAACTGCAGATACTGCTCCCGGAAGTTGAAAAAATCTCCGGAGCGCAACAACAGGGCACAGCCCAGCACCTTGTGGAAAAACCGGGTTTGCCCTGCGTGCGGCAGCCGCCGCATCAGCACCTGTGCGGCTTCCAGTTCGGCGAACATCTGCGCGAAACGACCCCTCAGCATGGCCAGATAGGTACCGACCAGCCGCAGGCGAAGCTGCAGCTCGGCAGAGTCCGCCCTGATCGCAAGCTGCAGCCCTTCACGCGCATAGCGCTCGGCCTGGCCCAGGCTGCCGCCGAAAAACACTTCACCGACCGCAAGCGCGCCGTAGCCCCTGCCGCGGCTGGACGGATCGAGGTCAGCGCCGTACTGTTCAAGCAGTTCCCTGAGCCGCGGCTGCGACTCCCGGCCCAGATCGAAACGACCGTCGACCGTCAGGTACTGCTCGACCTGCTGCACCAGCGCCAGAAGCTCGCCCCGCCCATCACCTGCGGAGCAGAAACAGGTCCGGGCCAGTTCCAGCCAGGGCGCGGCGGCCTGCGGCTGACGCTGGAATCTGGCGATCCCGACAAACAGGGCCAGCCAGCCCCGCTTGACGGCGACCTCCTCGGGAACGTTCTCCATGACAGCGGCCAGTTGCGGCAGCTGCGCTTCGCTCAGCAAGGCGACACCCTGCCGGCTCAGCAGCCGTTCCGCCTGCGGATACAGTCCGGCGGCCAGCAGATAGCCCAGAGCGGTCAGCGTCTGCCCCTGCCGGCGATACCAGTCGGCGGCCAGCGCAGCGACCTCTTCCCGCTCGCACGGCGGCAGATCGGCTTCCGCCAGACGCCGCAAACGATCGCGCAGCTCCTGCTGAAAGCGGTAGCCGCCAGCCGCGTCGAGCTGTTCGACAAAAAAATTATGCCGCCAGAGATAGGCGAGCGCCCCTTCGATATCGGCAATTTCCGCCAGCCGTTCGGCCAGGGCGAGGGGGATCTCGTCCAGCAGCGCCAGTTTCAGGACCGTCCGCCGCCAGCGAAACGGCATCTCCTGAAAAAGCTGTCCGCTGAAATGCTCGATGGTGAACTGGCGATCCTGCGGCAGACGCGCTTCCAGTTTGGCGGCCAGCTCCCGGTCTTCCTCGGCGACCTCATCGCCGCCGGCCAGCAGCAGGCCGCTCAACCAGCGCAGGGCGGAGGTCTTGGCCGCCACCTGACCGCGCAACCTTTGGTTGCTGCTGAGCAGGCGCTTTTCGTTCTGGCGCAGGCGCAGCATCACCTTGATGCGGGCCAGCATCTCCACGTTGCTGATCGGCTGCGAAATAAAATCGTAGGCGCCGGCGTCCAGCCCCTCGGCGCGCAGCTCGGCAGTGGCGATGTGCGCGGTCATCAGCACCACCGGAATCCGGCAAAAACGGGGGTCGTCCTTCAGTTTACGGCACAGATCGAGACCGCTGGTCTCCGGCATCTGCACATCGACAAAGGCCCCGTCCAGCTCGTGCGCCGCCGCCAGTTCCAGGCCCGCATCGGCGTTGCGCGCGGTATAAACCCGCACCTGCGGAAGATCCATCTCGACAATCCGCGCCAGCAGCGACAGGTTGGTCGGATTGTCATCCACCAGCAGCAGCCTGAAATGTTCGGTGCTCTCTGTCATGCCCATTCCCGATCCGACCGGCCGGTTCAGGCCGGCTCCAGGCCGGCGAACTTCAACAGCAGTTTTTTGCTGCCGACGCTGTTGAAATAGATCGTGACCTTCTGATTTTCGCCGGTTCCCTCCAGCCGGCAGACCTTGCCGACGCCGAACTTGACATGCCGGACCCGCATCCCCAGGCGCAGGCCCTCTTCCGCTTCGGGAACCAGCTCCACGTCGACGAACGCGGAGTCCGGCTCCTGCTCCGCTTGCGGCCGCTGCTCGTCGGTTCCGGCATCGAACAGCCCCGCGAGATTGTGCGGCTGCGCTTCCGCCGGCTTTCCGGCCGGCTGCTCGCCGAGCAGCTGCCGGGGGATTTCCGCCAGAAAACGGCTCGGCGGATTGAACTGATAGGTGCCGTACACCCGCCGCCGTCCGGCCCGGGTCAGATAAAGCTTTTCCATCGCCCGGGTCATGCCGACGTAGCAGAGACGGCGCTCCTCTTCCAGCGCCTCCTCGTCGTCGCTGGTCCGGGCATGGGGGAACAGCCCCTCTTCCATGCCGGTCATGAAGACGACGGGAAACTCAAGCCCCTTGGCGGCGTGCAGGGTCATCAGCGTGACCCGCTCGTCGGAGCGGTCGTAGGCGTCGAGATCGGTGACCAGCGCCACCTGCTCCAGGTAGTCCTGCAGGGTCGCTTCGGCGCCCCGGTGTTCCTCCATCCCTTTCAGCAGTTCTTCGAGGTTCTGCAGGCGTTCCTGGGCTTCGGCGCTGGCTTCGGCACGCAGGGCCGGTCCGTAGCCGGTCGCTTCGATCAGCTCGGCGGTCAACTGCGGATAAGGCAGCCGCTGCAGGGATTTTTCAAAAGAGCGGATCAAGGCGACAAATCCGGCGACCTTTGTTGCCGCGGCACCGCTCAGAGCGCCCCGCTCCAGCGCCAGGGAGCAGGCCGGATAGAAGCCGCCGGCTTCGTTTTCGAAAGCGGCGATCTTCTCCACGGTGACGGCGCCGATGCCGCGCGGCGGCACATTGATGATCCTGCGGGCGGCCAGGCTGTCGGTGGGATTGACCAGGGTGCGCAGATAGGCCAGGATATCCTTGATCTCCATGCGGGAGAAGAACTTCACCCCGCCGACCATGACATAGGGCAGTTTTTCCCGGACCAGCGCTTCCTCGAAGGAGCGGGACTGGGCATTGGTCCGGTAAAAGACGGCCATCTCCCGCGGCGAGCGGCCGCTGTGCCTGAGCCGGGAGATCTCGCCGACGACAAAGCGGGCCTCCTCCAGATCGTCGTTCAACACTTGCAGGGTCACCGCTTCACCGGACGGATTTTCGGTCCAGAGCGTCTTGGCCTTGCGCCCCCGGTTCTGCGCCACCACCTCGCCGGCCGCCGCCAGAATGGTTTCCGTGGAGCGGTAGTTCTGTTCCAGCCGGATCACCTCGGCGCCGGGGAAATCCTTCTCGAAACCGAGAATGTTGCCGATTTCGGCCCCGCGCCAGGCATAGATCGACTGGTCGTCATCCCCCACCACGCAGAGCGTACTGTCCCCCCCGGCCAGCAGCCGGATCAAACGATACTGAACCTGGTTGGTGTCCTGAAATTCATCGATCAGGATGTGCGCGAAGCGCCGCCGGTACTTTTCCAGCACCTCGGGGTGCTGCTCGAAGAGCTGCACCGTATAGAGCAGCAGATCGCCGAAATCGAAGGCGTTGGCCTGCTGCAGCCGCTGCTGATAACGGGCGTAGACCCGGACCGCAAGGTCCACCGGCTGTCCCGGCGTTTCCAGCTGCCGCGGAAAATCGCCGCGATTCTTGGCGTTGTCGATGAAGACCGCGGCGGCGCGCGGTTTCAGGGTTTTCTCGTCGACCCCCAGCTCCTTGAGCACCTCCTTGAGCAGACGCAGCTGATCGCTGTCGTCATAGATGGTGAAGGCCCTGGTGAAGCCGATGGTTTCCGCTTCCTGGCGCAGGATCCGCACGCAACTGGCATGGAAGGTCGCCACCCAGGGGGATTCTCCGCCGCCCAGCAACTGCCCGATCCGTTCGCGCATCTCCGCGGCGGCCTTGTTGGTGAAGGTCACCGCCATGATCCGCCAGGGCAAAACGCCCCGTTCCCGGATCAGGTAGGCGATCCGATGGGTCAGCGCCCGGGTTTTTCCCGAACCGGCCCCGGCCAGCAGCAGCAGCGGTCCCTGCTCGTGAAGTACGGCCTGCCGCTGCGGCTCGTTGAGGCCGGTCAGCAGATCAGTCATCGCCATCCTCCAGGGTCCGGCTCATCAGCGCCCGGTTGTAGGCCGAAACCATGTCGCGCCGCGAAATGATGCCGTACAGTTTGCGCCGGTTCTCCCGATCGACCACCGGCAGCTGTTCGATGTTGCGGTAGCCGATCCTGCGCATCGCCGTATCCAGATCCTCTTCGGCATGCACCGTGATGACCTCGGTGGTCGCCAGCTCCTTGACCACCACCAGGTCGAGCAGGTCTTTTTCGAACACCACGCCCATGAAGTCCTGCACGGAAATGATCCCGGTCAGTTCACCGGCTGCGTTGACCAGCGGAAAGTTGGTGTGGTGGGTCTGCTCGATGAAGCGGGCGAAGTTGCCGAGACTCATGTTTTCCGGGACCGTTTCCACCCGGCGCGACATCACCTCGCCGACCGACAGGGCTTTCATGATGTTGCGCTCCTTGCCCGCTTCGAGATCGATGCCCGCCCGGCTCAGCTCCATCGTTTCCAGACTGTCTTTTTTCAGGCGCCGCGCGATGGCGGTGCCGATGACGCAGGTCAGCATGATCGGCACAATGACCTGATAGCTGTTGGTGATTTCGAAAAGCAGAAAGATCGCCGTCATCGGCGAGTGGGTCGCGGCCGCCAGAAACGCCCCCATGCCGACCAGGGCATAGGCGCCCGCCGACAACCCGGCGCCGGGAAAGAGCAGTTCCAGCAGATGGCCGAACGAACCGCCGGCGACCGCGCCCAGAAACAGGCAGGGCGCAAACATGCCGCCCGGCAGACCTGAGCCGAGGGTGATGGAGGTCGCCACCATCTTGGCCAGAATCAGCAGCGCCAGCAGATACCAGGCGTGCTCGCCGAGCAGCACCGTGCTCATGAATTCGTAGCCGTTGCCGAACACCTGCGGCAGGAAGATGCCGATGATGCCGACCGCCAGACCGCCGAGCACCGGCTTGGCCAGAGGCGGCAGGGCGAGCGCGTCGATGCGGTCCTTGATCCGAAAATGCAGATCGATGAAGCCCGCCGCCAGACCGCCGATAATCAAGCCGAGCAGCAGATAAAGAACAAGCTCCCAGAAACTGCCCATCACATAGGGGGGAGCCACCAGCTCCGAGCTGTTGCCGAGCAGCGCCCGGGAGACGACGGTGGCCATGGCGCTGGAAATCACGATCGAGGTAAAGCTGGCCAGCTCGAACGAGGAGAGCAGGACAATCTCCGTGGCGAAGAAAACTCCGGCGATGGGCGCGTTGAAGGTGGCCGCGACCCCGGCCGCCGCGCCGCAGGCGACCAGGACCTTGAGCCGGTCGCCGCTCATCTTGAACTTTTTGCCGAACTGGCTGCCGATGGTGCCGCCGATCACCGCGATCGGTCCTTCCTGTCCGGCGCTGCCGCCGGTCCCCAGGGTGATCGCCGCCCCCAGGCCCCGGGTAAAGAGCGGCCGCATCGGCAGCTTGGCGCCTTTCAGGTTGACCTTGACCAGAAAACCGGAGAAGCCGCCCTTGAGGTCCTTGGCGAAGAATATCCACAGCGGGACCACCAGAATCCCGCCGATGGCCGGCAGAAACATCACCAGCACCCGCGAGGAGGACCAGTGCTCCAGGGAAATGTCAAACAGCGTCAAGCTCTGCTCGACAACCGCCCAGTGGATCAGTTCGATGGTCTTGCGAAACAGGTAGTTCCCCAGCCCGCCGAGAACGCCGATCAGGACCGCGAGCACGATCAGGAAGGTGTTTTCGCTGACGCGGAAACGATTCAACAGCCACAGCAGGATGTCCTGGAACTTTGCTGGAAAAGACAGGTTCAAAAAAACTACTCCACGGTGACGCTCTTGGCCAGGTTACGCGGCTGATCGACGTCGGTGCCCTTGAGGACGGCGACATGATAGGCCAACAGCTGCATCGGCACCGAGGTCAGAATCGGCATCAGATCATCGCTGGTTTCCGGCAGCTCGATCAGCGCGTCGCACTGTTGCGCCAGCCCCGGATCGGCGCCGGTGGCGACGGCGATCACCCGGCCGCCCCTGGCGCGCACCTCGGCCATATTGGAAACCACCTTGTCGTAGGTCGCATTACGCGGCAGCAGCACCACCACCGGCATCTGCTCGTCGATCAGCGCGATCGGCCCGTGCTTCATCTCGCCGGCGGGATAGCCCTCGGCGTGGATATAGGAGATTTCCTTCAGCTTCAGCGCCCCTTCCAGGGCGATGGGGTACTGGTTGCCCCGGCCGAGATAAAGGAAATCCCGCGCCGACATGAACTGGCGGGCGATCGCTTCGGTGTGCGCGTCGATCTCCAGCACGTCCTCCAGCTTGCGCGGCAGGGTCACCAGGTCGGCGATCAGCTCCCGGCACTGGTCGGCCGACAAACTGTTGCGGGCGCGACCGATGCGCAGGGCCAGCAGGTACAGGGCGACCAGCTGGGTGGTGAAGGCCTTGGTGGACGCCACTCCGATTTCCGGTCCGGCGTGGGTGTAAACCACGCCGTCGCTCTCGCGGGCGATGGAGGAATCGACCACATTGCAGATACTGACGACGCGACCGCCTTTTCTTTTCGCTTCGCGCAGGGCCGCCAGGGTGTCGGCGGTTTCCCCGCTCTGGCTGATCAGCACCGTCAAGCTCTTTGCGGTAATGATCGGGTCGCGGTAACGGAACTCGCTGGCGATATCGACTTCGACGGGAATCCGGCAGTGTTTTTCCAGATAGAATTTACCCACCAGCGCCGCGTGCCAGGAGGTGCCGCAGGCGATGATGAAAATTTTGTCCAGGCCGTTGAGCTGGCTGTCGTCGAGCCCCAGTTCGTCAAGGCCGACATCCCCCTCGTCGACCCGCAGGCGGCCGGCGATGGTATCGGCCAGGGCGCGCGGCTGTTCGTAAATCTCCTTGAGCATGAAGTGCTTGTAACCGCCCTTTTCCGCCATCAGCGGGCTCCAGGTGATGGTCTTCGGCGCCCGCTCGATCGGCCGTCCGGACAGATCGCAAAGACGCATCTGTCCGGGCGAGAACACCACCAGTTCGCCGTCTTCGAGAAAGATCATCTCGCGGGTATGGGAGAGCATGGCCGGGATGTCGGAGGCGACGAAAAATTCGCCCTGCCCCTGACCGACCACCAGCGGCGAGCCGAGCTTGGCGGCAATCAGCTTGTCCGGCTCCTGCTCGCAGAGAATCGCCACCGCGTAAGCGCCCTCGACCTCGCTCAGCGCCCGGCGCACGGCGGTTTCGAAATCGCCGCAGTTGTTATAGTGCTGCTCGATCAGATGGGCGATGATCTCGGTATCGGTCTCCGAATGGAAGCGGTGCCCCTGGGCGCTGAGCGTCTCCTTGAGTTTCAGGTAGTTCTCGATGATGCCGTTGTGCACCACCACGATACCGCCGGCCCGGTGCGGATGGGCGTTGGTCTCCGAGGGGCGGCCGTGGGTGGCCCAGCGGGTATGACCGATGCCCCGCTTGCCGGTCGCCGGATTATCCCGCAGAAGATTCTCCAGGTTGATAAGCTTGCCTTGCGCCCGGCGCAGCTGCGCGGCGCCGCCGTCCAGGGTGGCGATCCCCGCCGAATCGTAACCGCGATATTCGAGCCGTCGCAGCCCTTCGATGATGATCGGCGACGCCTCCTGAGGTCCTATATAGCCGACAATGCCGCACATAACGTCTTCCCTTCTAGTCCTTGCTGGTTTTCGGTTTGCGGCGCCGCCAGCCCGCGATCACCTTCTGCTCGCAGCGGGACAGGGCCAGGGCATCCGCCGGAACATCCCTGGTGATGGTCGAACCCGCGGCGATCAGGCTGTTGCGGCCGATACGGACCGGGGCGATAAACTGCGTATCGCTGCCGATAAAGACATCGTCCTCGATGATGGTTTTATGCTTGTTGACGCCGTCATAGTTGCAGGTAATGGTCCCGCAGCCGAAGTTGACCCCCCGGCCGACCTCGGCATCGCCGACATAGGTCAGGTGGCTGGCCTGGGAGCCGGTGCCGAACACGGCTTTTTTGGTCTCGACGAAGTTGCCGAGCTTGTTGTTGCCGGCCAGCTCGGTGCCGGGGCGCAGGTGAGCCATCGGGCCGATCTTGCAGTCGTCGCCGATCAGCGCACCTTCGATGATCGATCCGGCCTTGAGCTGAACGTGGTCGGCGATGCGGGAATCATCGATCATCACCCCCGTCTCCACCACACAGTCGGCCCCGAGGGAGGTTTTCCCGCGCAGCATGACGTTGGGGTGCAGCAGGGTCCCGGCGCCGATCTCGACCCCCGCATCGATGTAGACGGTCGCCGGATCGAGCATGGTCACGCCGTCGCGCATCAGCCCGGCGTTGATCCGTTGGCGCATCAGCGCGGTCGCCGCGGCGAGCTGCTGCAGATCGTTGATCCCCAGCGCTTCGTCGGGATCCTCAAGCACCACCGCCCGGGTCGGCAGACCGGCGGCCACTGCCGCCGCCACGACATCGGTCAGATAATATTCCCCCTGGGCATTGTCGCGCCCCACCCCCCGCAACGCGGCGAAGACAAAGCGGGCGTCGAACAGATAGGTCCCGGTGTTGATCTCCCGCAGCTGTTTTTCTTCGGCGTCCGCATCTTTCTCTTCAACGATGCGCAGCACCGTTGCGCCGTTGCGGACAATCCGGCCGTAACCGGCCGGATTGTCGCGTTCCGCGGTCAGAACCGTCACCGCCGCCTGCTCCGCGCGGTGGATTTCCAGCATCTTGCGCAGCGTCTCGGCGCGCAACAGCGGCACATCGCCGCACAGCAGCAACAGGGTGCCGGAAAAATCGCTCAGCGCCTCGGCCGCACAGAGCAGGGCGTGACCGGTGCCCAGCTGCCGGCTCTGTTCGACAAAACTGACCCCGGCCGCGGCCGCCGCCGCCCTGACCTCAGCGGCCTGATGACCGACAACCACCTGGATCTCTTCAAACCCCGCCCGCCGGGCCGCCTGCAACGGATAAAACAACATCGCTTGCCCGGCAATGGCGTGCAGCACCTTGGCCCGGCTCGATTTCATCCGGGTTCCCTGCCCTGCCGCCAGGACCACCGCCGCTAACTCCTGCGTCATCACGCCTCCCTGAAGTCCGTGTTTTTGGAATTTATGGAAAAACGCTCAATTATCTCGAATGGAGCTCAATGAGTCAAGTCGAATGCCCCGTAAAGGCCCCGTTTTTCGCCGTTTTTATTTACAAAAGCTGGCGGCTGAAGTATAGTTCCGATACTGAAAGGCAAAAGCATGCGAGATCGTAAACAAATCGCTCTGGAACTGGACAATTTCCAGTCCCGGCTGAAAGAACTGGAAATCCGCTACGAACAATATTTTGCAGGGGTCGAAAAGCGGGAACCGTATCGCGAGCGGCAGGACCTGTCGCGACTTATCCGCCGTTACAACCCGCAACTGATCACCCAGACCGATCTGAAATTTCGCTACCACGGACTGACCTCGCGGCTGGCGTCCTACAGCCACTACTGGGATCGCATTCTGCGCCTGATCGACGAGGGCAAATATTATCGCCACCTGGCCAGGGCGGAAAAAACCCGCGCCAGGCCGCAGCCAAGCGCGCAACCCACGGCGGCCGACGAAGCGGACCGCTTGCATGCGGAGCTGCTGCGCGCCCGCCAACAGTGCGGACTGCCCGGAGTGGCCCCCGATCCGCAAAAAATCGCCCTGTTCCTGGCGGCGCAGCGGGTTAAACTCAGCGAAAAAATCGGCGACCGGCCGGTCGAGTTTCTGGTCGCTATCGATGCGGGAAAACCGCGTATCAAGGTCCGCCTCAAACAGTAACCGGCAGCCGCAGCCATGAATGAAGATCCGCATAAAACAGCTATCGTCCTCATGGGGGGCGGCATTATGGGCGCGGCCTACGAGATCGGCTGCCTGACGGCGCTGGACCGTCTGTTTCCCGGCCGTTTCTCCACCTGCCGCTTCGACATCTACGTCGGCGTCAGTGCCGGCTCGATCATCGCCTCGCTGCTGGCCAACCGCATTCCGCCGGCCCGGCTGTACCGGGCGATCATCAACGACGAGCAGGGAACCTTCAACTTCTCCCGCTCGGACATTTACCGCCTCGACAGCAAGCGGTCACTGCTGGCCGCCGCCAGTATCCTGAAAAATCTGTTTCGCAGTCTGCGCAAAGCCCGTGGCAGCCAGCAGAGTCTGACCCTGTCCGACATCTTCCACATCATCCAGGAGCAGGTCCCGGCCGGACTCTTCTCCCTCGATCCGATGCAGCGCTACCTGTGCCAGAGCTTCGCCGACGAGAAACTCACCGACCGGTTTTCCGCTTTGCAGGCGGAACTGCTGATCCCCGCCTTCGATGTTGATCTGGGGCACCGGGTCGTGTTCGGCGCTCCCGGCTACTGCAACCAGCACATCTGCCAGGCCATTACCGCCTCCTGCGCCATTCCGGTCTTTTTCCGCCCCTACCCGATCGGCAACAGCTTCTATATCGACGGTTCAACCGGCCGTGTCGGGCACATCGACCTGGCCATCGAACGGGGCGCCAAACTGATCATTGCCGTCAATCCGCGGGTTCCGCTGCGCAACGACCGGCACAACAGCTGCCTGCCGTCCCTCTCCTCCGGCGAATGCGCCAGCATCAGCCAGCTCGGCGTCAGCTTTGTCTGGGAACAGGCCCAGCGGATCGAAAATCGCGAGCGCCTGGAACTGGCCCTGAACGGCTATTGCCGCGACCATCCCGATGTCGACATCCTGCTGATCGAGCCGAGCGAGGATGAATCGCTGCTGTTTCTGCAAAGTCCGATGAGTTTCGATGCCCGCCGCCATATCATGGAATACGGCTACTACCTGACCCTGACCCAGCTGAGAAACCATTTTGGCAGCTACCGCCGGGCCATGGCCCGGCACGGGATCGACATCAGCGAGCAGCACCTGCATGATGCGCCGCCGCAACCCACGACCAACCGGGACACCCCTTGAAGATTCTGCTGGCAACCCTGCATGTCCGTCCCTCCGCCCAGGCGACGCCGCTGGCCGCCGCCTGCCTGAAAGCGGCCCTGCCCGAACCGCTCAGGGACCAGACCCGGCTGCTCGATCTTTATCTGTCCCAGTCGCCGGAGCAGATGCTTGCCGCCATCCGCCGCCTGCAGCCGGACGTGGTCGCCTTCCCCCTCTATCTCTGGAACCGCCAACCGGTTCTCGCGCTGGCCAGGGAACTGCGCCGGCTGCGCCCGGAGCTCTTTCTGCTGGCCGGCGGACCGGAGGCCAGCGCCGACAGCCGGACCATCCTCGCCGATGGCGGACTGGATGCGCTGATCCGCGGCGAGGGGGAGGAGGTTTTTGCCGCCCTGATGACCGCCCTGGCACAAGGGGCGCCGATCCGCGACCTGGCCGGCGTCGCGACGCCGGACAAGCCGCGGCCGGCGCCGGTCTACTGTGAGGATCTCGACCGGCTGCCGTCGCCGTACCTGCACGACATCCTGACTCCGCAAGCCGGCGGCGGTCTGCTCTGGGAGGTGGCCCGCGGCTGCCCCTTCGACTGCGCCTTCTGCTATGACGCCAAGGGCCGGCAGGGCGTCCGGCCGTTCTCCATGGCCCGCCTGGAGGCGGAGCTGGAACTGTTCGTTGCCCGCGGCACGCAACAGATCTGGATCCTCGATTCGACCTTCAACTTCCCCGCGCAACGCGGACGCCAGCTGCTGCAGCTGCTGCTGGAAAAAGCGCCAAACATTCACTACCACCTGGAAGCGAAAGCCGACTTTCTCGACGCCGAGACGGTCCGCCTGCTGGCGCAACTCCAGTGCTCGGTGCAGATCGGCCTGCAATCCGCCGATCCGCGGGTGCTCAAGCCGCTGAACCGCTCTTTCGATCCCGAGCGACTGTTCGGACGGCTGCGGATGCTCTCGGAGGCAGGCGTCGTCTTCGGCCTCGACCTGATCTACGGCCTGCCGGGAGACAGCCATCGGGGCTTTCGACAAAGCCTGGACGCGGCGCTGGCAACCGGGCCCAACCAGCTCGACCTGTTCCCGCTGGCGGTGCTGCCCGGCACCCGCCTCTACCGGGACCGGGACAAGCTCGGCCTGCGGATCGAGCCGAGCCCCCCTTACGAAATCCTCGGCAGCCCCGGCTATCCGCCGGAACAGCTGGCCCACAGCCGGCTGCTCGCCGCCGCCACCGATATCTTTTACAATCGCGGCCGGGCGGTCGGCTTCATGCTGCCCGTCTGCCAGGCGCTCGGCAGCGCACCGGTGGACCTGCTGGAACGGTTCGCCCGCTGGCTGCTGCAGGAGCAGAACCTGCCGCCGGAGCAACTGCTGGCCGTGGACCGCTGGCAACCGGCGCGGATTCTCCCCCTGCAGCTGGCCTTTCTCAACGCCGAACTGCACGGCCGGGGCAAGTCGCACCTGCAGCCGCTGGTCAGCGACCTGCTGCTCTACCACTATCACTACGCGGAAACGCTGCTCGGACCCGAACTGGTGCCGCAACCGGCGCTCCGCCCGGCGGCAAAGGGCTGGCGGCACTGCTGGCGGCGGGCGGAACAGCTGCGGCTGGTCGCTTTCAACTACGAGCTGGACGAACTGCTGACGATGGGGGGGATGGAGCTGGAGTCGCTGCAGAAAACCCTGACCCCGAGCGGATCGACCGGGATTTTCCTGCGCCGCGGCCAGGAGGTGCTCTGCGAATCGCTGCAGGACAGTTTTGCCGAACTGCTGAAAGGCTCGGACGGAACCGCCGCTCCGGCGGAGATCCTGCCGGGCTGCGACCCTGAAGAGGGGCTGGAACTGCTGGCCTTTGCGCTGGCGGAAGGGCTGCTGCAGCGCTGAGAGAGAGACGGTTTACTTCAGCAGCAGATCCATGAAGCCCTGATAGGTCTGACGTTTTCTTTCGGACTTGGTGTAGAGGGCGGAGGAAAAGAGCGAGGTGGCCGCGTGCTCGCCGAGCATCGAAAAGAGCTGGAAATCGATGGGATCGAGCTGTTCCTTCTGCACAAACAAACTGTAAATCGCCAAAACCCCGAGCACCTCGTCGTGGATCACCAGGGGGATGGCCACCAGCGGCCGCGCCAGATCGTCGGAGCCTTCGGCGATCGAGCCCTCGACAAAATAATCTTCCTTGCTCTCGACGGTTTTGCCGAGAATGCCTTCGCCGATGACAACATCCGGGAAGGTTTCGTCGTCCTCAAAGCCCTCGCCGGTTTCGTAGCGCAGCACCCGGTCCGCCTCGTCGTGGACCAGAATGGCAAACTTTTCGGCACCGACAAAGTTGATGACCACCTCTTTGATGATGGTCAGCGCTTCTTCACGATCCAGGGTGGAGTGGAGGCGGGAAGAGGCGATATAGAGATTGGTCAGGTTGTTGTTGACCTCCTCGATCTGCACGAACTGTCCGGCAAATTCCTGATTTTCCTTTTCCAGGGCGACGACGCGCCGGCCGATTTCTTCGTTTTCCGCTTTCAGCCGGGCGCATTCCGCTTCCAGCTCCCTGATGCGCTGCTGCGTATCGATCTCCATGTGACCCTCGTCAGGCAATGACCCGCTGCCGCCGGCCAGCAGGCGGCCCAGCAGGTCCAGCTCCCGCTCCGCGGGGTGGATGAAATAAACGCCGAAACCGTCCCCGCTGTCGGGTTTGCTGCGCCTGACCTTGCCCAACAGGCGCAGGGCCGTGCCGTCGGGCAAGGTCAGTTGCAAATCGACCGGACTCCCCTCGCCGAGCGGCGCCTGAGACTGCAGATAAGCGTCCGTCAACGAAATATCCCGGGTCCGCGCCCGAAACTCCTGTCCGTCCGCGCGCAGGGTCACGGGCAGAGCGATGGTCATGGTTTCCGTCGGCCGGTGCGTGCTCGTCCCCAGCAGGCGTTTGACCTTTTCCTGCAACTGCTGCTTGTCGACCGGCTTGGTGACATAATCGTCGCAGCCGGATTCCAAACATTGCCTGATCTCTTCCATCTGCCCCGCCGCGGTCACCATGATGATCGGCAGGTGCTTCCAGCGTGCGCTCTGCTTCAGAACCTTGCAGACCTCATCGCCGTTAATTTCCGGCATATAAAAATCGAGGAGAACGATATCGGGGGCCAGTTCATCGATGCGCCGCAGGGTTTCTTCACCCGAGGTTGCCGTGACCAGATCGTAACCGCACTCTTCGAGATACGATTTTTCCAGCTCCAAGAAAAGCTCAACATCATCAACCAGCAAAACCTTCGACATCGCCGCATCACTCCTGTTCCTGTACCATGCTCTGTGTCGCAGAACAGTAACGCACCGATATCCAAAAGTAAAGAGCCCTGCCTTCGATCAGGCAGGGCTCCTGGCAGCCAGGACGAAACCGGGTCGTTTCAGGCGACTTCGGCAACGGCACGGAGATAACGCGGACGCTCGACGATAAACCGAATGATTTCGTCGACCTCGGGAATCCGGCCCGCCACGCGCACCTGATCGTCGATCAGTAATGCCGGCACGACGTAAACCCGGTTGTCGATCAGTTTGCGGCGATCCTGAAACATGTGCACTTCCGCCTCGACGCCCAGACGTTCGAGAGCTTCGCGCACATTGTTCATGGTTCCGTCACAGCGCCCCTTGCTGTCCGGTTTGCAGAGAATATCGATGCGCATGTCTGGCCTCCTTTGAAAAGCTTTTCGACCATTGTTTACCTTTTCAGTAATTATTATACGTAATAATCCGCGCCTTGCAAGCCAAATCCTGACCCGGATCTTCCGCGGTTGCGATCCTCACTCAGGTGCCAGGCGCAACGATTTCCACCTGCAGTTCATGGTCGACGACGCCGATCCGCAACCGGCATCCATCATGCGCGCTGCCTTCGATGATGGCCCGCCCGATCCGGGTTTCCAGTTCATGCTGCAGAAACCGCTTCAACGGTCGGGCGCCGAAGAGCGGGTCATAGGCCGCGTCGACAATAAAGCGGGCGGCTTCATCACTCAGTTCCAGGGACAGATGCCGTTCGGCCAGTCGTTTACGCAGATCATCGGTCAGCAGCCGGACAATCTGCTGCATCTCCGCCTTGCTGAGCGGGGCGAACAGGATCGTATCGTCGATCCGGTTCAGAAATTCCGGTCGGAAAGCGTGCCGCAACTCCTGCTCGACCTGCTGCCGGACCGCCGGCGGGATTTGCCCCTCGGCAATCCCTTCCAGCAGATACTGCGAAGCAATATTCGAGGTCATGATCACCACGGTATTTTTGAAGCTGACCGTCCGTCCCTTGTTGTCGGTGGCCCGCCCGTCATCGAGAATCTGCAGCAGAACATTGAAGATTTCCGGATGGGCCTTTTCGATTTCATCGAAAAGAATCACCGCATAGGGCTGGCGGCGCACCGCCTCGGTCAGCTGACCACCCTCCTCGTAGCCGACATAACCGGGAGGCGCCCCGAGCAGGCGGCTGACCGAGTGCTTCTCCATATATTCCGACATGTCGATGCGGATCAGATTCTCCTCGCTGTCGAACAGGGCCTCGGTCAGGGCCTTGGCCAGTTCGGTCTTGCCGACTCCGGTCGGACCGAGAAAGATAAACGAACCGATCGGCCGCCGCGGATCCTTGATCCCGGAGCGGGCCCGGATCACCGCATCGGCCACCCGCTGCACCGCCTCGTCCTGGCCGATCACCCGCCGGTGCAGGATCTCGTCGAGTTTCAAAAGCTTTTCCCGCTCGCTTTCCACCAGGCGCGTGACCGGAATCCCGGTCCAGCGCGAGACGATCTCGGCGATCTCCTCCTCGGTCACCTCTTCCCGCAACAGCCGCTCGGCGGCATCGGCCTCCTCCAGCTGCTCCTCTTCCCCGCGCAGCCGGCGTTCCAGCTCGGGCAGCCGGCCATGCTTGAGCTCGGCGGCCCGGTTCAGGTCGTAGCCGCGTTCCGCCTCGCCGATCTCGCGGCGGGTCTGCTCGATCTCCTCACGCAGTTGCTGAACCTTGCGGATGCCGCCCTTTTCGTGTTGCCACCGGGCGGAAAAGGTCAGCTCCTGCTCCTTGAGATCGGCCAGCTCCTTCTGCAGAACGACCAGGCGTTCGCGGCTGGCGGCGTCTTTTTCCTTCTTCAGCGCGGCTTCCTCGATCTCCAGCTGCATGGCGCGGCGGGTAATCGCATCGAGCTCGGTCGGCATCGAATCCATTTCGGTACGGATCGTGGCGCAGGCTTCATCCATCAGGTCGATCGCCTTGTCGGGCAGAAACCGGTCGGCGATGTAGCGATGGCTCAGGTTGGCCGCCGCGACCAGGGCGTTGTCCTGGATGCGCACGCCGTGAAAGACCTCGAAACGTTCCTTGAGCCCGCGCAGGATACTGATCGTGACCTCAACGTTCGGCTGCTCGACCAGCACCGGCTGAAAGCGCCGCTCCAGCGCAGGGTCCTTCTCCAGATACTGGCGGTACTCGTCAAGGGTGGTTGCCCCGATGCAATGCAGTTCGCCCCGGGCCAGCATCGGCTTGAGCATATTGCCGGCATCGATCGCCCCTTCGCTCTTGCCGGTGCCGACGATGGTGTGCAGTTCATCGATGAAGAGCAGAATCCGGCCGCTGCTGTCATGGATCTCCTTCAGCACCGCCTTGAGCCGCTCTTCAAATTCACCCCGGTACTTGGCGCCGGCGACCAGGGCGCTCATGTCCAGGGAGAAGATGGTCTTCCCCTTGAGCCCCTCCGGTACGTCGCCGCGCACAATCCGGTGGGCCAGACCCTCGACGATCGCGGTCTTGCCGACCCCCGGCTCGCCGATCAGCACCGGGTTGTTCTTGGTTTTGCGCGACAGGATCCGGACCACCCGCCGGATCTCCTCGTCGCGGCCGATCACCGGGTCAAGCTTGCCCTGCTTGACCTCCTCGACCAGATCACGGCCGTATTTCCGCAGCGCCTCATAGGTCGCTTCGGGATCTTCGCTGACCACCCGCTGCTTGCCGCGGATCTCGGCCAGAGCCTGAAGCAACTTTTCCCGGCTGACGCCCTGTTTGCGCAGCAACCTGCCGGCCGCGGTGCGCTCCCCTTCGGCCACCGCCGCCAGCAGCACGTGCTCGACACTGACATACTCGTCCTTGAGCCGTTTCGCCTCGTCACTGGCCTGCACCAGCAGCTGGCCCAGGCGGCGACTGGCGTAGAGCTGGCCGCTGTCCGCTCCGGGACCGCTGACCCGCGGCCGGGCTTCCAGCTCGCGACGCAGTTCGGCAAGCAGCGTTTCCGGCGCAACGGCGAGCTTCTGCAGCAAACGGTTCGCCAGCCCGTCCTGCTGCTCGAAAAGAGCCAGCAGCAGGTGCTCGCCGTCGATGTCCGCATGTCCGAAGCGCAGTGCCGTCGCCTGGGCCGACTGCAACGCCTCCTGAACCCTGCGGGTGGTGCGCTCAAGATCGATCATCTCAGTCTTCTCCTTACAGTGCGGGGTGGTTTCATCAAAATATAGCCGCTCGCGGATTTTTTTTTGAAAAAAAAGGCCGGAACCGTTGCCAGGTCCGGCCTTTTTCCCGCCTCAGTGCAGCGTCTTGACGGCAATCTTTTTCGGCTTTGCCGACTCCGCTTTCGGCAGCCGCAGGGTCAGCACCCCGTCTTTCAGGGTCGCGTCACCGTCCTCGCCGGCGATCCGTTCGGAGAGCCGGAACCGGCGATAATATCCGCCGTTCGTTCCCTGCCGGTCCGCCGCCGCCTGCAGGGTGAGAACCCCGCCGGCAATCTCAACCTGCAGGTCCTGCTCGGCGACACCCGGCAGATCGGCCAGCATGACCAGAGCGTCAGCGGTTTCGTAAATATCGACCGCCGGGGTCTTCAGGCCGGCGGGGTCACTGTTTTTCATCGCGGTCAGCGCGCCATTTCCGTTGCTTGTCTTCGGTTTTTCCAGCATGTTCCTGCTCCTTAATTCTATTGTCATCCGGTTGCTTTCGTCGAACCTGTCACGCGGCTTTCACGCTGATTTTTTTCGGCAGAAGCGCAGCGGCTTTCGGCAGAGTAACGGTCAGATGGCCGTTTTTATACTCGGCCTCGACCTGATCGGCCTCGACCTCTTCCGGCAGCATGAGTGATTTCCTGAATGCTGCGCTGCGCCGTTCCCGGCGGTGCCAGACGACATCGTCGCCGGCGTCGGTCCCGGCCGTCTCGGCCGTCAGCGACAGGCGGCGCCCGAGGATATCGATGTCCAATTTTTCGACATCGATGCCGGGCAGAGACGCCTCGACCCGATACGCCGTGCCCGTATCCCTGACCCTGAAACCCGTAGCGTCACTGCGCGGCTCGGCGACGACACGAAAGCCGAGCCCCCCGAGCAGCTGGTCCATCTCACGACTCAGCAGTTCCATTTCGTTGAACATGTGCAGTCCTGACATCATCACTTCTCCTTTTCATCATGGCGGTTAGCACTTGTGGTGCGCTTGGTGACCAGAGATACTTCAAGGAGGGTGCCAACCAACCGATAAAATTATTTGCTTTTATTTCAGCAAGTTACAGAGACGGGAAACATGCCGCACGATCGCTGCGACAGCTGCGACGTCGCAGCGGCCGGCTACAAGCGACAGCTGCGACGTCGCAGTTGGAAGTTTCCGCAGAGCGTGTTCAGGAGAGAGAGTCCCGATCCAGGTCGAGACGTTTCAGGTGACGGTACAGCGTTGCGCGATGGATGCCGAGCAGGCGCGCCGCCGCGGAGAGATTCCCCTGCGCGGCCCGATAGGCGTTGCGGATGGCCGCCGCCGACAGGTCGACCGGCTGCCCGGCCGCCCTTTGCCAGCGCGGCGACTCGCCGGCCGGCGCGCCGTAGTCAGCCGGCGCCGAGGGCGCCAGCAGGATCGGCAGGTCGCGATCTTGCTCCGCCGGCAGCGCGCCGGAAGCCGAGAACCGCTGCCGTTCACGGATCCATTCGGCAAAGGCCCTGGCGCTGATCGCCTCGGTTTCGGTTTCGATGACCACCCGCTCCAGGACATTGCGCAGTTCCCTGACATTCCCCGGCCACAGATAAGACTGCAGCAGGCGGACGGCTTCAGCGGTCAAGCGCTGAGCGGGCTTGTGATACTTGGCCTTGAAGTGTCGCAGGAAAAAGTCGGCCAGCAGCGGAATGTCCTCCACCCGCCGGCGCAGCGGCGGCAGATGGATGCGCAGCACCGCCAGACGATGATAGAGATCGGAGCGGAAACGCCGCTCGGCCACCGCCTGCTCCAGAGGCACATTGGTGGCGCCGATCACCCGGACATCCACCTGCCGGCTCTGCTCGCTGCCGACGCGCTGCACCCGGCCGTCCTCCAGCACGCGCAGCAGCTTGCCCTGGGTATGCAGAGGCATGTCGCCGATCTCGTCAAGGAACAGGGTGCCGCCGTCGGCGCGCTCGAAATAACCCCGGTGCTCGCGGATCGCCCCGGTAAAAGCGCCGCGTTCATGACCGAACAGTTCCGATTCCAGCAGCTGTTCGCTGATCGCCGTACAGTTGAGGGCGGCATAGGGCTGGCGGCTCCGCTCGCTCTCGTCATGCAGCGCCTTGGCCACCAGCTCTTTGCCGGCTCCGGTCTCGCCGGTAATGATGACCGATGCATCCGAGTTCGCGTAAAGGCGGATTTTGCGGAAGACTTCGTGCATCGCCGGACCGCTGCCGATCAGATCGCGGAATCCGGTTTCCCGCCGCCTGGCCGCCGGCTCCTGCCGGCAGCTGATCCGCACCAGCTGCCCGGTATAATCATCGCTCAAGCCGGCGAAGTGGACATCGGCCAGCAGAGCGGGCTTTTCCGGCACCAGCAGCAGCGCGACATCGGTCAGGTCCCGGTCGTGCTGCAGCACCTCATCGGCCAGATCGCTCAGCGACGGGACAGCATCGGGAAAAACTGCCGACAGCAAGCGGCCGCGGCCCTGATCCGCGGGCAGCCCGCACCAGGCGGCCAGGCGCTCCGACAGGCTGCGAACCTGCCAGGCGCCGCCGCCGCGCCGCAGCAGCACCAGATCAGGCACGACAGCGGGAAGTTGCGCCTGGGGTGATAGCATCAATGGGTTATTCATGATCCCGGATAGCGCTCAATAGCGCAGCTGTTCAACCATCTGCCGATAGGCTTCCTGCCCCTGGGTAAAGTTGCCGAGCTTGACCCCCATGCCCCCCTTGGACGCGACCCGCAGCATACTGGCCGGCACCTTTCGCGCCCAGCGAACCTGCCCCTGGCACTTGACGACCTCACTGCCGGGCATTTCGATCTCAAGCATGACGATGGTGCCCGGTTTCTCCGGCATGGCGGTGGTAATAAACAGCCCCGCAGCGCAGAGATCATCGGTAAAGGCGATCCGCTTCGCCCGTTCGACACCGAACCGGACCTTCAGCCGTTTGCGCTTGCGATTGATCACCCGTTTTTCAGCCATAGCCTCCTCCGGCACACAAGATCAGCAACAGATACTGCATAGAATATCGGACCTCAGAACTTATATATAGTTTATCGACAGCGCCTGCAAGGTTTAATCAAGCGACACAAAACGGTTGCCCGGGGGGGGAAACCGTACCTCGCCTGGCGGGGCTCATGAAAGCGAACACGCCTCTGCTATACTGCAGGGTAGCGCAGGAGACAGTCCGGGCCGATGCTGCCCTTGGCCGGTCGGAACAGCGGCCCTTGTTCCCAACCATTCAGGCGGGCGGGAAGCGATGGCTGCTCCGCGCTGAAGGGCGACAAAAACCGACCATGGAAGGAGCTGGAACATGGAATGGGCAAAGCGGTTCTTGATGGATCAAGCGGGCGCGACGGCCGTTGAGTACGCGATCATGCTGGCGGCGATT